>DASXUH010000125.1:0-16967 GCA_036504935.1 Geothrix sp. | reverse complement strand
CACGATCACGCGCTCGGTGCCGTTGATGATGAAGGTGCCGCGGTCGGTCATGATCGGCAGGTCGCCGAAGTAGACTTCCGAATCCTGGCTCTGCTTGAAGCGGCGGTTGCCCTTGTCGTCCTTGTCGAACTGGTTGAGGCGGACGCGGATCTTCAGGGGGGCGGCCATGGTGGCGCCGCGCTCGACGCACTCGTCCATGCCCATCTTCTGCTTCATCGAGACGGGCTCCTGGCACACGTCACAGATGGCGGCGGCATTCTTGTTGCGCGTGCCGCACTTGGGGCAGTCCACCGTGGGATCCTTCGGGTGGTCCGACACGATGCTGTGTCCACACTGCTTGCAGGCGGTGCGGAGGTGCTCGAGGCCCAGGTACTTTTCGCACTTGCAGGCCCAGTGGCCTACGGTGTAGTCGAGGAATTCGACTTCCAGCGTGGCGTCGGTGCCATCGGGGTTCTTCCCGTTGTGCACGGGGAACATGGACTCGAACACGGCCTTGAGGCCGCGGGTTTCCCGCTCACTGTGGAGCAGGTTCATCTGGAGGAACTCGTCGTAGCTTCGCTTCTGGATGTCGATCAGGTTCGGAATGGGGACCAGGGACCGGATCTTCGAGAAGTTGTGGCGCTGGCGGTAGATGTTCTGCTGAACACTCATGGTTCGCTCCAGATGTAGTTGGCGGAACCTTCTATGAACGGCACGCGGAGCAGTGAGGCGATGCTGCGGGCCTTGAGCAAAGACGGCGGTGCCCCCGGAGCCGCGGCCCCGGGGAAGGGATCAGGGGTGCCCGGCGCGGGTCGCGCAGGCCTGCACACCGAAGGCCACCCCGCCACCCATCGGTGGAGGGAGCGGCCCAGTAAGGTGATTGGCGCTGCGGCGGAAGGCGTTTCGCAACCAGGGGCCTTTAAAGGTGGCAGGACCGCCCGAGGAACCGGGCGGAAGGAATAATCGTACCATGTCCAGACAAAACCGCAAAGCGCAAGGTGCACGAGGCACCCTACGCTTTGCGTTAGTGCAGGAAAAGGAACTACTTGATCTCGACCTTGGCGCCAGCGGCCTCGAGCTTTTCCTTGATCTTGGCGGCCTCGTCCTTGGCCACGCCTTCCTTGACGGGCTTGGGGGCACCGTCGACGAGGTCCTTGGCTTCCTTCAGGCCCAGGCCGGCGACAATCTCGCGGACGGCCTTGATGACGTTCAGCTTGTTGGCGCCGGCCTCGGTCAGGATGACGTTGAACTCCGTCTGCTCTTCAGCAGCGGCGGCCGGGGCGGCACCGCCGGCGGCGGGAGCGGCCATGGCGGCGGCGGACACGCCGAAGCGGTCCTCGAGGGCCTTGACCAGGTTGGCCAGGTCAAGCACGGTCATGGTTTCGATTTCAGCGATGAGCTGATCAGCGGTGAGAGCCATGATGGGTCTCCTACATGCAAATGAATGGTTTTGGATTCGGGGTTGAGGGTGCGTCTTACTCGCCGGCCTTCTGCTTGCGGATGCCCTCGAGGGCGACCGCCAGACCGGAGATCGGATAGGTCATGAGGTAGAGCAGCTTGGCGATCAGCACATCGCGGCTCGGCAGCTCGGCCAGGACCTGGAGCTGCTTGGCGTCGATCTGCTTGCCATCCATGATGCCGGCCTTGAAGGTGGCAGCGGGATTGTCCTTCAGGAAGCCGTTGATGGCCTTGGCCAGGGCGACGACGTCGTCCTTGGTGGTGGCCACGGCGCTGGCGCCCTTGAAGTGACCGCCCAGAGCCTCGAAGGTGGTGTCCTTCACGGCCAGACGGAGCAGGGTGTTCTTGCTGACGCGGTACTGGGCCTTGCTCTCGCGGATGCTCTTGCGGAAGGCAGTATCCTTCCCGACCGCGAGGCCCTTGAATTCGATCACGACGGCCGAGGTGGCGGACGCGAAGGTTTCCTTGAGCACGGCGACTTCGGAGATCTTCTGATTCTTTTCCATGGTCGGCCTCCTACTTCTCAACGCTTGTGGTGTTGAGGGTGACCGAGGGGCCCATCGTGGAGGCGATGTACATCGTCTTCACGTATTTGCCCTTCGCCGTGGCAGGCTTGGCCTTGTGGACGGCATCAATGAGCGCCTTGGCGTTCTCTTCGAGCTTCTCGACGCCAAAGGAGAGCTTGCCGACGGGCGCGTGGATGATGCCGGTCTTGTCGACGCGGTACTCCACCTTGCCAGCCTTGATCTCCTTGATGGCCTTGACCACGTCGAAGGTCACGGTGCCGGTCTTGGGGTTGGGCATCAGGCCACGGGGACCCAGCACCTTACCCAGCCGACCGACGCCCTTCATCATGTCGGGAGTCGCGACCAGGGCATCGAAGTCGAGGAAGCCGCCGGCGATCTTCTCGACCAGCTCATCCCCGCCCACGATCTCGGCGCCCGCCGCTTCCGCTTCCTTGATCTTCTCGCCACCCGCGATCACCGCCACGCGCATCGTCTTGCCCGTTCCGTGGGGCAGGACGATGGTGCCGCGGACCATCTGGTCCGCGTGGCGGGGATCCACTCCGAGCCGCATGTGCACTTCGACCGTCTCGTCGAACTTGGCGTAGGCCGCGTCCTTCACGACGGTGAGCGCATCTTTCAGCTCATAGGGGCGATCTTCGATCTTGGCCGCGGCAGCCCGGTACTTCTTTCCAGGTTTTGCCATATTGGCTCCATTCGAACAATCTCCCGCGATGACGGTCGCGGTGGCCGGGATCGCCGCACGGCGCGGCTCTCCAACAAAATCAAAGGCAAGAAAGAATGTCGCGTGGGATTGGGACCCACGCGAAAAAGATCGGCGCTAATCGACGACTTCGACGCCCATGGAGCGGGCGGAGCCGGCGATGGAACGGATGGCGGCTTCGAGGCTGCCGGCGGTGAGGTCGGGCATCTTCACCTTGGCGATCTCGGCGAGCTGCGCCTTGGTGATCTTGCCGACCTTGTCCTTGTTGGGCGTGGCGCTGCCCTTGGGCAGGCCGAGCTTCTTCATGATCAGCACGGCGGCGGGAGGCGTCTTGAGGATGAAGCTGAAGCTGCGATCGGCGTAGACGGTGATGACCACGGGAAGGGTGGTGCCCTTCTCCACGGAACCGACCGACTTCGCGTTGAACTGCTTCACGAACTCCATGATGTTGACGCCGTGCTGGCCCAGCGCGGGACCGACGGGAGGGGCCGGGGTGGCCTCGCCCGCGGGCAGCTGCAGCTTGATGTAGCCGGTAACCTTCTTTGCCATGTCTTGTTCTCCCGCGGAGGATTCCGGCGCATGCCGGCGACGTCCGCCTTGAGGGCCGGGCGCCATCGAGGACGCCGACCGGGTTGAAAACGTCCCGGTCCTAAGGGACCGGGACTAGAAATTCTACTTGAAAAGGTCGAAAAACGCCCTAGCGTTTTTCGACCTGGATGAAATCCAGCTCCACAGGGGTGGAACGCCCGAAGACGGTGACCATGACCTTGATGGTGGAGCGCTCCTCGTGGATCTCTTCCACGTCGCCCTCGAAGTTGGCGAAGGGGCCGTCGATGATGCGGACCTTCTCGCCCTTCTCGAAGTGATACTTGGGCTTGGGCTTCTCCTGGGTCTCTTCCGTGTGGTGCATGATCTGGCGGACTTCCTCGTCCGTCAGGGGCGTGGGCCGCTTCTTGTTGGCCCCCACGAAGCTGGTCACCTTGGGCGTATTGCGCACCAGATGCCAGTCGGCATCGGCCATCTCGACCGAGCCACCGGACTTGCGCTCCACCTGGATCTGCACGAGCAGGTAGCCAGGGAACGACTTGCGCTTCTTGACGACGCGTTCCTTCTTGCCGGACTTGGCGTCGACCTTCATCTCCTCGTAGGTCTCCTCGGGGATCTGGATGTCCCCGAAGTTCTCGTCGCGCTCTTCCATCTTGATGCGCTGGCGGAGGTGTTCCATCACCTTGGCTTCATAGCCCGAATAGGTGTGGATGATGAACCACTTGAGTTCGCGCCCCTGAGGCTGGGCGGGAACCACCGTGTCCTGCGGGGGGGTGCTCATGAGATCGGTCATGGCTGCCTCCGGCTCACCGCGTCTTCAAGAAGAAGTACGCGAAGCCCTTGGAGAAGACCCAGTCCACGGACCAGAGGAAGACGCCGACAAACACCGAGATGAGCACCACCGTCCAAGTGGACGTCAGCACTTTCTCTTTGCTGGGCCAGTCCACCCGGTCGAGTTCCGCGAACAGATCCCTGGCCTGCTGCTTGATGGCGCCGATCACGATGGACCCCGTGGAAAGGATTCGGTGAGAAAAACCTGGCCCCGAGCGGGTTCGCCGGGGCCGGGAAGGTGGCAGGGGAGACAGGGTTCGAACCCGCGACCTGCGGATTTGGAGTCCGCTGCTCTACCAGCTGAGCTACTCCCCTGTGGGACCGCCCGGCTTCTGGTGGGAGCCGGGCGGGAACCCTTCGACCGGGGCTACTTGGCCTCGCGGTGAATCTTGTATCCGCCACAGAAACGGCAGAACTTGTTGAACTCAAGCTTGCCCGTGGTGGTTTTCTTGTTCTTGGTGGTGCTGTAGTTCTTACGCTTGCATTCCGTGCACTGCAAGTGAACGATGTCGCGCATGGGAACCTCCTAAATCGGGCGGGTCTGGCTTTAGGCCAGGATCTCGCCCACGTTGCCGGCGCCTACCGTACGACCACCCTCGCGGATGGCGAACTTCAGGCCCTTGTCCATGGCGATGGGCTGGATCAGCTCGACCGTCAGGGTGACGTTGTCGCCGGGCATCACCATCTCGCGGCCGGCCTCGAGTTCGATGGAGCCGGTCACGTCGGTGGTGCGGAAGTAGAACTGGGGGCGGTACTTGTTGAAGAACGGGGTGTGGCGGCCGCCCTCTTCCTTGGTCAGCACGTACACCTGGGCGTTGAACTTGGTGTGCGGGGTGATGCTGCCGGGCTTGGCGAGCACCTGGCCGCGCTCCACGTCCTTGCGCTCCACGCCGCGGAGCAGGATGCCGGCGTTGTCGCCAGCCTGGCCCTGGTCCAGGGACTTGCGGAACATCTCGACGCCGGTCACGACCTTCTTGACGGTGTCCTTGAGGCCGATGATCTCGATCTCCTCGCCCACCTTCACGATGCCCTGCTCGATGCGGCCGGTCACCACGGTGCCGCGGCCGGTGATCGTGAACACGTCCTCGACAGGCATGATGAAGGGCTTGTCGATGGCGCGGACAGGATTGGGGATGTAGGCATCGACGGCATCCATGAGCTCAAGGATGCACTTGCAGTCCGGATGATCGGGGGTGTCGGCGTGATCCAGGGCCAGACGGGCGGAACCCTTGATGATGGGGATCTCGTCGCCGGGGTACTGGTAGGAGGACAGCAGGTCGCGGATTTCCATCTCGACCAGCTCAGCGAGCTCGGGATCGGCGATGTCGATCTTGTTCATGAAGACCACGATGTAGGGCACGCCGACCTGACGGGCGAGCAGGATGTGCTCACGGGTCTGGGGCATGGGGCCGTCGGTGGCGGCGACCACGAGGATGGCGCCATCCATCTGGGCCGCGCCGGTGATCATGTTCTTCACGTAGTCAGCGTGGCCGGGGCAGTCGACATGCGCGTAGTGGCGCTTCTCGGTCTGATACTCGACGTGGGCGGTGTTGATCGTGATCCCGCGGGCCTTCTCTTCGGGCGCGGAGTCGATCTGGTCGTACGACTTGGTCTCGCCGCCGAACTTCTTCGCGAGGATGAAGGTGATGGCTGCGGTCAGAGTGGTTTTGCCGTGGTCCACGTGGCCAATGGTGCCGATGTTGACGTGGGGCTTGGAACGGTCGAATTTCTCTTTGGCCACGGGTGCCTCCTGAAAGGTGGAAGAGAGAATGAAGGTTGAACAGTGCGAAGGGTGGAGCCCACAACCGGGCTTGAACCGGTGACCTCTTCCTTACCAAGGAAGTGCTCTACCACTGAGCTATGTGGGCCTTGAACCTTCCCGCCGGTGTGGAACGCGGCGGGGGTGCCTTGCCGTCAGCCGGAAACCGGCGAACGGGGAGGGTGGAGCGGGAAACGGGGTTCGAACCCGCGACATTCAGCTTGGAAGGCTGACGCTCTACCAACTGAGCTATTCCCGCGGTGGAAACCCGAGATCAGGTTCCAGAGTTCCGGGGTGCCCGGAGGACTGGTGCCGAGAGAAGGATTCGAACCTCCGTAACGCGATGCGTGGCAGATTTACAGTCTGCTGCCATTAACCACTCGGCCATCTCGGCATGCTTGTCCGTCGCCCCTCCCGGGGCTTGTCAATGCTTCCCGGGAAACCCGGAAAACTTCCCCTCGGAACCCCTATCGGGGCTCCGTGTCAGGCTCGCTGCGAGGCAGGGCTTTCCTGACAGGGAACTCGAAAGATATCACGCGTCCAGGGGTGCCTCAAGGGGAAACTTCGGACGAGGCCTCGCCCCGCCGCGCCAGCACCCGGAAGAGCGTCACCGCCGCGGCGGCGGAAACGTTCAGGCTCTCGATGCCGCCGGGCATGGGGATGTGCAACAGGCCGTCGCAGCGCTCGCGAATCTTGAGGTGCAGGCCCTCGCCCTCGGCCCCCATCACCAGCACCGTGGCGCGGTCGAAGGGCTCCTCGAGATAGTCGCGGCTGCCCTCGCCGGCCGCCAGGCCGTAGATCCAGGCGCCGGCCTCCTTCAGGTCGTCCAGGGCGCGGCCCAGGTTCACCACGCGGCACACGGGTACGCGGCCGGCCGTGCCCGCGCTCGCGCGTACCACGGTTTCGTTCACGGCCGCGGAGCGCCGCTCGGGCAGGATGACGCCATCCACCGCGGCACCCGCCGCGGAACGCAGGATGGCACCCAGGTTGTGGGGATCGGTCACGCCGTCCAGCGCCAGCACCAGCGCCGCGTCGCCCTTGGCCTTGATGCGGGCCATGATCTCCTCGAGCTCCGCGTAGGCGAACGGTCCGCCCTCGCCCAGCACGCCCTGGTGGCGCTGCCCCTGGCCGCGCCGATCCAGGCCCTCCATGGGCTCGCGGTGGATGACCACGCCTGCGCCCCGGGCCTCGGCGATGAACTTCGCCATGCGCCCGAAAGCCGCAGGCGCCATCCAGACCGTGTGGAGCTCGCCCCGCGCCAGGGCCTCCTCGCAGGCGTGGGGGCCGAGGTAGCGCATCTAGGACCGGCTCCGGCGCATGGCTAGAAGGTCCTCTTGTAGCCGATGGCCAGGAGGTGTCCCATGCCCTCCACGCGCGAGCGGGTGCCCGTGCCGCGGAAGCCGGAGGCGCTCCAGACTCCATCCAGCCGACGGGTGTCCATGTCCTCGCTCTGGCGGAACTGGTAGCCGAGGTTCAGCTCCCCGCCCCAGGTCTTGTACCCGGCGCCCACGGAGAAGGCGGCGGTGCGCGATCCGCCCAGCAGGGGCTCGATCTGGGCCTCCTCCACCGCGCGCTGGTCGAGGGCCAGGCCGCCCCGCAAGGTCCAGAACTTTCCGAGTTCCACCTCCACCGAGGCGCTGACACCGAAGTGGCCCTTGCCGCGGGGCAGCTCCGCCGGGGCCGTCACCTGGCCCGAAGGGGTGTCCACCAGGGCGAAGGAGGGGACCCGCAGGCCCGCGGACGTCCAGCGGAGATCCGCCTCCCAGGTCACCATCGGATGGGCGCGGTGCCGGATGCCCATCGCGGTCTGCGAGGGCAATTCCAGCGTCCTCGACCCGGCTGCCACCGGAGCCGAAACCCCCAGCAGCGCGGCGGCCCGGGACGCGGTACCCAGGGGGGCCGCGCTGAGGCCGTCATTGGCATAGAGGCCCAAGTCGGCATTCCGGTAGCCAGCGTGCAGGCCGAGGTCGCCCTTCAGGCCGGACTGGTGCGTGGCGCCCAGGGTCCAGCGGGGGCTGAGGGCCCAGCGGAAGCCCAGCGAATAGCTCGGGACCACCTTGTTTCCATTCTGGGCCACCCGCTGCTCCACCAGGCCCTGCACGGGATTGGTCCCCGACACGGGCTGGGAGGGATCGAGGGGCACGCCGAGGCGCATGACGCTGCTCGATTCGAAACCGAGCCTGGCCACGCCGAGACCCAGGCCGATGGACATGTTGGGGCTGAGGGCCCAGGCCGCCTGCCCTTCCAGGCGGTGGGCGGACAGATCGATGCCGTCGCCGAAGTACCGGCTGGGGGTCTTGTCCAGGAGCTTCCCGTGGCGGAGGTACGGCTCGTCCAGCTTCAACCCGAGGGTGAGCGTGGGCGACAGGCGCGCGGCCAGGCCGAAGCCACCGATGACGCGGTTGCGGTCGAAGCTGTACGAGGTGTGCTGGTTCGACTCCAGGCTCTGCTGGGTGGAGGCGAACTCCATCCCCGCGGCGGCGTAGAAGCCGGTCTTCTCCTTCAGGGAGGACAGCAGCGCGGGATTGGCCGTGGCCGCCTCCAGGCTGTAGCCATACGCCACCTGGGCCCCGCTGCGGGCAATGCCCACGGGATCGGCGGCCGGAAGGGCCATGCTCTGGGCCAGCGCCGGCAGGGCGGCCGCGCCCAGCATCAGTCCCATCCCCATCATTCCACGAACCACTTGGGCCATACCCCATGCCTCCCGACACACGCTTCTTGAATGGCCCGAACCCGGAAAGGGTTCAAGCCCAAGGCTCCAGGATCGCCAAAAGGGCCCGATTCACCAAGAGGCGTTTCCGGCTCAGTGCTCCGACTCGCCCATGAAGCGCACCAGCAGCCGGTCCACCAGCTCCCAGACCTCCAGGAGGGCCGCCAGGCACATCACCAGCCCGAAACCCAGGGCCAGAGCCCGTCCCCAGGGCCCCATGAGGGCGCGGCACAGGTCGGGCCAATGCCAGAAGGCCGGGGGCAGCTTCAACCGGCCATAGAAGGCCAGGGTGGACAGCAGCATCCCGCCCCACAGCAGGTAGAAGAATCTCAAGGCTCGGATGAGGACGTCCCAGGCGAAGGGACGGTGACGGGAGGGCATCGCACTAGCCTAGGCGGGCGCCGAGGGAATTGGAATGCCCGTTTCAGCCGCGGAGCACCTGCCAGCCCAAGCGCAGAATCAAGGCCCCCACCACACTGATGAAGACGCCCCGCACCCAGCGGCTGCCCCTGTTGAGGGCCACGTGGGCGCCGAGGTAGCCCCCCACCCCGTTGGCCGCGGCCATGCCGAGGGCCACCGAGGGAAGCCAGCTGCCCTGCCACACGAAGAGCGTCATGGCCGTGAGGTTCGAGGCCCAGTTCACGCTCTTGGCCAGGGCGGACGACCGCAGGAAGTCGAACCCCAGCGCCGCCACGAACAGGAAGATCAGCACCGAGCCCGTGCCGGGGCCGAAGAAACCGTCATAGAAGCCCAGGGCCAGGGCGATGGCCGCCGCCAGGCCGCGCTGGTGGTGGAGGCCGTACCGGGGGGCGTGCAGGCTGCCCAGGTCTGGCTTCAGCAGGGTGAAGGCCAGCATGACCACCAGCAGGCCCAGCATGACCGGCTTCAGGAAGTCCGCATGCACCCGGTAGGTGAGCCAGACGCCGCCCGAGGCCCCCAGGGCCGAGGCCAGCACCGGCACCACCATCTCCCGCCAGGAGAGGGCCCCCGAGCGGAGGAACTTGCCCGCCGCCATGGTCGTGCCCGTGACCGCCACCACCTTGTTGGTGCCCAGCAGCGTGGGCAGCGGCGTGCCCGCAGGCAGGCCGATCATCAGTGCGGGCACGGTGATCAGCCCGCCCCCGCCCACCACCGCATCGATGAACCCCGCCGTCAGCGCGGCAAGCATGAGGAGGAGGAGCGCGGGAAGGCTGGGCATGGAACTCCAGGCCGAGGGCGGCTGAATGCTGAAAACTGAGGACCGAGGACCGAGGACTCAGACCTTGAGAATCTCCGCTTCCTTGTGCTTCAGCGCCTCGTCGATCTCCTTGGTGTGGGCGTCGGTGAGCTTCTGGATGTCATCCAGGGCCTTCTTGGCGGCGTCCTCGGAGATGTGGCCTTCCTTGAGCTTCTCGAGCTTCTTCACGTCCTCGTTAGCGTCCCGGCGGATGTTGCGCACACCGGTCTTGATCTCCTCGCCCAGGCGGTGGAGCACCTTCACCAGCTCCCGGCGGCGTTCCTCCGTGAGCATGGGGATGGGCAGGCGGATCACGTTGCCGTCATTGCCGGGGTTGATGCCCAGGTCCGACTTGAGGATGGCCGTCTCCACGGCCTTGATGGCGCTCTTGTCGAAGGGCGTCACCACCAGCATCCCGGCTTCGGGCACCGAGACCGTGCCCATCTGGTTGAGGGGCACCATGGAGCCGTAGTATTCGACGTGCACGTTGTCCAGCAGGCTGGCGTTGGCCCGGCCCGTGCGGATGGTGGCCATCTCCTTCTTCAGCGCCTCCACGGACGCATGCATGCGGCGCTTGGTTTCCTGCAGGATGGCGTCGGGGGTCTGGGCGGACATGGGCACCTCGAAAGAGCGGAAGCTTTCTTTTATACCTCAGAGACTCAGGAACTCGGGTGTTACAGTAGGGCACTTCTCCGAGGTTCCCATGCGCGCACTCCGTCTGCTGGCTCCTCTTGCGGCCCTGATCGCGGCCGCTCCCCTGGCCTCCACGTTGGCCGCCGCGCCGTCCTCCACCAGCATGGCCCTCACCAGCGCCGACGGGTTCGCCCTCAAGGGCACGCTGACGCTGCCCGGCACGAAGGGCAAGGCTCCCGTGGTGATCCTGGCCCACCAGTTCGCCTCGGACCGCACCGGCTGGGCGCCCCTCACCGACAAGCTCCTGGCCCGGGGCATCGGCGTGCTGGCCCTGGATCTCCGCGGCCACGGCGACAGCGCCATGAAGGACGGGGCCGAGACCCGGGTCACCGCCGACTTCATGGCCTCGGCCAAGGCCGTGGGCTTCGACCACATCCCCGCGGACCTGGCCCAGGCCGCCGCCTGGCTCCGCAAGCAGCCGGGTGTGGACGGCCGCCGCCTCGGCCTGGCGGGCTCCAGCGTGGGCGGCTTCTCCGTCCTGTTGGCCGCGCCGGAGGTGAAGCCGGTGGCGGTCCTCAGCCTGAGCCCAGCCGGCACCGGCGCTTTCGGGGCCGATGCCCGGGACCGGCTGAAGGGGGCCGTGCTCCGCAGCCGGCCGTCCGTGCTCGTGCTCGCCTCCAGCGACGACAAGGACGCCGCAGAGAACGCCCAGGCCGTGAAGGACCTGCCCGGCGTGGCGGTGGATCTGAAGGAGGGCAAGGACCACGGGTTCGCCTTCTTCAAGGACTGCAGCGACCTCATGGCCGTCTACTTCGGCGAGTACCTCACCTACCACCACACCGGGAAGACCTACGCCGCAGAGCGTGCAAAGGCCGCCGCCGCGGCCCCCACTACCAGGGAAGGCGTCACCGGCGGCCAGAGCCCCGAAGTAAAGAAGGCCACGCCCACCCCGGTGACCAAGTAGCCCAACACCGTGCCGGGCCAGAGCCTGATGCTGGAGGTCTTCCGGACAAGGCCCGGAAGACCTCCAGCATCAGGCTCAAACCGTCAGTGGAACTGCTGGGACTCGGTGGAACCCACCAGGGCCAGGGTGGAGGCCAGCCCGCCGCTGATGGCCTGGGCCACCTCGTCGAAGTAGCCGGTGCCCACCTCGCGCTGGTGCTTGGTGGCCGTGTAGCCCTGCGCCTCGGCGGCGAACTCGGCCTCCTGCAGCCGGGCGTAGGCGGTCATGTGCTCGGTGCGGTAGGCGTTGGCCAGCTCGAACATCCCGAAGTTGAGGCTGTGGAAGCCCGCCAGGGTGATGAACTGGAACTTGTAGCCCAGGGCGTTCAGCTCCCGCTGGAAGGTGGCGATCTCCTCGTCCGACAGCTTCTTCTTCCAGTTGAAGGAGGGCGAGCAGTTGTAGGCCAGCAGCTTGCCGGGGAACTCGGCGTGGACGCCCTCGGCGAACTCGCGGGCCTCCTTCAGGTCGGGCGTGGAGGTCTCGCACCAGATGAGGTCCGCGTAGGGGGCGTAGGCCTTGGCGCGGGCGATGGCCATCTGCACGCCGCCGGTGATGCGGTGGAAGCCCTCGGGCGTGCGCTCCCCCGTGAGGAAGGGCCGGTCGCGCTCGTCGATGTCGGAGGTGATGAGGCGCGCCGAGTCGGCATCCGTGCGGGCGATGATGAGGGTGGGCGTGTCCATGACGTCCGCCGCCAGGCGGGCCGCCACCAGGGTGCGGATGAAGTGGCCCGTGGGGATCAGCACTTTGCCGCCTAGGTGGCCGCACTTCTTCTCGCTGGAGAGCTGGTCCTCGAAGTGGACGCCGGAGGCGCCGGCCTCGATCATGCCCTTCATCAGCTCGTAGGCGTTCAGGGGGCCGCCGAAGCCGGCCTCGGCGTCCGCCACGATGGGCAGGAACCAGTCGCGGCTCACGCCGCCCTCGCCGTGCTCGACCTGGTCCGCCCGCTGGAGGGCGCCGTTGAGGCGCTTCACCAGGGCGGGCACCGAGTTGGCGGGGTAGAGGCTCTGGTCGGGGTAGGTCTGGCCCGAGAGGTTGGCGTCCGCCGCCACCTGCCAGCCGGAGCAGTAGATGGCCTTCAGGCCGGCTTTGGCCATCTGGACCGCCTGGCCGCCGCTGAGGGCGCCCAGGGCCCGCGTGGGCTCGTCGTTCTGGAGCAGCCTCCAGAGCTTGCGGGCCCCCAGCTGGGCCAGGGTGTGCTCGATGCGGAGGCTGCCGCGGAGCTTCTTGACGGTCTCGGGGCCGTAGGGCCGGGTGATGCCCTCCCAGCGGTGGGCCGCGAAGTTGTCCTCGAGGGGGGGGATGGGGAACTTGGGGGTCATGGGGCACCTTGGAAAGGGGTTGGGGGTGGCGTTGTGTCAAAGATTGACCTATTCTTTGGTGAGTCAATGAACGGCTGATTTGATAGGGGTTGAACAGAAAATTTCAGTCAATCCTCTCCATTGATTTTGTAAATTGATGTAAACGAGGTCCCATGCCCTCCGCCGCCCCCACCAAGCCCGCTGCCCGCCTCGGCGCCAAGATCCGCCTCCTCCGCCGCCAGGAGGGCCTGAGCCAGGTCCAGCTGGCGGACTCGCTGGGCATCAGCCCCAGCTACCTGAACCTCATCGAGGGGAACAAGCGGCCCCTCACGGCCCCCCTGCTCATCCGGCTGGCCCAGCAGTTCCACCTGGATCTCAAGGCCCTGGCCCCGGAGGAGGACCAGCGCCTGTCCGACGATCTCATGGAGGTCTTCGGCGATCCCCTCTTCGAACCCCAGGGACTCCAGGCCCAGGATGTGCGGGAGCTGGTGCAGAACAGCCCCCAGCTGGCCCGGGGCGTCTTCGAGCTGTACCGCGCCTACCAGCACTCCCAGGAGAGCCTGGCCACCCTGGCCGCCAAGCTGAGCGACGGCCAGGGCTTCGATCCCGAAGCCACCCGCCTGCCTTCGGAGGAGGTCGGCGACTTCATCCAGCAGGCCATGAACCACTTCCCGGAGCTGGAGTCCGCCGCTGAAGCCCTGTGGACCAGTGCCGCGCTGGACACCGACCATCCCTACCCCGGCCTGGTGGCGGCCTACGAGCTCCGGGGCATCCAGGTGAAAGTCCACCGGCTCTCCGAAGGTCCCGGCCTGCTGCGCCGCTTCGATCCAAAGCAGCGCACGCTCAGCCTCTCCGAGCTGCTGCCCCAGCGCAGCCGGACCTTCCAGCTCGCGCATCAGCTCGCGTTGCTGGACCACAGCGACCTGCTGGACCAGCTCGCGGCCCACCCGCTGCTGCGCACCGACGCCTCCCGCGCCCTGGCCCGGGTGGCCCTGGCCAACTACTTCGCCAGCGCCGTGCTCATGCCCTACGAGCGGTTCCTGAAGGCGGCCAGGGCCGAGCGCTATGACATCGACATCCTGGCCCGGCGCTTCCAGGCCAGCTTCGAGCAGGTCTGCCACCGCCTCACCACCCTGCGTCGGCCGGGCTCCGAAGGCGTGCCCTTCCACTTCCTGCGCATCGACATCGCCGGGAACATCTCCAAGAGCTTCTCCGCCTCGGGCATCCGCTTCGCGCGCTTCTCCGGCGCCTGCCCCCGCTGGAACGCCCACGCGGCCTTCCTCACGCCGGGCCTCATCCGCACCCAGCTCAGCGAGATGCCGGACGGCCGCAAGTACTTCTGCATCGCCCGCACCATCCAGAAGGACACGGGCGGTTACCGGGGCCAGCACGCCATGCAGGCCCTGGGCCTGGGCTGCGAGATGGGCCACGCCAAGGAGCTGATCTACGCCGACAGCCTGCGTCTGGACCAGCCCCCCGTCCCCGTGGGCGTCACCTGCCGCCTCTGCGAGCGCACGGACTGCGAGCAGCGCGCCTTCCCGCCCCTGCAGCAGGCCTTCAAGGTCGAGGAGAACCTCCGCCGCACCAGCTTCTACGCGCGGATCGGGGCAGGTTCGTAGAAAATTCACGCACAGATGGTTGAAAATCCAACAATAAATGTTAGATTTTCACCATGTATCCGCGAAACCTTGCCCCGGCGATGGATCGGGCCCTGGGGGACACCCCCGTGGTCTTCCTGGCGGGCGCCCGTCAGACGGGGAAAAGCACCCTGGTGCGGGCCCTCGGCCCTGAGGCGGACTACCGGACGCTTGATGATCTCGGCGTCCTGGCCGCCGCCCAGGCGGATCCGGAAGGCTTCATCGGCGCCCTGGGGATTTGCACCATCCTCGACGAGGTCCAACGGGCTCCGGGCCTCCTCCTGCCCATCAAGGCCACGGTGGATCGGGACCGTCGCCCCGGACGGTTCATCCTCACGGGGTCCGCCAATGTCCTGGCCCTCCCGAAAGTCGCGGACAGCCTGGCGGGCCGTATGGAAGTCCTCACACTCTGGCCCTTGGCCCAGGCCGAACTGGATTCCCTCCATCCGGGCTTCGTGGATGCCTGCTTCAATGGCCATCCGGAGCGCCTCCGAGTTTCCAGGATCGACCGGGAAGAGCTGTTCCGCCGCATCGCGGCCGGGGGCTACCCCGAAGCCGTGGCTCGGGAGACCTTTGGCGACCGCACCCGCTGGTTCGAGGCCTACCTGAACACCCTGATCCAGCGGGATGTCCGGGACCTTGCCGCCATCGAAGGCTTGGCTCAGCTGCCCCGCCTCCTCCAGACCGTGGCCGCCCGGAGTGGCAGCCCACTCAATGTCGCGGACCTCGGACGCACCTTGGGCCTCGGCCAAGTCACCCTCCGACGCTATCTCACCCTGTTCCAGACGCTCTACCTGCTCGTGGAGTTGCCCCCCTGGTTTGAAAACCTGGGGAAGCGGCTGGCCAAGACCCCCAAGGTGTATCTCAACGACGCGGGCCTGCTGGGCCACCTCCTGGGTGTGGATCCCGAGGCCCTGCAGGATTCCCCGGCTCTCGGGGCCATGATCGAGACCTTCGCCGTCATGGAGGTGATCAAGAGCGCGCCCTGGTCCAAGACCCGGCCGAGCCTCTTCCATGTCCGCACCAGTGCGGGACAGGAGGTGGACATGGTCCTCGAGGATCGGCGGCGCCGGCTGGTGGGCATTGAGGTGAAGGCCTCGTCCACCGTGGGAGCTTCGGATTTCAAGGGGCTCCGCCTGTTCCAGGAACTCACCGGGGAGCGCTTCACCTGTGGTGTGGTGCTCTACACCGGCCGCGAGATCCTCCCCTTCGGCCCGGGTCTGTGGGCCCTGCCCCTGCAGGCGCTGTGGGCGGAATGAACGCTTTCAGCCCCGCCCCAGCTTCCCCATGGGCTCCTCGATCCACCGATGGACCGCCCAGGCGGCCAGGATCGCCAGGCCCAGGGACAGCGCAAAGCCGGCCCGTCCGGTCAGGTGCGGCGCCACCAGCTTCATGGTGAAGGGGTGCAGCAGGTAGAGGCCATAGCTCCAGGCGCCCAGGTGCGTGAGGGCCTTGCCGAACCAGCCGGAGTCTCCGTCCCGCGTGAAGGCCGCCAGGGCCACCAGCCCGGTCACCGCCAGCACGTAGCCGTAGCGGAGCCAGCCCGTGAGGGCCGCCAGGTGATCGAAGAACCGGGGCGTGGGCTTGATCAGCAGCCACACCAGCGGCAGGGCCAGCAGCAGGGCGAGCTTGGGCTCCAGCCGTTTCTCTGTGGCGACGTGGAGCCCCGCCAGCAGGGCGCCCCAGGCCAGGAGGAACAGCTGGTTGGGGGCCAGGACATAGGTATGGAAGCGGTTCCACAGGGGCTGCTCCATCACGCCGTGCAGGGTGGACGGCAGGCTCCAGGCCCAGAGGCCCAGGGCCAGCGCCCCGAGAAACCAGAGCCCACCCTGCTCGCGCAGCCAGGCCAGAGCGGGATAGGCGAAGTACAGCAGCGCCACCAGGCCCACGTACCAGCCGCCCGTCACCAGGGCGTGGTTGGGATGGATGGCCCCGAAGGTCAGCGTCAGGTTCTCGAGGATGAAGCGGAGCGACACCTCGGGCCCCATGCCCAGGCGGAAGATCACGTTCAGCACGCAGGCCAGGTAGAAGACCGGCGCCAGCCGCAGGAAGCGCCGCAGCCAGAAGCGGCCGGGGCCCTCCTTCCGGACACGGCTCCAGGGCGTGGTGCGGAACAGCACGAAGCCGCTCAGCACGAAGAAGGCCGACACGCTGTAGTTCCCCAGGCGCGCCATGGCGATGTTCGCGCCGCCGCCCGACTGCGAGAGGTTGAACCACACACCCAGGTGGTACACCGCCACGCACACCGCCAGGATGCCGCGGAGGGGATCCAGGAGGCCGAGGCGGCTGGCCTTGCTCGGTTCAGTCGCCACGGGCACCTCGGGAAGAAAGCCGTTAACCGCAGATGACGCAGATGGCACAGATAAAAAAGATGCACTTCAGATTACACGGCCCCTCACACCCGCGATGGTTCGTATGCCGCTGCGCGGAGAGTCCAATCTCTGATTTACATCTGCGCCATCTGCGTCATCTGCGGTTCAGATTCCTGATCCGCTTTGATGCTTTGACCTATCGGTAGGTCACCACGCCGGAACCCTTCACCAGCTTGCCCAGCACCCAAGCGGGTTCCTCGTCGGCGTGCAGGTGGGCCAGCACGTCGCCGGCCAGCTCGGGCTTCACCACCAGCACCATGCCCACGCCCAGGTTCAGGGCCTGGCGGGCGTCGTCGAT
>DASXUH010000124.1:0-10061 GCA_036504935.1 Geothrix sp. | reverse complement strand
ATCGGCCACATCGATGATCCGGTCCGCGAGGGAGAGATCGAGGCTGGCAGGAATGAACCCGTTGCCCACGCCTTCCACCACCCACTCGCCCACAGGCGCGCCGCAGTACACCGAGCCGACGGGCTGTACCACCACGGCCTGAATCTTCGGGTTCTTCTCCTTCAGGTAGCGGGCGATGCCCGTAAAGGTGCCGCCGCTGCCGGCGCCGAGCACCACGGCGTCCACCCGGCCCTCCATCTGGGTCCAGATTTCCGGCCCCGTGGTGGCGTAGTGGCTGTCCGGGTTGCTGGGATTGTCGAACTGCTGGGGCACGAAGGAATGCGGGATGCTGGCGGCCAGCTCCTTGCACTTCTCGATGGCGCCCACCATGCCCTTTTCCTTGGGGATGAGCACCAGCTCGGCGCCCAGGGCCTTCATGAGCATCATCTTCTCGCGGCTGTACTTGGTGGGCACGCAGAGGATGCAGCGATAACCCAGGGCCTTGGCCGCAATGGCCAGGCCCACGCCCGTGTTGCCCGCCGTGGGCTCAATGATGGTGCTGAGGCCGGGCTTGATCTGGCCCAGGGCCTCGGCGGCCCGGATCATGCCCACGCCGATGCGGTCCTTCACGCTGCCGCCGGGGTTCAGATACTCCAATTTCGAGAAGAGCTGGAGCCCCGGTGCGAAGCGAGTGAGACGCAGCAGGGGCGTGTTCCCCACCAGGTCCAGGACGGTATCAACGACAGGAGGGAGGAAGTTCGTCACGGTATCAACCTTTCACCACGATGCTCACCAGCTTGCCGCCGGGAGGCAGGACCACTTTCACGATCTCCTTGCCCGCCAGGTGGGTCTGGGCCTCGGCGCAGGCCAGGGCCGCCTCGCGGCGCTGGTTCTCATCCGCATGGGCCGGCACTGTGATGCGGCCGCGCACCTTGCCGTTCACCTGCACCACCACGAGCACCTCGTCGGCTTCCAGATACTGCGCATCTGCCTCGGGCCAGGCGGCCTGCATGCAGAGGCCCGGCTTCCCGAGCTGATTCCAGAGCTGCTCGGCCAGGTGGGGCGCCACGGGGGACATCATCCGCACGAAGGCGTCGAGCGCGTGCTGCATGACCGCGCTGCGATGCGGCGCATTCGCCGGGAGATCACCCAGCGCGTTGGACAGCTCCATGAGGCCCGAGACCACGGTGTTGAACTGGTAGCGGCGCTCCAGATCGTCCGTGAGCCGGGCGATGGTCTGGTTGAGCTTGATGAGCAGCGCCTTCTCCTCGGCACTGAGCTGGTCCTTGGCGGGTAGCAACGCGCCAGTGACGGCATGGTCCTCCACCATGCGGGTGACGCGCTTGAGGAAGCGGCTGGCCCCCTCGATGCCCTCGAAGCCCGTCCAGTCGATCTCCTTCTCGATGGGCGCCGCGAAGATCATGAAGAGCCTCAGCGCGTCCGCGCCGTACTTGGAGATGACCTCGTCGGGATCGACGATGTTGCCTTTGGACTTGCTCATCTTCGAGCCGTCCTTCAGCACCATGCCCTGACAGATGAGCTTCTGGAAGGGTTCGGGGCCCGAGGCCAGGCCCAGGTCGCGCAGCACCTTGTAGAAGAAGCGGGCGTAGATGAGGTGCATGGTGGCGTGCTCGATGCCGCCCACGTAGAGGTCCACGGGCATCCAGGCGTCGCTTTCCGCCTTGGCGAAGGGCAGCTCCGTATTCTTGGGATCCAGGTAGCGCAGCCAGTACCAGCTGCTGTCCACGAAGGTGTCCATCGTATCCGTTTCACGACGGGCAGCCGCTCCGCAGCTTGGACACTTCGTGTCCAAGAAGGAAGAAGATGTGGTGAGGGGCGATGGACCATGGCCGGTGAAGGCGACATCCTCGGGGAGGCGCACGGGGAGGTTCTCGGCCTTCTCGGCCACGACACCGCAGGCCGGGCAATGCACGGTGGGAATGGGTGTGCCCCAGTAACGCTGGCGGCTGAGGCCCCAGTCCTTGAGCTTGTAGGTGGTGGTCTTCTCGGCGCAGCCGTTGAGCTTGGCCACCATGGCCGTGACGGCATCCTCGCTCTTCATGCCCGTGAACTCGCCGCTGTTCACCAGGGTGCCGAGGTCCCACTCGCTCTCGGCCTCGATGACCTGAGGGATGGGCAGTCCGTACTTTTCCGCGAACTCGTGGTCGCGCTCGTCGTGGGCGGGCACGCCCATGACCGCGCCGGTGCCGTAGTCCATGAGCACGTAGTTGGCGGCGAAGACGGGCACCTTGTCGCCCGTGAAGGGGTGGATGACCGAAAGCGCCGTGCGGTGGCCCAGCTTCACGTCGCTGGTGAGGCGCTCCTCGCGGCTGACAGAAGCCACCTGGTCACAGAAGGTTTTCAGCGCCGCATCGGTCTCGGCGGCCTTTTCGATGACCGGGTGCTCCGTGCTGAGAGCCATGAAGGTGACGCCGAAGAGCGTGTCCAGGCGCGTGGTGAAGACCTCCACCTGGCCATCACCCTCGAGATCGAAGGCCAGGCGCGCGCCCTCGGAGCGCCCGATCCAGTTGCGCTGCATGGTCTTCACGTTCTCGGGCCAGTCCAGGCCGTCCAGGCACTCGAGCAGCTCGTCGGCGTACTTCGTGGTCTTGAAGAAGTACTGCTCCAGGGGCTTCTGCACCACCGGGAAGCCCGTGCGCTCGTCCTTGCCGTCCACCACCTGCTCGTTGGCCAGCACGGTGCCCAGCGCCTCGCACCAGTTCACGGTGCGCATGGCGCGGAAGACATCGCCGGCCTCCCACATCTTGAGGAAGAGCCACTGGTTCCAGCGGTAGTAGTCGTCCTGGAAGCTGGCGATCTCGCGGTCCCAGTCGTAGCTGATGCCCATCTTCTGGATCTGGCCCTTCATCTCCTCGATGTTCTTGCGGGTCCAGATGGCGGGGTGGATGCCGTGCTTGATGGCGGCGTTCTCCGCCGGCAGGCCGAAGCTGTCCCAACCAAGCGGGTGCATGACCTCGTAGCCCTTCATCCGGCGGAAGCGGGCCGTCACGTCGCCCAGGGTGTAGTTGCGCACGTGGCCCATGTGGATGCGGCCCGAGGGGTAGGGCAGCATCACCAGCATGTAGAAGGTCTTGGAGCCCGGCAGCAGCTCCCCGGACCGCTTGGCGCGGAAGGCGCCGGACTCGAGCCAGCGGCGCTGGATCTCGGGTTCCTGGGTCAGGGGCTGGAACGGCATGGCGAAACTCCGGTAGAACCCTTGATTCTACAAGGAAAACGGCTCTCCTCCAGCCTCCGACTCAGCTGGCGCCAGGTCCAAGGGGCAAACCGGACATGTTGTTCCATCCGCTGCAAGAAAAGGAAGGCATGATAAACGCCCGCGGAAGGTCGCGGACAGAACGGAACGGCCATGATCCGGGACCCACCCGACGGCCAAGCCTTGAACCCACGTCCAGCCTGGAGGAGGACGCCCATGGACCCGCTGGCCGAAGCGCTGGATCCCCACCTGGAGGCGCTCCTACCGGAGCTGGAGACGATCTATAAGGACCTCCACAGCCACCCGGAGTTGTCCATGCAGGAGGTGCGGACCGCGAAGCTTGCGGCGGAGCACCTGACCCGGCACGGGTTCGAGGTGACGCCGGGCGTGGGCGGGACGGGCGTGGTGGGGCTCCTGCGCAACGGGCCCGGCCCCACGGTGATGTTGCGGGCGGACATGGATGCCCTGCCCGTCACGGAAGCCACTGGCCTGCCCTACGCGAGCACAGCCCGGGCCACGAACGACGAGGGTGTGGAGGTGGGCGTGTCGCATGTCTGCGGCCACGACCTGCACGTGACCTGGCTGATGGGCGCGGCCCGGGTGCTCAGCGAGCACCGGGACCTGTGGAAGGGCACCCTCCTGGCCGTGTTCCAGCCGGGCGAGGAGGTCGCTCGCGGCGCCCAGGGCATGGTGGCCGATGGGATGATCGAGCGCTTCCCCCGCCCCGACGTCATCCTGGGCCAGCACGTGATGGTGGGGGCGGCGGGCACGGTGGGCTATCGCAGCGGTACCATCCTCTCCGCCGGGGACAGCCTGAAGGTCCGGCTCTTCGGGCGCGGCTCCCACGGCTCCCAGCCTCAGACCTCCATCGATCCCGTGGTCATGGCGGCCTCGACTGTTCTGCGGCTCCAGACCATTGTCTCCCGCGAGGTCGGCCCCCTGGACAGCGCGGTGCTGACCATCGGCTCGCTCCAGGCCGGAACCAAGGAGAACATCATCCCCGAGGACGCCACCCTCAAGCTGAACATCCGCACCTACGACGAGGGCGTGCGCGATCACGTCCTGGCCGCGGTGAAGCGGATCTGCTGCGCCGAGTGCGCGGCCTCGAACGCGCCGCGGGAGCCCGAGTTCACCACCCTGAACAGCTATCCCATGACCGTGAACGACGCGGCGGCCACGGAACGGGTGGCGAAGGCCTTCCGGGCCCAGTTCGGCGAGGGGGCCTACGAGACGCCCCCCGCCGCGGCCAGTGAGGACTTCAGCCTCTTCGGCCGCGCCTGGAAGACGCCCTACGTGTTCTGGATCGTGGGCGGCACCGATCCCGAGCTCTACGCCAAGGCCAGGGCCGAGGGGCAGATCAACCGCCTCCCCAGCAACCACTCGTCGCGGTACGCGCCGGTGCTGCATCCCACCCTGAAGACCGGCCTCCAGGCCATGCTGGCCGCGGCCGGGGCCTGGCTCTGCCACGAGGGGTCCACCGGCCATGCCTGAGCACGCGCTCTTCGAGTTCCTCGACCTGGCGGGCATCTTCGTCTTCGCCATCAGCGGCGCCGCGGCCGCCCGGGAGCGGAACCTCGACCTGTTCGGCATCGTAGCCCTGGCCTTCGTCACTGCCTGCGGCGGCGGCATCGTGCGCGACCTCTGCCTGGGCGCCCTGCCCCCCGTGGGCCTGGCGGACTGGCGCTACCTGGCCTGCGCCACCCTGGGCGCCCTGGCCACCCTCGGCGCCTACGGATGGGTGCGGCGCCTGCGGTATCCGGTGCTCCTCTTCGACGCGGTGGGGATGGCCATGTTCGCCGTGGCCGGCACCCAGAAGGCGCTCGGGCTGGGCCGCAACGCCGAGACCGCCATCCTCCTGGGGATGATGACCGCCGTGGGGGGCGGCATTCTCCGCGACATGCTGCTCAGCCGGGTGGCCGTGGTGCTGGAGCGGGAGATCTACGCCTCCGCGGCTCTGCTGGGCTCGCTGCTGGTGGTGCTGGGCGACCACTTCCACTGGGGCCCGGCCGGGACCACCTGGCCCGGCCTCCTGGCCTGCTTCGGGCTGCGCTACCTGTCGCTGCGGTACGGCTGGAACATGCCCCGCTTCGGCCGGCGCGAGGTGGATACCGGGAACTGAGAACGCCTACGGTTTCTTCGCTTTGCCCCCCATGAGATTGAGCGCCGAGCCCGCCTTGAACCACGCGATCTGGCCCGCATTGAAGGTGTGGTTCAGGGTGATCCGGTCCTCGCGGCCGTCCGCGTGCGTCGCCACCAGGGTGAGGGGCTTGCCGGGCGCGAAGGTGGTGAGCCCCTGGATGGCGACCCGGTCGCCCTCCAGGAGCTTGTCGTAGTCCGCGGGGTCCGCGAAGGTCAGGGGCAGCATGCCCTGCTTCTTGAGGTTGGTCTCGTGGATGCGGGCGAAGCTCTTCACGATGATGGCGCGACCCCCCAGGTGCCGGGGCTCCATGGCAGCGTGTTCGCGGCTGGAACCTTCGCCGTAGTTCTCGTCGCCGACGACCACCCAGTCGATGCCCACGGCCTTGTAGGCCCGGGCCACCTTGGGCACCTCCTCGTAGTCGCCCGTGAGTTGGTTCTTCACGCGGTTGACGGAGCCGTTGAAGGCGTTGGTGGCGCCGATGAGGAGGTTGTTGCTGATGTTGTCCAGGTGTCCGCGGAACCGCAGCCAGGGCCCGGCGGCAGAGATATGGTCGGTGGTGCACTTGCCCTGGGCCTTGATGAGGATGTACAGATCCGTGAGGTCCGTGCCTTCCCAGGCCTTGAAGGGCTCCAGCTTCTGGAGGCGCTGGCTGGCCGGATCGATCTTCACCTCGACGAGGTGGTGGTCCTGCGGTGGGGCCTGGTAGGTGGCCAGTCCCTTGTCGTAGCCCTTCCGGGGCAGGCTGTCGCCACTGGGGGGTACCAGCTTGAACGGCTTGCCATCGGCACCCGTGAGCGAATCCGTCTCGGGATTGAAGGTCAGGCGTCCCGCCAGCACGAAGGCCGTGACGATCTCTGGCGAGGCCACGAAGGCGCAGGTCTCGGGATTGGCGTCATTCCGCGCGGCGAAGTTGCGGTTGAAGCTCGTGATGATGGCGTTCCGCTCGCCCTTCTGGATGTCGTGGCGCTTCCACTGGCCGATGCAGGGGCCACAGGCGTTGGCGAGCACCATGCCCCCCACCTCGGTGAAGATCGCCATCTGCCCGTCGCGCTCGATGGTGGCGCGGATCTGCTCGCTGCCCGGTGTGATCGTGAAGGTGGACTTGGCCTTCACGCCATGGTCCAGGGCCTGCTTCGCCACGCTGGCGGCCCGCGCCATGTCCTCGTAGCTGGAGTTGGTGCAGCTCCCGATGAGACCCACCTTCAGCTCTTCCGGATAGCCCTTCTCCTTCACGGCGGCGGCGAACTTCGATAGGGGCCAGGCCAGGTCCGGCGTGAAGGGGCCGTTGATGTGGGGCTCCAGCGTGCCCAGATCGATCTCGACGACCTGGTCGTACTCGCAACCTTCATCTGCCATCAAGTGGTCGGCGAAACCTTCGGCGAGATCCGCGATCTCACCGCGCCCCGTGGCCCGCAGGTACTCCGCCATCCGGTGGTTGTAGGGGAAGAGGCTCGTGGTGGCGCCGATCTCCGCGCCCATGTTGCAGATGGTGCCCATGCCCGTGCAGGAGATGGAATCCACGCCGGGACCGAAGTACTCCACGATGGCGCCGGTGCCGCCCTTCACCGTGAGGATGCCCGCCAGCTTGAGGATGACGTCCTTGGGAGAGGTCCAGCCCTGGAGCGCGCCCGTGAGCTTCACACCAATCAGCTTCGGGGCCTTCAGCTCCCAGGGCAGGCCCGCCATGACATCCACGGCGTCCGCGCCGCCCACGCCGATGGCCACCATGCCCAGGCCCCCGGCATTCGGTGTGTGTGAATCGGTGCCGATCATGAGGCCGCCGGGGAAGGCGTAGGTCTCCAGTACCACCTGGTGGATGATGCCGCTGCCGGGCCGCCAGAAGCCCAGGCCGTACTTGTCGCACACCGTCGACAGGAAGTCGTAGACCTCCTTATTCTCGGTGTTGGCCCGGACGAGGTCCGGGCTGGAGCCCACCTCGGCCTGGATGAGGTGGTCGCAGTGGACGGTGGAGGGCACGGCCACCTCGGGCAGCCCCGAGGTCATGAACTGGAGGAGGGCCATCTGGGCCGTGGCGTCCTGCATGGCCACCCGGTCGGGCCGCAGGTCCAGGTAGCTCTTCCCTCGCAGGATCTCGGCCTTCTCCGGACGCTCCAGGTGGCCGTAGGCGATCTTCTCGGCCAGGGAGAGGGGCCGGTTCAGCCGCTGGCGTACGACCTTCAGGTTGGTGGCCATGCGGTCGTAGACCGCCTTTACGAACGAGGGGGTGGATTCGATCTTCGCCATGGCGGAACCCTCCTGGTCCCTGGGAGTATAGTCCGGTTCAGGGGATTTCCGGCCACTCACGGGAATCCTTTCCGAATCGTATTTTCCTCATCAAATCCTCTGGCTCGAGAGGCATTTCGAGCGCAGGATCAGAGGAGTAGATGTTCCGGACAGGTGTGCGGGATTTTCCGGTCCACCTCCGGTCTTCCCAACCCGGGAGCCACCTGGGGGAGCTCATGAACATCCATGTCAGGCCAGTTCGGGCGACGGTTTCTCCGTTCCGCTGAGAGGGGTATCGAGATGGCACGGCCCCTGCCCGACCGCATCGCCTTCCTGGGCGGCTACCTTCCGCGGCTCTGTGGCATCGCCACCTTCACCCATGACCTGTGTGAAGCGGTGGCCGCGGCGGCCCCCGAATCGCAATGCTTCGCCGGAGCGGTGAATGACCGCATCGAGGGATATGACTATCCCGCCCGTGTGCGCTTCGAACTGGACGAGAAGGATCTGGATTCGTACCGACGCGCGGCGGATTTCCTGAACTTCAACAATGCTGGCGTCCTCTGCGTTCAGCACGAGTTCGGCATCTACGGGGGGGCGGCTGGAAGCCATCTGCTGGCCCTACTCAAAGAAGTCCGGATGCCGGTGGTGACCACCCTGCACACGATCCTGCGGGATCCGAGTCTGGCGCAGCGGAGGGTGATGGAGGAACTGGTCCGCCGCAGCGACCGCCTGGTGGTCATGGCCGAAAAGGGCGCCGAGATCCTGCGCGAAACGTACGCCGTGCCGGACGCCAAGGTGGACCTCATCCCCCACGGCATTCCGGACATGCCGTTCATCGACTCCAACTTCTACAAAGTGCAGCTCGGCGTGGAAGGCCGCATGGTGCTGCTCACGTTCGGCCTGCTCGGACCGGGGAAGGGGATCGAGTACGCCATCGAAGCCCTGCCGGAGATCGTGAAGCGGCATCCGAACATGGTCTACCTCGTGCTGGGCGCCACCCATCCCCATCTGGTGGTCCGCGAAGGCGAAAGCTACCGCCTGGGTCTGGAGCGGCTGGCCGAGGATCTCGGTGTCAAGGAACACGTGATCTTCTACAACCGCTTCGTGTCCCTGGACGATCTCAAGGAGTTCATCGGCGCCACGGATATCTACCTCACCCCCTATCTCAATGAGGCGCAGATCACCTCGGGCACCCTGGCCTATGTCTTCGGCGCAGGCAAGGCGGTGGTTTCCACGCCCTACTGGCACGCGCAGGAGCTGCTCGCCGGGGGCCGCGGCATCCTCGTCCCTTTCCGGGATCCCCACGCCATCGCAGAGGGCGTGTGCGCCTTCCTCGACGACCCGGCCCGGTTGAAGGCGACGCGGGAAGAAGCCTACCGGTTGGGGCGCGAGATGATCTGGCCCGCCGTGGCACTGCGTTTCCTCGAATCATTCCAGCAGGCCCGCTCCGAGCGGAGGGCCACCCCGCGATCGGCCTTCGCCGGATGGACGCTCGCCAGCCGGCCCTACGAGCTCCCTCCGCTCCGGCTCGATCACATCGTGCGCATGAGCGACGGCACGGGCATCCTCCAGCACGCCACGTTCAATGTGCCGAATTTCCATGAGGGCTACTGTACCGATGACAACGCCAGGGCCTTCGTCCTGTGCAGCCTGCTCGATGAACTCGGGGACCACCCCCCCTCGGAGAACATCGGCCGTCTGGCCACGAGCTACCTCGCCTTCCTGGCCGCCGCCATGAATCCCGTCATGGGCCGCTTCCGGAATTTCATGAGCCATGGGCGGCAATGGCTCGAGGAATCCGGCAGCGAGGATAGCCATGGACGCGCCCTCTGGGCCGTGGGCACCGGTGCGGGCCGCTCGCGCAACCCAGGCCATCAAAGGCTTTCGGCTCAGCTCTTCGAGCGAGGCCTGGCCGTGGTGGAAGCCTTCTCGTCCCCACGCGCCTGGGCGTTCACGCTGCTGGGCATCCACGAGTACCTGCGCTCCTTCCCGGACCATTCCGAAGCGAAGGCCTTGCGGGAGACGCTGACGGCCAGGCTCATCGGACTGTGGAAGGGGTGTGCCACCGAAGACTGGCCCTGGTTCGAATCGAGCGCCACGTACGATAACGCCCGGCTCTGCCAGGCCCTGCTTCTCAGCAGCCAGGAGATGGCCCACGCCGAGGCCCAGGACATCGCGCTCCAGTCCCTGGGTTGGTTGATCTCCGTGCAGAAGACCCAGAAGGGCCACTTCCGCCCCATCGGAAGCAATGGTTTCTATGTCAAGGGAGGCGCCCATGCCTACTTCGATCAACAGCCGGTGGAGGCGCAATCCATGATTTCCGCCTGTCTCGCAGCCTTTCACGCCACCCGTGAGGACACCTGGCTGCGGGAGGCGAAGCGCGCCTTTGAGTGGTTCCTGGGCCGCAACGACCTTGGCCTTCCCCTGTACGATTCCAACAGCGGGGGCTGCAGCGACGGACTGCATTCGGATCGGGTCAGCGAGAACCAGGGCGCGGAATCGACC
>DASXUH010000123.1:0-10049 GCA_036504935.1 Geothrix sp. | reverse complement strand
CCGGCGGGATCCATCTTGATCTTCAGGAGCAGCGGGTTGTCGTCGGTCTTGAGGGTGCGCAGCTTGGCGACGTACTTCGCGGGTTCCCAGTACATCACCTGGCTGTCGTTGAAACTGGTGGTGACGAGGATGGCCGGGTAGGCCCTCTTCGCCAGGTTGTCGTAGGGGCTGTAGGCCCGCATGTAATCGAAGGCCGCCTTCTCGTTGGGATTCCCCCACTCCAGGTATTCGCCCACGGTGAGGGGCAGGCTGGCATCCATCATGGTGTTCATCACGTCCACGAAGGGCACGGCGCTGTGCACGGCCTTGAACAGGTCGGGCCGCAGGTTGGTGACGGCACCCATGAGCAGGCCACCGGCGCTGCCGCCCTCGATGACCAGGCGATCCTTGGCAGTCCATTTCTCCTTGACCAGAAACTCGGCGGAATCGATGAAATCAGTGAAGGTGTTCATCTTTTTCATCAGCATGCCGTCATCGTGCCAAGCCTCGCCCATCTCGTTGCCGCCGCGGATATGGGCGATGACATAGACCATGCCGCGGTCCAGCAGGCTGATGCGCGGAATGGAGAAGGCCGCGGCCGAGCCATAACCGTACGAGCCATAGGCGTAGAGGAAGAGCGGCGCGGTGCCATCCCGCTTCACGCCCTTTTTGTACACCACGGAGAGGGGCACCTTCACGCCATCCCGGGCCGTGGCCCAGAGGCGCTCGGTGGCGTATCGGGCCTTGTCATAGCCGCCCAGAACCTCCGTTTCCTTGAGAAGGGTCTGTTTGCCGGAGCCCATGTCGCAGTCGTAGACGCTCTGCGGCGTCACCATGGACTGGTAGACGAAACGGAAAGCCTTGGACGAATATTCGGGCGTCCCACCAGGGAGGGCGGCGTAAACGCTCTCCGGGAAGGCGACCTCCTTCCAGGCGCCGGTCTTGAGGTCCTGGATGCGGAACCGCTCCAGACCCTGGCTCTTCTCGGCCACCACCAGGAAGTCCTTGAAGGGCTCGATGCCTTCGAGGAGCACATCGGTCCGGTGGTCGAGGAAGGTCTTCCAATGTTTGGGATCCGGCGTGGCCGCTGGAGCAGTGACCAGGCGGAAATTCTTGGCGCCCTTGTTGGTGCGGATGTAGAACGTTCCTTCGCGATGCTCCAGGTCGTACTTGTGGCCCTTCTCACGCGGCAGCAGCACCTTGAAGGTTCCAGCAGGCTTGGACGCCTCCAGGTACCGGGTCTCCCAGGTGTCTGTGGACTGGCTTTCCACCAGAAGGTACTTGCGGTCCTTGGTGCGGCCTACCCCGAGACGGTAGAGCTCATCCTTTTCCTCAAATACCAGTTCCGGTTTGCCGCCCTTCAGATCCAGCCGCCAGAGCTGGTCGGAGCGCTTGGTGACGTCGTCCTCAGTGACGAAGAAGAGATGCCGGGAATCCGAGGCCCAGGTGAAGGAGGTCACACGCTCGGCGAGGGGACCCTCCACCTTGCCCGTGGACAGGTCCTTCGTGAAGAGCTTGTACTGGCGGAAGCCCGTGGCATCGGTGCTGAACAGCAGGGTGCGGTCGTCATCGCTGACGGCCATGCCACCCAGGCTGAGGAACTTCAGGCCCTTGGCCAGCTCGTTCTGGTCCAGCAGGACTTCCTCGGGGGCCTTCTCGTCATGGACGCCACCCTTCCCTGCCCTCCGGCGGCACTGGATGGGGTACTGCTTCCCCTCCTCGGTGCGCGAGTAGTAATAGAAAGCCCCGCGACGCACGGGCACACTGAGGTCGGTCTGCTTGATCCGGCCCAGCATCTCCTTGTACAGGGCCTCGGAGAAGGGCTGGAGGTCCTTGGTCATGGCCTCGGTGTAGGCGTTCTCCGCATTCAGGTAGGTCACCACTGCGGGATTGCTCTTCTCCCGCAACCAGAACCAGGGGTCACTCACCTTTTCGCCGTGCCAAAGGCTGGTGTGTTCCCGCTGAGGCGCGGTGGGTGGGGTCGGGGCAGGATCGGCAGCCATGAGACTTCCGCAAGCAAACAGAGTGACGGGGATGTGAAATAATCGGTTCATCTTTAAAACCTCACGATACAAGGTATCACACAAGGAGGGACCCCGCAGGGCCCCTCCCATTCCGTGGATCGCCTTGGCGGCGAAGTGGCCTATTTGGTTTCCATGACGGGAATGCGCATGCCGTAGAACGAGCGCCACACGAAGACCGCGGAGACCAGGAAGAAGACCAGGGCCCAGATATGGGCCGTGACCGGGTTGAGCTCGATGGCCAGCTCGACAGCCAGGAGGCCGAAGAGGGTCGTGAACTTGATGACCGGGTTCAGGGCCACCGAGGACGTGTCCTTGAAGGGATCGCCCACGGTGTCGCCCACGACGCAGGCATCGTGGAGGGGCGTGCCTTTGGCCTTGAGCTCAGTTTCCACGAGCTTCTTCGCATTGTCCCAGGCGCCGCCGGCATTGGCCATGAAGATGGCCTGGTAGAGGCCGAAGACGGCGATGGAGATCAGGTAGCCGATGAAGAAGTAGTGGTTCGCGCAAGCAAAGGCGAGGGTGGAGAAGAACACCGCCAGGAAGATATTGAACATGCCCTTCTGGGCGTACTGGGTGCAGATCTCCACGACCTTCTTGGAGTCTTCGACAGAGGCCTTGGTGGCACCCGCGTCGAGGTTGATGTTCTGCTTGATGAACTCCACGGCGCGGTAGGCACCCGTGGCGACAGCCTGGCAGGCCGCGCCGGAGAACCAGAAGATGATGGCGCCGCCCGTGATGATGCCGAGGAGGAAGAGGGGATTGATGATGGACAGCCCCTCGACCACCTTCAGGACGCCGAACTTGCCGTTCAGCACCTGGATGATGGAGAAGATCAGGGTGGTGGCGCCCACGACCGCGGTGCCGATGAGCACGGGCTTGGCGGTGGCCTTGAAGGTGTTGCCGGCGCCATCGTTCTCTTCGAGATACATCTTCCCGTTCTCGAAATCGGGCTTGAATCCGAAGTCCTTCTGGATCTCCGCTTCGATGCCGGGGATCTCCTCGATGGTGGAGAGCTCGTAGACGGACTGGGCGTTGTCGGTGACGGGTCCGTAGGAGTCCACGGCGATGGTGACGGGGCCCATGCCCAGGAATCCGAAGGCCACGAGGCCGAAGGAGAAGATGGCCGGGGCGGCCATGAAGCCCGCCAGGCCGAAGGTGGACACGTAGTAGGCGGCACCCATGAGGGCGACGATGGTGAGGCCCATCCAGTAGGCGGAGAAGTAGCCCGCCACCAGGCCGGAGATGATGTTGAGCGAGGCGCCGCCTTCCTTGGAGGCGGTCACGACCTCACGTACATGGCCGGAGTTGGTGGACGTGAACGCCTTCACCAGCTCGGGGATCAGGGCGCCGGCCAGGGTTCCGCAAGTGATGATGGTGGAGAGCTTGCACCAGAGGTGGTCGGGGAGGTTCCCGATGAGCACCCAGGATAGGACGTAGGTCATCACGATCGAAAGGATCGAGGTCAGCCAGACGAGCGTGGTCAGCGGAGTTTCGAACTCGAACTTGGCCGCGGCGCCGAACTTGGCCTTCGCCCAGAGTCCATTGATCCAGTAGGAGGCCGCGGAGGTCACGATCATGCCCACGCGCATGACGAAGATCCACACCAGCAGCGCCACCTGGATGGTGGGCTGGGGAACCGCCAGCAGGATGAAGGTGATGAGCGCAACGCCCGTGACGCCGTAGGTTTCGAAACCGTCTGCCGTGGGACCCACGGAGTCGCCAGCGTTGTCACCCACGCAGTCGGCGATGACGCCGGGATTGCGGGCATCGTCTTCCTTGATCTTGAAGACGATCTTCATGAGATCGGAACCGATGTCGGCGATCTTGGTGAAGATGCCGCCCGCGATGCGGAGGGCGGCGGCCCCCAGCGACTCGCCGATGGCGAAGCCGATGAAGCAGGGGCCGGCGCTGTCGCCGGGGATGAAGAGCAGGATCGCGAGCATGAGGAACAGCTCGACGGAGATGAGCAGCATGCCGATGGACATGCCGGCCTTCAGGGGGATCTCCATGGTCGGGAAGGGCTTGCCGCGCAGGCTGGCGAAGGCCGTGCGGGAGTTGGCAAAGGTGTTGATGCGGATGCCGAACCAGGCCACAGCCAGGGACCCGAGGATGCCGATGATCGAGAAGAGCAGGATCACGATCACCTGGCCCCAGCCCATGGGCGTGTGGGCGAGGTATTTGAAGTAGGCGACGATGATGACCGCGATGAAGGCCCAGAGGACCGAAATGAACTTGATCTGGGTGACCAGGTAGGTCTTGCAGGTCTCGTAGATCAGCTCAGAGATTTCCAGCATGGACTTGTGGACCGGGAGCTTCCGGATCTGGGAGTACTGCACCAGACCGAAGGCCACACCGAGCAGGCAGATGAAGAGGCCGATCAGCAACAGGTTGTGGCCGGTCGTCCCCATGAAATGCTGGGCCTGGTCCTTCAACGAGGGGATCTTCAGCTCGGCCTCGCCGCCGGCGAAGGCCGGGGGGGCGAGCAGAATGGCGAAGAGCGCAGTCATCCCCCACTTGAAGAGTCTGGTCGACGCCAGAGAGTCGAGGAGACGTTTCATCGTCACCATGGTTGTTCCTCCAATTGGGTTAAGGAGAGGGAGACTGGGAAGTTGAAGCGGCGGGAAACGGTCCGGATCATGGCGGCCAGCACGAAAGCGGCACGAGCCCCCACCCGGGGGCGTTCCACCAAAAGATCATGTCTAGATCGGGCTTGATTTTAGCTGACGCGGGGTTGCAACCGCAAGACTTCAGGCTGGGGCCCCGGCCAAGGTTCCACCGGCGTGGGACCGAAGATGCACATTGTCACAGCTTGTCTTGCTCCAGCATTAGCGCTTGGAATCGACGGGCGTCCGAAGATAATCGGGTCAGATATGGACCTGTCGTTGAAAGTGGGCCCCGCCGCACGCTGCGGGTGCTCCGATCCACCTCCCCGTTTTTCAAAGGAGTCCCCCTATGTCCGTTGCTGAACAGAGCATCGCGGGCGCGGAAGCACGCGGCCACGGTTTCCTGGTGTCCTCGGTCGGCCGGAAGGTCGTCATGGCGGCTACCGGAGTCATCCTCTTCGGGTTCGTCACCGTCCACATGATCGGCAACACCCAGGCCTACATGGGCGCCGAGTCCTTCAACGCCTATGCCAAGTTCCTGCACAGCATGCTCCACGGCGGCGGCATCTGGATCTTCCGCGTCGTCCTGCTCACCGCGGCCGGCCTCCACATCTGGGCCGCCGTGTCCCTCACCCTCGACAACCGCGCCGCCCGCCCCGTGGGGTACCGGAACCAGCAGAACAGCGCCTCCACCTGGTCCTCCCGAACCATGCGCTGGAGCGGCGTCATCCTCGCCGCCTTCATCATCTACCACCTCCTGCACCTGACCACTGGCACCGTTCATCCCAACTTCGACCACACGAATCCCTACGCGAACTTCGTGAATGGCTTCAAGGTTCCGGCCGCCGCCGGCTTCTACATCGTGGCCCAGCTCTGCCTCGGCCTGCACATGTGGCACGGCGTGTGGAGCTGGACCCAGAGCCTCGGTCTGGCCCATCCCCGCTACGACCGCTTGCGGCGCAACTTCGCCACGGGCCTCACCGTCCTCGTGGTGGGCGTGAACATCTCCTATCCCATCGCCGTCCTGACCGGCTTCATCCACTGATCCCAGGGAGCGCTCCATGGAACTCAATGCCCGAATCCCAGACGGCCCGATCGACAAGAAGTGGGAAAAGCACCGCTTTGATCTCAAGCTCGTGAATCCGGCCAACAAGCGCAAATACAAGGTGCTCGTGGTGGGCTCCGGCCTCGCCGGTGGCGCCGCCGCTGCCTCCCTGGCCGAACTCGGCTACGAGGTCGAGTGCTACTGCTACCAGGACAGCCCCCGCCGCGCCCACTCCATCGCGGCCCAGGGCGGCATCAATGCCGCCAAGAACTACCAGAATGACGGCGACAGCATCTATCGCCTCTTCTACGACACGGTGAAGGGTGGCGACTTCCGGGCCCGCGAAGCCAACGTGCATCGCCTGGCCGAAGTCAGCAACAACATCATCGACCAGTGCGTGGGCCAGGGCGTTCCCTTCGCCCGCGAATATGGCGGACTGCTGGACAACCGCTCCTTCGGCGGCGCCCAGGTGAGCCGCACCTTCTACGCCCGCGGGCAGACCGGCCAGCAGCTGCTCATCGGCGCCTACCAGGCCCTGGAACGCCAGATCGGCCTCGGCAAGGTGAAGATGTTCCCCCGCCACGAGATGCTGGAAGTGATCGTCGTGGACGGCGTGGCCAAGGGCATCGTCACCCGGGACATGGTGACCGGCGAGGTCGAATCCCATGTGGCCGATGCGGTCTGCCTGGCCACCGGCGGCTATGGCAACGTCTTCTACCTCTCCACCAATGCCAAGGGCTGCAACGGCACGGCCATCTGGCGCGCCTACAAGAAGGGGGCCGCCTTCGCGAACCCCTGCTTCACGCAGATCCACCCCACCTGCATCCCTGTCACCGGCGACCACCAGAGCAAGCTCACGCTCATGTCTGAATCGCTGCGCAACGATGGCCGCATCTGGGTGCCCAAGCGCAAGGAGGACTGCGGCAAGCCCGCCGCCGAGATCCCCGAGGAGGATCGCGACTACTACCTGGAGCGCAAGTACCCCTCCTACGGCAACCTCGCCCCCCGTGACGTCTCCAGCCGCGCCGCCAAGCAGGTGTGCGACGAGGGCCGCGGCGTCGGCCCCACCCGGCTCGGCGTCTACCTCGACTTCAGCGATGCCATCAAGCGCCTGGGCGCCGCCAAGATCGAGGAGAAGTACGGCAACCTCTTCGAGATGTATGAACGCATCACGGACGAGAACCCCTACAAGACGCCCATGCGCATCTTCCCGGCCAGCCACTACACCATGGGCGGCCTGTGGGTGGACTACAACCTCATGAGCACCATCCCCGGCCTCTTCGTGCTCGGCGAGGCCAACTTCTCCGACCACGGCGCCAACCGCCTGGGTGCCTCGGCGCTCATGCAGGGCCTGGCCGACGGCTACTTCGTGATCCCCTACACCATCGGCGGCTACCTGGCCGGCATCAAGCCCGGCACTCGCATCAAGGCCGACGATCCGGCCGTGAAGGCCGCGGAACAATCCGTTTCGGACCGCATGAGCCAGCTCATGTCCATCGGCGGGAAGGAAACTCCAGACCACTTCCATCGCGAACTGGGCAAGGTCATGTGGGAAATGTGCGGCATGGGCCGCAACGAGGCCGGGCTCAAGAAGGCCCTGGAACTGATCCCGAAGATCCGCGAGGAGTTCTGGACGAACCTCCGCATCCCCGGTAGCGGCAACGACCTGAACCAGTCCCTCGAGACGGCCGGCCGCGTGGCCGACTTCCTGGAGATCGGAGAGCTGATGTGCCTGGACGCCCTCGAGCGCCGCGAATCCTGCGGCGGCCACTTCCGCGAGGAATGGCAGACGGCGGAGGGAGAAGCCCTGCGTGACGATGAGAACTTCGCCCACGTGGCCGCCTGGGAATACAAGGGTGAAGGCCAGGCGCCGGTGCGCCACGTCGAGCAGCTCACCTTCGATAACGTCCACCTCGCGACCCGCAGCTACAAGTGAGGATCTGAGCCATGTCCAAGCACCTCAATCTCACCCTTCACGTGTGGCGGCAGAAGAACGCCAAGTGCGACGGCAAGTTCGTCGAGTACCCCGCCGAGAACATCAGCCCCGACATGTCCTTCCTGGAGATGCTCGACATCGTGAACGAGGGCCTCATCCGCAAGGGCGAGGAACCCATCACCTTCGACCATGATTGCCGCGAAGGCATCTGCGGCACCTGCAGCATGGTGATCAACGGGCGCCCCCATGGCCCCCGCGAGCGCACCACCACCTGCCAGCTGCACATGCGCAGCTTCAAGGACGGTGACAGCGTCACCATCGAACCCTGGCGCGCCGAGGCCTTCCCCGTCATCAAGGATCTGATGGTGGACCGGGGCGCCTTCGACCGCATCATCGCCGCCGGTGGGTTCATCAGCGTGCCCACGGGATCCCCCCAGGACGCCAACGCCCTGCCGATCCCCAAGGAGAAGGCCGAGCTCTCCATGGACGCCGCCGCCTGCATCGGGTGCGGCGCCTGCGTGGCCGCCTGCCCCAATGCCAGCGCCATGCTGTTCCTGTCCGCCAAGGTCACCCACCTGGGCCTACTGCCCCAGGGCCAGCCAGAGCGCTATATCCGCGTTCGCGACATGGTCGCGCAGATGGACGCCGAGCAGTTCGGCACCTGCACCAACCACGGCGAGTGCGAAGCCGCCTGCCCCAAGGGCATCAAGATGGAGAACATCGCCCGCATGAACCGCGACTTCATCAAGGCCAGCCTCACCTATCGTCCCGCGAGCACCAGTGGCGGCGGCGCGGGCTGAACCCGGTCCGCATCCATGCAAAACGCCCGGCTGCCGCCGGGCGTTTTGTTTCCGTCGGCTCTACTCGACCAGCGGTTCCACGTGATAGGGAATCGAGATCACGATGATCTTGGGCATGAGGAGCAGCGTGCCCTTGATCCTCATGGCGGTCTGGTTGTGAAGCAGGTTTGCCCACCAGTGCCCGGTGACGAACTCGGGAAGGATGACCGTGATGGTGTATTCCGGCTCCGCCTGCCGCATGCGCTCCAGTTCGTTCACGATGGGCTCGACCACCTTCCGGTAGGGGCTCCGGATGGCCCGGAGGGGAATTCCCTCGCTGTACCTCGGCCAATCCGACCGCAGTTTCTCGAGCATCGCGCTGTCACGGCCGTGCTCATCCGTGAAGTCGACGGTCAGCGCCTCGACTTCGCCATGTTCCGCGATGACCTTCGCATAGTTCAAGGACTGCACCACGCCGGCATGGATCCCGGATACCAGCACGACCACACGGTTCCGGCGGGGGCCGATAAAATCCACGCGGCTCGCCGCAAGGATCGACTTGATGCGGATGTAGTGCCGGTGGATGTTGAAGAAGGTCATGACCATCAGGGGCACGAGCACGATCACGATCCAGGCCCCGTGGGCAAACCGCGTCACGGCGATCACCAGCATGACGACGAGCGTGGTCACGGCCCCCAGGCCATTGATCAGCGCCTTCACCTGCCAACCCCTGCCCTTGAGACGGAACCAGCGGCGCACCATGCCCGTCTGGCTGATGGTGAAGCCGAGGAAGACGCCCACGGCATAGAGCGGCAACAGGTGATCTTCCTTCGCGCCGAAGAGCAGGACCAGGAAACCGGCTGCCAGGGACAGGATGAAGATCCCGTTGGAGAAGACCAGGCGATCCCCCTGGCTGGTGAACTGGCGGGGCAGGAACCCGTCCCGGGCATGGAGCGCTGCCAGGCGGGGGAAGTCCGCATAGGCCGTGTTCGCCGCCAAGGCCAGGATGGCCATGGTGAAGCCCGTGGTGGCGAGATATATCAGCTTGGGTATTCCGTGTTCAGCCCCGCCCAGGATGAGCCGCGTCAGTTGGGAGAGCAGGGTTTCCGGCGAGTCCGGATGATAAGTCAGGCCGTAGTGGTTCGTCAGGTAGGTGATGCCGAGAAACATGGTCCCGAGGATGACCACCATCCAGGTCATGGTCTTCGAGGCATTGGTTGACACAGGTTCTTTGAAGGCCGTGACCCCGTTGCTGATGGCTTCCACGCCTGTCAGAGCTGTGCAGCCCGCGCTATAGGCCCGGGCCAGCAGCCACAACGCAGCCAGCTTGGAGGTGCCTTCCATATGGGCTGCCGCGACGTGGGTGGCGGCCACTTCATGGCCGGTGGCCACATCCCAGAAGCCCTTGATCAACAACCCCACGATGCAGATCACGAACCCGTAGGTCGGCATCGAGAAGACCAGGCCGCTTTCCTTCACGCCCCGCAGGTTCATCAGGGCGATGAAGGCGATGATGCCTTCAGCGAGAAAAATGCGATGGGATTCCAGCCCCGGGAACGCCGACACGATAGCCGATACGCCCGCGGAAACGGACACGGCCACCGTGAGGATGTAGTCGATGAGGAGGGACGCGCCCGCCGTCTGGGCGGCGACCTCCCCCAGGTTGTCCTTGGCCACCAGATA
>DASXUH010000122.1:0-4886 GCA_036504935.1 Geothrix sp. | reverse complement strand
GGGCGGCCAGCTGGAGGTCCGCTGGCAGGTACGTGACGCCGTACATGTAGCGCGTCACCTTGCCCTGGGGACTGATGAAGATGATGGCGGCGGCGTGGACGAAGTCGTCGCCCACCTGCTTGTACTTGAATCCGACGGCATCGGCCAGGGCCCGGGTGGTGGTGGCGGGGCCCGTGAGGAACCGCCAGGCGGCGGGCGGGAAGGGCCGGGTGAGCTCGCTCAGGTAGTTGGTGCGCTTCTGGGCGGCGACCTCGGGTTCGTCCCGTTCGTCGAAGCTGACCGTGATGACCTGGAAATCCTTTCCGGGCACGGCCTCGGTGCGGTTGAGCACCTCGACCACGCCGTTGAGCTGGGGCGTGCAGATGCCGGCGCAGCGGAAGTAGTTCAGGGTCAGGATGGTGGGCTTGTCGATGAGCTGGCGCAGGGTGACGGGCGTGCCGTCCTCGGCCTTCAGGACCAGGTCCAGGGGCACGGTGGCACCGAGTTTCTCGTCGATGCCCACTTCCTGGGGGGTGAAGGAAGGCGTGGCCGGACCCTCGACGGGCCTGGGAGCTGGGACCGGGGGCGCCTTGGGGGCCTGGGCCCGGGTGGGAGCGCACAGGAGTGCGGCGGCAAGGGCCAGGGGCGAAAGGGTGGCGCAGAGCTGACGGAGGTTCATGGCCGGGCCTCCGGTCGGGGCAGGGGATGGGTCTCGGCGTACTCGCGGCAGAGGAGGTCGACGGCGCGGGCCACGGGGATGCGGTTGGGGATCACCTCGCCGGCGCTGGCGAAGAGCTGCTCCAGGGCCGCGCTGGCCTTGGGGTCGCTGGCGCCGTGATCGAAGGCGCCCAGTGACTGCACCACATGGACCAGGGCCATGCGGTCCTTCTTGGAGAGGTCGTTGTAGGACACCATGGCACTGCTCTTGATGCCCTCGTTGAGGGTCTTGTAGATGTCCTCGATGCGGGTGCCGTTCTTCCAGGCCGCGTTCTCGGTGAAGTTGCGGGGCTTGGGGTTGAGCCCCTTGCCGCCGGGGCCGTCGCCCTTGCCGTCCGGGCCGTGACAGGTGGCGCAGGTCTGCGCGTAGATGGCCTTGCCGCGGGCCAGGAGGGCGGGATTGGGCGTCATCACGGTCCTGGGATCGATGGGCGGGATGGTCTGGCGGGTCTGGGCGGGGTAGTCCGTGGGATCCAGCCAGCCGGTCTCACCCTGCACGGCCTGGACCGGAGCCGTGGTGGCATCCGTGTGGGCCTGGTAGCGCAGGCCGGGCAGCACCGTGAAGCCGAAGAAGGCGGCGATGGAGATGAAGCCAACCACCACCAGCAGGGCGGAGAGTAGGCGCTTCAGTTCCTCGGGGGTCAGGTAGTCATGGATCTTCATAGGCGGAACTCCAGGCCCTCGCGGAGGAAGGGATCGCCGGCGGGCATGTCCTCACCCTTCTGCATGGCGCCGCGGAGCCACAGGAGGATCCCGCCCAGGAAGAAGAGGGCGAAGCTGAGCTCGGGCCAGGAGAAGCGGGGAGTGCCAAGGATGGGGAAGATGAGCCAGTAGATGTCCAGCACATGCGCCCCGAGCATGAGGTAGGCGACGCGGCGCAGGCGCCGGGGATCCTTCTTCGAATCCCGGGTCACCAGGGCGAAGAAGGGCAGGACGAAGTGGAGGCCGGCCAGGGCGAGGGTGATGAGCCGCCAGGAGCCGGCCAAGCGGACCTTGTACCAGATCACCTCATCCGGCAGGTTCGCGTACCACATGAGCATGTACTGGGCGAAGCCGATGTAGGACCAGAACACCGTGAAGGCGAAGAGGAAGCCGCCCAGGTTGTAGAGGTGGTCGCCACGCACGCCCTCCAGCCGGCCTTCGTCCTGGAGGTGCAGGACCGCGAGGGCCGTGGCCGCGAGGCCACTGAGGAAGGCGCCGGCGAAGACATAGACGCCAAAGATGTCGCTGTACCACTCGGGTGTGAGGCCCGAGAGCCAGTCGAAGGCCACGAGCGTCACCACCAGGGCGAAGATGGCCATGAAGGCCGGCGCGAACTTGCGGGCCCGGACATTGAAGGCGGGATCCTTCGTGGTGTCCTGCTTGAGCGAACCGCCCACCAGCACCCAGAGGCCCAGGAGGCAGAGGGCGAAACCGATCACCGTGCGTACCGAGAAGAAAGGCAGGCTCAGCCAGAAGGCCTTGCCGGCCAGGAGCGGGTGGTGGGCCGCCTCGGGCCGGGCACCGGGGTAGAGCACCGGGATGGCGCCCAGGGCGATGAGGCCGATGGGGACCGCGGGAATCAGGAGGGTGGCCAGCCGCTCGGGAATGCGCCGGATGGGCACACTCCACTTGGCGTTGACCAGGTGCTCCAGGGCCACGATGAAGAGCGCTCCGAGGCCCAGGGTGAAGAGCAGCACGAACCACAGGATCCAGTTGGCCCAGAAGCGCTCAGGGCCCGCGGCGGCGTAGCTGCCGAGGGCGCCCAGGGCGCCGAGCGCCGTGGCGCCCCAGAGCAGGTTGGCGGTGTTCTTGGTCTGGCTCATCGGGTGGCCACCTTCAGATCCTCATCCTTGGCGTTCTGGGCGCGCTGGAGGGCGCGCACGTAGTGGACCACCGCCCAGCGCTCTTGCTCGGAGAGGTAGGGGGCGTGCGAGGGCATGGCATTCTTGCCGTTCACGATGGCCCAGTAGATCTTGCCATCCGGGTAGTCGCGGAACTGCTGGGCCTGCAGGTTGGCGGGCTTGGCGCCGTAGGCCGCCGTCAGGCTGCCCACGCCATTGCCGACGGCGCCGTGGCAGACCTCGCAGCGGTTGGTGTAGGCCTTGCGCCCGGTGGCGAAGACTTCCCTGGTGCGGGGCAGGGGGTTCACGAGGGCGGCGGCCTCCTCCTGCGTGCCCGTGGCCGTGGGCAGGTAGCCCCGGGCCACGGTGCCTGGCACCGGCTGCTGCATGCCGTGGCCGTCCTTGAAGAAGGTGGAGGGCTTCTGGGCGTTGAGGCGGGGCTGATCCTGCATGTTGGCCATGGGCTTGAGCAGGGGGAACCACTTGGTGGCGAAATACATCGCCAGGCCCGCCACCACGCAGGCCGCGAAAATGCCCCCGAGTGTGCGCAGGATGTAGTCGCTGGTGAGGAAGGGGCTGCGGTCCGGCGCGGGCAGGGCCTCGACCTCGATGGCGCCGGCATCGCGAAGGGTCCGGGTTGCGGCCTCGCTGTCGAAGGCCTCGTCCTCCGCCTCCAGGGCCAGGACGTAGCGGTCCCGCGTGATGCCCTTGATCGACTTGGACGAGAGCACCGGATGGCCGAAGAAGGGCAGCTTGTTCAGGAGGAACAGCATCCCCAGGCCCGCCGTGAAGGTGGCGAAGAGCACCGTCACTTCGAACATGATGGGGATGAAGGCTTCCCAGGAACCGGCGCCCTTGCCGCCGGTGATGATCGGGTAGTCGACGGCGCTGATCCAGTACTGGAAGCCGAGGGCCGTGATGGCCCCCAGGATGCCCATGACCAGCACCATGCCGCCCAGGGGGGAGCGGCGGAGGCCCAGGGCCTCCTCGATGCCGTGGATCGCATAGGGGGTGTAGGCCTCCACGGTGCCCAGCTGGCTGGCGCGCACCTTGGGGATGGCCTGCATCAGGGCATCGGGCGTCTCGAAGACGCCGAGAACCGAATACGAGGTCTCAGACATGGTGGTCGTCTCCATGGTGAGAGGGCTGCGCGTCCGGCAGGATCGCCTTCACTTCCGTGGTGGCGATGACCGGCAGGACCCGGGCGAAGAGCAGGACCAGGGTGAAGAAGATCCCGAAGGTGCCCAGGAGCACGCCGAAGTCCACCATGGTGGGCTTGTAGATGCGCCAGGCGGAGGGCAGGAAGTCCTGGTGCAGCGAGATCACGATGATCACGAAACGCTCGAACCACATGCCGATGGTCACGCCGATGGCCACCAGGACCATCCAGAAGTAGCTGGTGCGCGCCTTCTTGAACCAGAGGATCTGGGGGATGAGGATGTTGCAGCTGATGGTGACCCAGCCGGCCCAGCCGTAGGTGCCCGTGATGATGTTCATGAAGGCGTGGTGGAGGTACTCGTTCATGGAATACCAGGCCGTGAAGCCCTCCATCATGTAGCTGTAGCCCATGATGCAGCTCATGGCGAGGATCACCTTGTTCATCACATCCAGGTGCCGCATGGTGATGAGGTTCTTGAGCTGCATGGTCTCGCGCACGACCACCAGCACCATCACCACCATGGCGAAACCGGCGAAGATGGCCCCCGCCACGAAATAGGGCGGGAAGATGGTCATGTGCCAGCCGGGCACCACCGAGGTCGCGAAGTCGAAGCTCACCACGGAGTGCACGGAGAGCACCAGGCCCGTGGCGAGGCCCGCCAGCAGCAGGTAGGCCTTTTCGTAGTGCTGCCAATGGGTGGCAGCGCCGCGCCAGCCCATGGCCAGCACCGTGTAGATGACCTTCCGCAGCTGGCTGGTGGTCCGGTCGCGCATGGAGGCGATGTCGGGGATCAGTCCCAGGTACCAGAACATGGCGGACACGGAGAAGTAGGTGTTCACCGCGAAGACGTCCCAGAGCAGGGGTGAGCGGAAGTTGGTCCAGAGGGCGCGCTGGTTCGGGTAGGGGAACAGCCAGTAGGCGAGCCAGGGGCGGCCCACGTGGATGAGGGGGAAGATCACAGCGCAGATGACGGCGAAGATCGTCATGGCCTCGGCGAACCGGGCGATGGCGTTGCGCCAGCGCTTGCGGAAGAGGAAGAGGATGGCTGAGATCAGCGTGCCGGCGTGGCCGATGCCCACCCAGAACACGAAGTTGATGATGTCGAAGGCCCAGAAGACGGGGCTGGTGTTGCCCCAGGCGCCGATGCCCAGGTAGAAGGTGTAGCCGATGGAGATGACGCCGATGAGAGCCGCGGTCAGGGTGATGGC
>DASXUH010000121.1:0-10879 GCA_036504935.1 Geothrix sp. | reverse complement strand
CTGCCGCATGGCCATCATGGTGGCCTCCAGGATGTTCTCCCGGTCGATGGCCATGGCTTCCACTTCCGCGATGCCATAGCCCGGGAGGATGGCCTTCAGCTCCGCCGCCATCACCTCGCGCTTCTCGGGTGTCATCTGCTTGCTGTCCCGCACGCCCCGCAACACGTGGCCCCACCGGCGCACAGTCTCCGCCTCCAGCACCGCGCAGGCCGCCACCACCGGGCCGGCCCAGGCGCCCCGCCCCGCCTCATCCACGCCGCCCCAGGCCACACCGGGAGGCACGTTGCCCAGGTCCCAGTCGAGGGGGTTCACCAGAACCTCAGAGGGGAGCCCTGGGCCCCTGCTGGCCTGCGGGATTGTTGGAGACATCCAGAACTGAAGCTATCCATGCGCCCAAGGTACCGCGAATTCGGCAGAGGCCATCTGGGATACACTGCTGACATTCAAGACCAGTAAGCATAGGTGACCCGCCCACAGGCTGGATGAAGGTTTGTTCCACCATCTATTTGCGGATGCCCCATGAGATTCCTCGCCACCCTCCTCCTCCCGGCCCTGCTGTTCTGCTCGCCTCTCCGGGCCCAGGAAACGGCCCTCTCCCCGGCCGTCAAGGCCCGAGTCACTGAGGCGAGCTTCGAAGTGGTGGTCCTCCGCCCCGATCCGGACAAAGATCCCGTTTCGTACGAGAAGGAACTGCCCTGGGACCTGGTGCCCTTCAACATCCGCAAGGACCGCTACATCTCCATCGGCACTGCCTTCGCCGTCTCGAAGACGGAACTGGTGACCGCCCACCATGTGTTCAAGCCGGTCCATGCCTCCATGGGCTACCAGACCTGCTTCATCCGGGACGCCAAGCAGAATGTCTGGGAGGTGGACCAGATCCTCGCGCTCGACGAGCAGCGGGACGTGATCAGGTTCACGGTCAAGGGGCGGACCTTCGACCGGTGGCTGGACCTCCGGCCCGGATTCCAGGTCAACGAGACCGTGTTCACCGTGGGCAATGCCTATGGTGAGGGCCTCGTGATCCGCCCCGGGGAGGTGATCGGCACCCTGCCCGAACCCCTGCGCGGCGCCTGGAGTGTCCTGAAGAGCAGCGCCGGCGTGAACCCGGGCAATTCCGGCGGTCCGCTGGTGGACCCGCAGGGACGCGTGGTCGGCCTGGTCCAGGGGAAGAAGGACAACATCTGCTACTCCCTGCCCACCGAAGAGCTGAAGGCGGTGAAGGCTAACACTGGGGCCTTCTTCAACAAGGTCACCTTCTCGTTCGCGCTGTTTCCGGAAAACACGAAGGCCATCGACCGGGTCTTCAACCTCCCCCTGCCCCGCGCCTACACCGACCTCAGAAAGGAACTCGCGGTCCGGGAATCCGTGTTCTACATCCAGTCCATGGAGGATCTCTTCAAGAGCCTTGGCACAGAGCTGTTCCCGATCGGCGAAGCCAGCGAAGCGGCCATCGGCGATATCCCGACCAGCGGTGATCCCGAGGTCATCTTCCGCGACAAGACCACCAAGACCTGGAGCCTCTCCGGCCTTGAATACAAGAGCAACGAGCTCCCGAAGAACGGCCGCCTCCGTTATGCCCAGGCGAACGGCGCGTACCTCTTCAGGCTGCGCCGCCCGGACGGCGTAAGCCTCGGCGACCTCCTCGCCAAACCCAAGCTCTCCATGGATCTGCTGCTCAAGGGCGCCCAGGTCACCCGCACCGTCGGCGGCCAGGACATCCGCGTGACCTCGTTCGGCGAGCCCTACCAGATCAAGCCCCACATGGACCGCTTCGGCCGGCCCTGGCAGCAGGCCATCTGGTTCACGGCCTACGACGACGGCGTGGTCCTCACCTACACCACCCTGGTTCCCTCGGGCGCGGTGATGGCCGTCAAGTTCGTGGGCTCCTCCGCCCTGATGCCCTGGCTCTACGACATGCCGAAGTTCCTGGACTACACCTATGTCCCCTACGGCGGCAAGCTCAGCGACTGGTTGGAGTATCTCCAGCACCGCGACCAGCTCCCCACCGCCCTCCGGGACATGGCCTTCACCTTCAAGGAGGGCCGTTCCCTTCGCCTCCAGGCTCTCTGGGCGAAGCTGGACCTGGACTCCTCCCACGCGGAGCTATCGCCGAAGACCTTCCTCCTCCTGAACATGGGCTTCTCCCGGCGGGGACAGGACGTGGCCTGGGACCTGCGCCGCGTGAGCCTCTCAGAGGACGAAGAGGACAACTACTTCGTCCTGCTCAAGCACATCCACCCCACACCGGGCATGCCGGAAAGCGATCAGAAGACCTGGAAGGAGATCGCCAAGCAGCGGCATCCGTACACCCAGCGCACCTTCGAGGAAGATGGCGCCAGCCGCATTGCTGCGGTACACCCCGCCTTCCTCAAGCCCGGCGCCTCCGCGGTGGAGAGCCCCGACCTGTTCACGCTCTATCTCGCCCGGGTGGGCAAGGTGGACGAGAAGGAGATGCAGACCCGGATCCAGGCCTTGCTCCGGGCCGTCACTCCCGTCAGCGGGGCTCCCGTGCCCAAGGTGCTCCAGGCACACGCCCCCGCCGCGCCCGCAGCAGCGCGCTAGCTCAGCATTTGAGGGATTCCCAGGCAATGAGCCACGTATCCATCACCCCCCGGAAATGGCTCCTCGGGGGTCCTGGCTGGTAGATGGCCCGGATGGGCACGTGGGCCCAACACAGGTTCCAGTCCGAGGCCTTCATGGCGATCTCCATCTCGATGGCGAAGCCGGTCGAGCGGAGCTCCAGCCGGTCCAGCACCTTCTTCCGGATCATGCGGAAGCCGCTCTGGCTGTCCTCCCAGGCCACGCCGGCGATGCGCCCCAGGGTCCAGGTGCCCAGGGCATTGGTGCGCCACCGCTTGGCCGGGATCTTCGCCCGGTCCTGGAACCGGGAGCCGATCAGGAAGTCGGCCTCCGGATGGGCGGCCAGATGATCCAGGAACCGCTGGAGATCGGCTGGATCGTGCTGGCCGTCCGCATCCAGGAATAGGTAGAAGTCGAAGTCATCGGGGCGCAGCCGGGCGATACCCGCCCGCATGGCCTGGCCCTTGCCTCCCCCCAGCCCCGGTTCCAGGCGCAGCACTTCAGCGCCATGGGCAGCCGCCACGGCCCCGGTGCGATCGGCGGACCCGTCATCCACCACCAGAACCCGGTGGAGGCTGTAGGGCCTCAACCCCTCCAGCACCGCCCCGATGTGATCCGCCTCGTCGTGGGCAGCGAGGATCGCGGCGATCCTCACCGGCGCCCGCCCCGCTTCACGGGAGTGGATGGATAGGGCAACCCATACGAGGCGGCGAAGGCGCCCCGCTGTGTGGCTCCGGCCCGGAGATCCGGCACCAACCGGTAGGTGCGTTCGGGGCTTTCGACCACGGGTACTTCGGCCTCGAAGACCCGCCCGCGATCTGCGGCCAGCACCGTCACACGTCCACCGGGCCCCGGCTCCGCGAGGCCCCGCTGGGCCTCCGCTGCCGTCGTGGTGCGCCACCCGTCCACGGCCAGGAGTTCCATGCCGAAGCTGAGGCCGGCCTTGGCCGCAGGGCTGCCGGGGATGACGTTCTGGATGCTGGGGCCATTGGAGGCCAGCACCAGACCCGTCCAGGCCCTGGCTCGCCGCTGGGCCGCGGGATCCTTCATCTCGCCGGCGGAGAGGGCTTCCCAGGGCGCCTTGGCCTCCATCACCAGGCCGAAGGCGCGGCGCAGGGGCGCCGGATCCAACTCCGAGCGGCCGGAGATGTAGGCGTCCCAGAAGGGCGCGGGGGACTTCCCGGAGAGCTCCTGGAAGGCCCGGCGCACATCCGCATCGGTGAGTCCGTTCTCGCCATGCCGTGTCCAGAGCCGCGCGAAGAGATCGATGAGACCCGCCTTCCCCCGGCTGCCCTCGCGAAGGGCCGCGTCCATGAGCCAGGCCGCCACCTCGCCCTTGTCGTAGTAGCTGACGGAGCTGTTGGGGCTGAACTCGTGCTGCTTGTAGAAGCGGATCCAGGCATCCCAGCTGGACTCCTCAAGGCTCTGCTCCAGGCGGCCGGGGCGCTGCACCTGCTCGCTCCAGCACCGGGCCAGCTCCTTCGAGGTGTGGCTCCAGGGCACCACGCCCGCCCGCAGCACGATCACATGCTCCATGTAGGAGGTGAGCCCCTCATGGAACCAGAGCAGCTTCGTGGGGTTCTCGCGGCTGTAGTCGAAGGGGCCCAGCACGGGATCGTGGAGGCGCTTCACATTCCAGGCATGGAAGAACTCGTGGGCCACCAGCTGGTACAGGGCGTAGTAGCCCTCGGGATGGTCGAAGGCGTGGCTGTCGGCGATGAGGCTGGTGCAGTCTTTGTGCTCCAGCCCGCCGCGCAGCTTGGGGGTGAAGGTGAAGAAGAACACATAGCGCTTGAAGGGAAAGCCCCCGAAGATGGCGCCTGCGGCCTCGACGATCTTGCGGGTGGCCTCGGCCATGCGCCCCTCGTCGCCATTGTGCCGGCCGGTGAAGACCAGCTCGAAGACCGTGCCGCCGGTCCTGAAGCTGCGGGTGCGGAACGCGCCCAGCTCGAAGGGCGAATCCACCAGCGTGTCGAAGTCCTTCGCCAGGTGGGCGCCCTGCTTCTGCGGCAGGGCCGAGGCCACCTTCCAATCCGCGGGGAAGCCCTCGAAGCGCACCTCCACGGGCCGGTCCAGCTGGCCCTCCAGGTAGAGAAAGGTGGGGGCGGGGATGATCTGGGCGTGGGTGGCGTCCAGGTGGTTGGTGCGCACGGTGAGGTCGTTGCCGTACACGCGATAGCGGAGCGTGAGATCCCGCTTCGACGGCGGCAGCTGCCAGCGCTGCTTGTCGAGCTTGTCCAGGGGGCGTTCCTTCCGTCCCTCCTGGAGCCGCATCCGGTCCACGAACCGCGCGTAGTCCCGCACCAGGTACGAACCCGGCGTCCAGGCCGGCATCGCCGCCACCGCGCCGGAAGCCAGGGCTTCGGCGGGGAGTGTCAGCTCCACCTCGAAGAGATGCTGAGGCAGGTCCAGCGGACGGAGGATGGCCCGGATCGGGGCGAGCTTGGCCATGGTGCCTTCCTTCAGGTCTCTCAGCCCTGCACGCCGTGGAGCCAGCGGCGGGCCACCCAGCGCACCTCATCCCCGGAGATCTGGTACTGCGGATCCCGGAGCTTTTCCTCGATGAGGGCCCCCACCAGGGAGGTGAACAGCAGCACCTCCTTGCGGGCCTGCTCCAGGCTCGTGCCGAACACGTGGTTCATGTAGAGCCCCAGCGGACTGAGACCCTTCTCGACCAAGGGCATGAGGTCGCGGAAGCCGGAATCCGGCGACGGCACGGCAATGGAACGCAGGATGAAGCCGGTGAATTCCTGGCTTTCCAGGAGCAGATCCAGGTAGGCCTGGACGAGCTTCACGCTGGCCTCGTCGATGGCCTTGGCCCCGCGGATGGGAGCCGCCAGGAAGGGCTCGACCAAGGTCTGGATGCGCACGGCCATGGCCGAGAGCGAGACGAGGCAGAGCTGGCGGAAGAGGCCCTCCTTGCTGCCGAAGTGGTAGTAGAGGGTGGGCTTGGAAACGCCCGCCTCCTCGGCCACCTCCTTCACCTGCACGCCATCGTAGCCCTTGGCCGCGAAGTGGGAGAGCGCGGACAGCAGCAGGCGGGCCTTGAGGTCACCGCCCTCGCTGAGCCGCGCCAGCGCCTGGTGGAAGCTCGCGCCGGCATGGGCCCCGAGCGCATCGGGCCCGAAGACCGGCACCATCTCTTTGAGACCATGGTCAGGAACAGTGGACATTGGCTGCCTCGGAGGACGCATCCAGGATGCCATGGCCTACCAGTGGTCAGAAGACCTAATGGACCGCAGATCTCCAGGGCTGTGTCAGGATCGCCTCCGCCTCCCGGTCCAGCCACCAGTCCAGCCGTTGCTGGACAGTCTCGCGCCCGAACCGCTCCTCCGCGAGGCTCCGGTAGGCAAGGGCATGGCCCGCCTCGCAGCGCTCCAGCTCCAGCAGGAAGGCCAGCCAGGGTGCTGCTCCCAGGGTCGCGTGTCCCGCCGCGGCGCGCTCTAGCAGCCAAAGGCGCTCGCAGCTCCGGGCCTCGATGAGCGCGGCGATGAGGAGCTGGTCCAGCAGGCCCTTCGAGGCCAGGCGGTGGAGTTCGTGCGCGTAGGGGTTCCCCCGGTCGGGAAGCAGGGTCCAGCCGAAGCCCTGGATGCCTTCCAGCACCCGCCGGTAGTGGTCCAGCTCCTCGTCCGCCAGCCGGGCCAGCAGCCCGGAGGCGCGGGCCTGGCCGCCCAGGTGCCTGGCCAGGTTCAGGGCCGTGAGCGCCGCCTTCTTTTCACAGTGGGCGTGATCCGACAACAGGGCCCCGGGGTCCGCCAGGGCCGCCTCGGCCCAGCCGGCGGGGGTTACAGCCCGGAGGGCCAGCGGCGGCGTGAAGGTGGTCATGGCCGTGCTCCAGAGAGGCCATTCAATCCGAGGGCACAGGCGATGACCGCCCCGCCGGCGGCCAGCCTCGGCCAGTCCACGGCTTCGCGGAACACCAGGCCCGAGGCCAGGATGGCCAGGGGGATCTTCATGTTGTTGAAGATGGCCAGGGTGCCGATGTCCGTCCGGCGGGCTCCCGCATTGAAGAGGAAGAAACCCAGCCCCGAGGCCACCACGCCGAGGTAGACCAGCACCGCCGCTTGCCGCAGGTCCATGGCGAGCACCTTTTCCCAGGGCACGGATGGCGCGGCCATGGCCACGGCCACCGCGGAGGCGCCCAGGTAGAGGAGGCCCATGAGGTCGCGGTCCCGCTTGCCCGAGGCCGGGGCCAGGCGCCGGTAGAGGACCTGGCCCAAGGCGAAGCAGAGGTTTGCCCCCTGCATCAGCAGGAACCCCAGGAGGATCCCCTTCCGGCCGAGCCCGGACCACACGCAGATCCCCGTCCCCACCACGGCCAGGGCAGCCGTGAGGAGGAACAGCCAGGAGATCCGGCCCCGCATGAGATCGGCCGCAAGCGTCACGAACAGGGGCGTGAAGATGGTGAACAGCGCCACCTCGGAGGATTGCAGCCAGCGGAAAGAGGCGATGTAGAGCAGGTACATGAGGCCGAATTGCAGCGCGCCGATGCCCGCGAAGGCCAGCACCTGCCCCCGGGACAGTCCCTTCACATCCAGGAAGGGCAGGAACACCAGAGCCGCCAGGAGGGTCCTCGCCGCGGTCACGAAGGGGGCCCCCAGGCCGCTCACCTGGGCTGTAAGGCCGAAGGACAGGGCCCAGATGACCGAAACGATAAGCAGCAGGGACATGGCGCCTCAGCGGTGGTTCATGGTTTCAGTCGAGGCTTCGCCCCAGGCTCAGGAAGATCGTGCGCCAGGGCTCCGGCAGAGCCTCTGCGTCCCGGGCGATGGTGGCCTCGTCACCACGGACGAAGGGCCCCGTGCGCCCGGCGGCCCCTAGTGCGGCCACATTGTGCAGGGTGGCTTCCGCCAGTGGCAGCAGGCCCCGGCCCGGCAGCGCCACGCCGTGGGCGCGCAGCAGCGCCTCGGCCCCCAGCCACAGCGAAGCCGCGTGGCCCGAGGTGAGCACCGCCGCCGCGTGGTAGAGCGGCTTCAGCTCCCCGGGCAGGTCGAAGGCCGCGAAACCCAGGTCGCCGAAGGCGCGCCGCAGGAGGTCCGGCACGGCTCCGGTGATGGCCACGGGCGTGCCCGTCCAATCCTGGGCCGCGCCATCGAAGCTCGTGAGGGGGTGGGCGCAGGGTACGCCCGGCAGGTGCAGGCTTCCGGCCAGATGGACACAGCGCCCCGGGAAGGCCGAGGCCAGCTCGGCCACCGCCCGGTCCGGCACGGCGAGGAGCACCAGCCCCCCGGGCCGGGCGCCGTGCTCCAGCAGCGCCGCCCGCGGCCCCCAGGCCGCCGCCAGCGCACGGCCGGCACGGCCACGACCCAGGATGGTGAACTCGAGAGCCATGGGGACAGTGTGGCGTAAAACAGTCCTCGGTCTTCAGTCCTCAGTCCTCAGTCCGGACTCCGGACTCAATTCCCTTAGACTTGCGCCATGCCTCCCTCCGCCCCCGCCCCCTGGGCCCTGCCGCCTGAGATTCCGTGGCCGCGGTTTTTCCGGCTGCTGCGGCATCCGGAACCGCCCCGGGGGTGGCTGGAGGCCGCGGCTGCGCTACCGGAGCTGCGGAAGCGCCCGCTCCTGCTGCGCTGGATCGCCCAGCACCCCAAGGCCCCGGCCCATCTGCGCTCCGCGCTCATGGCCCGCCTGCCCTGGCGCGCCCTGGCGGCGGTGGCGGTGGATGCGGAGGCCCATCCCCAGGCGCGCCAGCAGGCCACGGAAAAGCTCCAGCAGCTCTGGGCGGTCATGACCACCGGTGAGCGCCGCAGCCTGGCCCTCCACGCGCCCCGGCCGCTGTGGGCCCTGGTGTGGCGGAGCCCCGACAGCCGCGTGCTGGCCACCTTCCTCCAGAATCCAAAACTGGGCATGGAAGCCTTGACGGCGCTCATCCAGCCGCCTCTGCGCCCGGCCCAGGCCGAAGCCCTCGCCGCCTCCCGCTGGCGCGAAATGGGGCCGGTGGCGGATCAGGTGCTGCGAGCCCTCGATCGCAGCCTGGCCCTGCCGGATTCGGGCCTGGCCCTGGGCCATGCGGCCTCCTGGATCAAGGCCATGGACGAAGACGCCCGCATCCTCGCCGCCAGCCGGATCCTGACGCCCGCGCTGCGGAGGATGGTGCATCCGCGAAGAGAGAGTGAGGGCTAGACCCGCTTCAGCACTTCCGCCACGCACCGCTCGATGCCCACGAACACATCGCTCAGCCGCGCGTTGTCGAACATGTAGGCGGGCGTGGTGACGAGCTTGCAGGCTTCATCGATGACGATCTCCCTCGCATTGGGCGTGTCCTTGTGGTGCTGGCCCAGCTTGTTGACGGCGGCGGCGCAGCCGGCGTCATCGCCCAGGGTGAGGTCCGCGGAAGCCCTGCCCGCCAGAGCCAGGGCCACCAGGGCCGGGGCGATGCAGATGGCGCCCACGGGCTTCCCGGCGGCGAAGAAGGCCTGTACGAAGGCAGCCACGTCGGGCCGCACCTCACCCTCGGCGCCCTTGAAGGCGAAGGTGCAGTGGTTCTTGGCCACACCGTAGCCGCCGGGCATCACGAGGGCGTCGTAGTCTCCAGTCTTGGCTTCGGCGAGGTCCAGGCACTGTCCCACCCGGGCGATGCGGCTGGACTCCTCCAGGATGTTGCGGGTAACTCCCGGCACGGATTGGCCCGTGGCGTGGTTGATGACGTGGTGCTGATCCGCGTTGGGCGCGATGCACTGGAAAGCGGCCCCGTGCTGATCCAGGGCCAGCAGTGTGAGCACGGCCTCGCGCACTTCCGCCCCATCCAGATGGCCACACCCGGCCAGCAGCACCGCGACCTTGGGGGTCTTCGCCATGAGAGCCTCCTGATGAGTAGGTCGATTATCCACCAAGGAACAAGGGCCGGTGGCAGTTCGTCTACCCTGGTCCCATGCGCCTCTCCTCCCGTCTTCCGCATGCCTTCGAGCCGAATGCCCTGTCGGCTTCCCTGGCGAGGCAGCGTTCGGAGGGTCGCAAGGTCCTTGATCTGACGGTATCGAACCCCACCCGCTGCGGATTCACTTACCCCGAAGCGGACATCCGCGCGGCACTGTCCTCGCCCGCCGTGCTGGCCTACGATCCTGATCCGCAAGGATCACAGAGCGCCCGTGAAGCCATCGCGGCCTATCACGGACACGGCCTCCGGGCCGATGACCTGCTGCTCACGGCCTCCACCAGCGAGGGCTATGCCTTGCTCTTCAAGCTGCTGGGCGATCCCGGCGACGAGGTGCTGGTGCCCAGTCCGAGCTACCCGCTCTTCGACTGGCTGGCGCGGCTCGAGGGCCTGCACGCCCGTCCTGTGCCCTCCTATTTCCACGACCGCTGGCACCTGGACCTGGGGGCTCTCGAGTCGGCGGTGGGGCCCCGCACCCGGGCCATCGTGGTGGTAAACCCCAACAACCCCACCGGACATTTTCTGTCGAAAACCGAGTGGGCCGGACTCACAGACCTCTGCGCCCGGAAAGGCCTCGCCGTCCTCGTGGATGAAGTCTTCGCGGACTACGCCCTGGAGCCACCCGCGGACCGCCTGTCCACCGCGCTGGGGGACACCGCCCCGCACTGCCCGGTCTTCCTCCTGTCGGGCCTCAGCAAGGTGGCGGCCCTGCCCCAGCTCAAGCTCGGCTGGATCGCCGCGCGCGGACCCGGCGCCGCAGAGCACCTGGAGGCCCTGGCTTTCCTGGCGGATCAGTATCTGTCCGTCTCCGCACCTGTGCAGGCCGCCGCCCCGGCCCTGCTGGCCCTGGCGCCCGGGATCCGCCAGCAGGTGCAGAGGCGCCTGCGGGCCAACCTCGCAATCCTGGATGCGGCCCTGGCGGTCCATCCGCACCTGTCCCGCCTACCCGTGGAAGGCGGCTGGTCCGTCCTGTTGCGCCGCCCTGCGGTGGATGGGGACGAGGTCTGCGCCCTGCGCCTGCTCGAACAAGCCTCCGTGCTGGTGCATCCGGGTTCCTTCTTCGACCTTCCCGGCGACGGTCACCTGGTGCTGAGCCTTCTCACATCGGAAGAAACCTTCCACGATGGGCTGAACCGCATCTTCCCCTGCCTCTGACCGGCCTGCATAATCACGGGACCCCATGAGCCCCCTCGCCTCCTGCCCCAGCTGTGGTGCCTCCCTGAGCTTCCGGCCCGGGACCATGGTGGCCGTCTGCTCGTACTGCAAGGCCCTCGCGGCTCGCCGGAACCGGGATCCCGAGCTGATCGGCAAGGTGGCCGACCTGGTGGACACGGGCTCGCCTCTTGGCCTGGGCGCCACGGGCCGCTACACGGGACGATCCTTCACCCTGGCGGGCCGGGTGCAGCTCAAGCATCCCCTGGGCGG
>DASXUH010000120.1:0-4186 GCA_036504935.1 Geothrix sp. | reverse complement strand
CTTGCGGGCTTCTTCAAGGAAGGCCGGCACCAGGTCCTCCTCCTTCACCTTCCGGATGAGCTCGCCCTTGCGGTAGATGAGGCCTTCCCCCGCGCCGCCGGCCACGCCGAGGTCGGCGTCCTTGGCCTCTCCGGGGCCGTTCACCACGCAGCCCATGACGGCGTAGGTGATGTTCTCGTGGTTGATGGCCTTCAGGCCCTCCTCGATCTCGTTGGCCACGCGGTTGAGGTCGATCTGCACGCGGCCGCAGCTGGGGCAGCTCACCATGCGGAAGCCGCCGGAACGCAGGGCCAGGGCCCGCAGCATCTCGTGGCCCACGCGGCACTCGTCCTCGCCGTCGCCAGTCAGCGAAACGCGGATGGTGTCACCCAGGCCCTCGGCCAGGAGGATACCCATGCCCACGCTGGAACGGATGGTGCCCCCGAAGGGCGTGCCCGCTTCGGTGATGCCCAGGTGGAAGGGGTAGTCCACCTGCTTCGCCAGCAGGCGGTAGGCCTGCACGGTGCGGATCACGTCGCTGGCCTTGAGGCTGATCTTGATGTCGCGGAAGCCCTCGCGCTCCAGCACGTCGATGTGGCGCAGGGCGCTCTCCACCATGGCTTCGGGCGTGGCCGTGCCGAACTTCTCCAGCAGGTCCTTTTCGAGACTGCCGCCGTTCACGCCGATGCGGATGGGGATGCCCTTGGATCCCGCCTTGTCCACGACTGCCTTCACGCGGTCCTGGCCGCCGATGTTGCCCGGGTTGATGCGCAGGCAGGCGGCGCCGCCATCCGCGGCCACCAGGGCCAGTCGGTAGTCGAAGTGGATGTCGGCCACCACGGGGATGGGGCTGCGGTCGCAGATCTCGTGGAAGACCTCGCCGGCCCGCTTGGTGGGCACGCTCACGCGGACGATCTCGCAGCCCGCGTTGGCGTAGCCGTAGATCTGGTTGACCGTGGCCTCCACGTCCCGGGTGTCCGTCTTGGTCATGCTCTGGACGCTGATGGGGGCGTCCCCGCCCACGGGAACCTTGCCCACCAGGATCTGGCGGGTCTTCCGGCGGGGGGCGAGGGGCAGGAGTTCCTGGTCGGACATGGGGCCTCGGATTTCAAAGATTCCAGTGTACCCACCTATGAAACGGCCCGGGGGGCGCCGGTTTCCCGGGGAGGGGGGATCATGCCGGAGGATTCCAGGTGCCAGCGGGCTTGCGTTGGGTCTTGGCACCCTTGCTACACTGGCTCCTCACCCCGAGGCCCCCATGATCATGAACACACGCAAGCACAACGACGTGCTGATCCTCTACCCAGAAGGAAAGGTCACCCTGGGCGATGGCGATCAGGAATTGGGCGAAGCGGTCCGCACCTCGCTCACCGACGGCGCCCGGAAGATCGTGATCAACTTCAGCAAGGTGAGCTACCTGGATTCCTCAGGTGTGGGCGAGCTGGTGGGCTGCTTCACCTCGATCAAAGGCAAGGGCGGCGAGCTGCGCATCTGCGGCATGAGCTCCAAGATCTTCAGCCTCATCAAGATGACCAGCCTGCACTCAGTCTTCGAGGTGAAGGACACCGAGGACGAGGCGTTGGCCGGATTCTGAGGAGGTGCGTCTCCGCGCCGCCTTCGGATGCAGCCTCCTGGCCCTGGCTTCCGCTGCGGGCCAGGAGGCGGCATCAGCCCGCCCTGTCACGGCCATCCGGATCGAGGGCGGGGATGGGGATGATCGGCGTTTCGCGGAGGCAGCGCTCGGGTTGAAGCCCGGCCAGCTGGTGGATCCGGCGGCCTTCCAGCAGGCCCTGGCCGCCGTGCGCCTGGTGGACCGCTACCGCACGGTGGAGGGAAGTTTCGGCGGGAACGGCGAAGTTCTCCTGCGCCTGGAGCCCCTGGCACCGGTGGCAGCCTGGCGCTGGGAGGGCGATTCCCTGCCCGCCAACCTGCGCAAGACCCTGCTGCCGGAACTGAGGAAGGGGCAGCGTCTGGGCCCCCAGCATCTGGCCCTCCTGGAGCGCAGCGCGGAGCAGCGCCTGAGGGAGGCCGGGTACCGCCAGGCCGATCTGAAGGCGATAGTCGAGGCCGGAGGACGGCAGCTTCGGCTGGTGCTCAGCCTCGGTCCTCCCCGGATCATCCAGGTGGTCCGCCTGGAGGGGGACCCCGCGCCCTACACGCGGGAAGCCCTGCTGAAGGCTGCGGGCATCACGCCCGGCCGCACCCACTGGACACCGGCGGTCCAGCGGGAGGCCCAGCGCCGCCTGCGGCAGCGGCTGGTGAAGGACCGGCGCATGGAAGGCTCCATCCGCCTCGTTCCCGCCGAAGGTGATGGCAGTACGCTCATCCTGGAGGTCCGGCCGGGGCCGAAGGTCACGCTGAAGGCCAAGGGCTTGAATCCGCTTGGTCCCTTGTGGGGGCGCCCGCGACTCACGGAATTTGTGCCGCTGGCCCGGGCCGAGCGCTACGCGCCGAGCCTCCTGGACGAGGGTGACGGCCGGATCGCCGCCTATTACCGCGATCAGGGTTATCCCGAAGTCCAGGTGTCCCACGACCGCGTCGTGACCGCGGGCACCGCGGAGCGGCCGGAGGCCGTGACCGTCACCTACACCGTGGCTCGCGGCCCGCGCCGGGTCCTGGGGGTGGTGCGCTTCGAGGGAAACCGGGAACTGTCCGAGGAGGAGTTGCAGAAGGCCGTGCGGCTTCCCAGGCGGTTCCTCTTCCTGCCGCCCCACGCCAAGGCCGAGGCCATGAAGGCTCTGGAGGACCGCCTCACGGCCTACTACCTCCAGAGGGGTTTCCCCGAAGTGCGGGTGCGCCGCCGCGTGGAGGGCGTCAAGGGTGACGCGGTGGAGGTGCGCCTCATCATCCGGGAAGGGCAGCGGCGCTTCCTGGATGCGCTGGTGCTGGAGCTTCCGGCAGATCCCGCCTTTCCCAGGGATCGTTTGGCGCGGAGCCTGCTGCTGGCGCTTGCGGACCACCCGGAGGCCGTGCGGGGCACCTCGAGCTATCGCTCGGACCGGCGCCATCTCCAGGGCTTCGAGGGCACCCTCGAGACCACGCCCGAGGGGGCCCGCCTGACCTTCAAGCCAGCCCTGCCCCTGGTCCGGAACGACCTGGCCCTGGTGGTCGCCGACCTGCGCCAGCGCCTCTCTTCGGCGGGATCGGCCAATCCCAAGGTGAAGCTCGCTTTCGAGGACGACGAGACCCAGCCGGTGGTGCGCTTCCAGGTGCCCGCCCAGCCCCTCGATCACACGCGGCGGCTGGTGGTGCAGGGCAGCGACCGGACGCGCGCCGAGGCGGTGCTGCGTGAAACCGGGCTGGCGGCAGATGTGCCGCTGGATCCCGCGAAGCTGGACGATGGCCAGGTCCAGCTCGGCGGGCTCGGGGCCTTCCAGCGGGTGGACCTGCTCACCCTGAAGGATCTCCCCGGCCAGGAGAAAGAGCCCTGGCAGCGCGGGGATCTGGCTCTGCGCCTGCAGGAGCGGAATCCCTGGGTGTTCACCGAATCGTTCGGCTATGACAATACCCAGGGCTATCACTTCGGGCTGAATGCCCAACGCCTGAACGTGGGCGGCATGGGGCGGTCCCTGGATTTCGGCCTGCGGGCAGGGGACCAGACCCTCGACAGCCCCTTCCTGCGGCGGGCCTTCCCCACCGGTGAGATCAAGCGGTCCGTGGACAGCTACAGCATCGGCTACACCGATCCCTGGTTCCTTCCCGGTTCGCTGGACTCCCTGCTGGCGCCCCGCACGCGCTTCCGGGTCGAGGGCGCCTACATCGAGGAGGCCCAGGCCGCCTTCTTCGCCCGCCGCCGGCGGTTCACGCCGAGCCTCGAATGGAAAATCAGCCCCGTGCAGGTGGTCCAGTTCGGCTACCGCTTCGAGCGGGTCGAGGTGGCGTCCAACACGAACAGCGACGGCGTGCCGCTGCTCGCCGACCAGGATCTCTTCCTGTTGGCGCGGACCCCGGCCCGGAGCATCATCTCCGCGCCCTACCTGCAGATCGCCGTGGACCGCCGCGACCGGCCCTACGATCCGACCCAGGGCACCTTCTTCCTGGGGCGGCTGGAACTGGCGAACCAGGTGTTCGGAACATCGACCAACAGCAGCTTCGTGAAGCTGGATCTCCGGCAGCAATGGAACTGGCCCGTGGGGTTCCACGCGGAATACGGCGTGGTCATGGCCAGCACCCGCCTGGGCCTTGCCCGCCCCACGGCGCAATCCGC
>DASXUH010000119.1:0-2155 GCA_036504935.1 Geothrix sp. | reverse complement strand
GCGAACTTGGTCTGGCCGCCCACGCTGACGCGGCAGCCGCCGCACATGCCCGTGCCGTCCACCATGAGGGCGTTGAGGCTCACCAGGGTGAAGATGCCGTGGGGCTTCGTCAGGTCGGACACGGCCCGCATCATGGGCAGGGGGCCCACGGCCACCACCTGGGCGACCTTCTCGCGGGCGATGACATCCTTCAGGGCGTCCGTGACCAGGCCCTGGCGGCCCAGGGTGCCGTCATCGGTGGTGACGATCAGTTCGGCGGAAGCCGCGCCCAGTTCGTCGGCCAGCAGCACACGCTCCTTGCTGCGCCCGCCCAGGATGGTGATGACCCGGCGGCCCTGGGCGTGGAGTGCCTCGGCGGCAGGCAGGATGGCGGCGGAGCCGTAGCCGCCCGCCATCAGCACGATGGTGCCCTCCTCCACGAGTTCCGTCGGGGTGCCCATGGGGCCGGCCACGGCGTAGAACCGGTCGCCGGCGCTGAGGCGGCCCATGGCCTTCGTGGTGGCGCCCACCTCCTGCATGATGAAGTGGATGTAGCCCTTCTTCGCATCGCCGCCCGCCAGGGTGAGGGGGATGCGCTCGCTCTCGGGGAAGGGGGCCACCATGAAGAACTGGCCGGGCTTGCGGCCCCGGGCCACCTGGGGCGCCTGCACGATGAAGGACCAGGTCTCCGGGGCGATGAGCTTCTTCTCCAGGATCAGGTAGCCGTCCTGGGTCTCGTCCTCGGACCAGTACAGCGACTTGCCCTTGAGGAGGGGCAGCATGAGCTTCTCCTCGGCCTCGATGTGGTCGCGGACCAGGTCCACCAGGCGCTGGCCCAGCAGGGTGAGGGACCGGGGCGCCCGCACTTGGCCTTCGTTGATCTCGGCCAGCAGCTGCAGGTTCAGGTCCCACATCTGGCGGTGATCCTCCTGGAGGCGCTGGAGCAGGGCTTCCGCCCCGATTTCCTCCAGCAACGGGAAGAGCTCGCGCTCCTCCGCCTCGTTGTGGGGCTTCAGCACTTCAAAGATCCACTTGGCGCCGAGGTCCACGGCCTTCCAGTCGGCGGTTCCCAGGGCCTCGGCCATGCGGGTCAGCCGTTCCTGAGCCTCCTGGTGGGTGGCATGCCAGTGCGGCGCGGGCAGATTCTCGGCGGTGATCAGCTGATTGGCCGGGTCGGACATGGACGCCTCCAGATCCGTTCAGCATGCGATGACCGCCGGGGGATTTCTGTGTCTAAAAACCTAATCGGGGACACTTGTGACTCATGCCACAGGGGGCTTGAATCACAAGGACTTAGCTCGGGCATTTATCATTCTGTATGGATTATTTGGTTGTAAATATCTGACCCTCGGCCACCGAGGATCTCCCGGGCCTTGAGCACCAGGTGGGGCATCCGGAAGGGCTTCTGGAGGAATCCGTCCGGGGGCAGGTCGGCCAGAGCTTCCATGGATTCCTTCTGGGTGTCGCCACTGATGAGGAGGACGCGGACGCCCGGGGCCAGGCCCCGGATCAACCGGAAGGCCTCGGCGCCGTCCATGCGGGGCATGGTCATGTCCAGCAGCACCAGGTCCACGGTTTCCCGCCCAGCCCGGAACACGTCCACGGCCTCCAGGCCGTTCCTGGCCTCCAGGACGCGGAACCCGCCTTTTTCAAGGGCGATGCGCGCCAAATCACGAATGATGGGCTCGTCGTCGACCACCAGGACGGTGCCCGCCGCAGGGGGAGTGAGCTCCGCTCCTGGCGGAACGGGAAAGGCCTGCCTTCCCACCCGGGACCAGATCGCTCTCGCCGTGGCCAGCAGCCAGGAACCCCCGCGAAGGGGTTTTCCGGGGGCGGTCGGAGACGGGGTCGGGAGCATGGAGGCCAGGGGAAGGCTCCATGGTAGCGGTCTTTGTGGGGACGGCGGTCCCGCGGGGCCCCGGGCTGCGGTAGGGTGGAGGCCCCCGGAGGCCTCCCTGTGGACCTGCTCGACGAATTCCTGCCCTACGCCCAGAGCTGCCTGAAGCACACGACCGAGCGGGCGCGCCTGGAGGCTCTGCTGACCCTCTGGGTGGCCAAGTGGCGGGGGAAGCACCGGGTCCTGGACTACTCCCGCAGCCACCATGGCGCCTTCCTCCACTTCAACCAGTTCATGGATGGCAAGTGGGTGCAGGCCTTCACCTTCGTGGCCACACGG
>DASXUH010000118.1:0-20729 GCA_036504935.1 Geothrix sp. | reverse complement strand
GTAGTGGGCCTTCACATGTTTGGCCAGAAAGCCCAGCAGCACGAAGACCGGCAATGCGGCCACCAGTGCAGAGAGGAAGATATTCCCCATGACGGGGGAATAGACTTGGGTCCAGGGGGTCATGCAGCCTCCAAGAGGGGGGAAGGGGATGAAGAGGTAGAGTTTTTGGAAAGATCCTGGAGGAAGCCTACAATGGGTCTAGTGGTCAGACCATAGTGAAGAGAACTGCTTTTGATCACATTTCGCATCTGTCCCGTTTTTCATTATTTAGGATGTTTATATATGGAACTCACACCGATCAAGTCCAGGAGGCTCTACGAGGAAATCGTGGAGCAGATCAAGCACCTCATCGCCGACGGGAAGCTGAAGCCTGGCGACAAGCTCCTCGCCGAGCGCGATCTGGCCGACCGGTTCCAGGTCAGCCGGGCCTCGGTGCGGGAAGCCATACGGACCCTGGAGATGCTCGGCATCATCGACATCCGCCCCGGTGAGGGCACCTTTGTCCGGGGCACTGAGACCGACGACATCATCCGGCCCCTGGCCATGTTCCTGGCGGTGGAGCGCAACTCGCTGCTCGACATGTTCGAGATGCGCCGGATCTTTGAGACGGCCACTGCAAGCCTGGCCGCCCAGCGGGCCACTTTCGAGGAGCTCGACCAGATCGAATCCATGCTGGCGAACATGCGGGAGCGGCTCAACCTGAACGATTCGGAGAAGGGCGAGGAATTCGATGCCGCCTTCCACTACGCCGTGGCGGAGGCCACCCACAACAGCCTGCTGACCAAGCTCTTCAAGACCGTCTCCGAGGAGTTCGCCAAGGCCAATTCCGTGGCCCGGCGGCAGCTGTACCATGACAACGTCCAGAACCCCCAGCGGATCATCGACCAGCACTCCGAGATCCTCCAGGCCATCCGCTCGGGCTCGCCCCAGAAGGCCTCCGAGGCCATGCTGGCCCATCTGAACTTCGCGGAAGGCGAATTGCGGAAGTGGATCGTCTAAGCGCATCGCCAGCACGTCCTGTGCTGGCGATGCGCAGATGGTGGCCCCGGTGGGGTTCGAACCCACGACCAAGCGGTTATGAGCCGCCAGCTCTGACCGCTGAGCTACAGGGCCGGGGCCAGTGTAGCAAACGCGGGCGCGGTTCTCCGGTCACAAGCGCGGGAGCCTGCGCCTCCTTGAACGAGGCTGGGCCGACGAGTCGCAGGAAGCGCCGGGCCCGGGGCAGGGGATGAGTTGGAGAATGGCTGGTAGCATGAACCCTTTGCTCATCACCCCATCGGAGTCGGAACCGTGACGGACGAGAACCAGGTCGCAGGGGCCGGGGAGGCTGGACAGGCCGTGCTGGAGGCGGCCCACGCCGCCCTCATGGAATTGCGCGGCAGTTGGAATCAGACCCAGGTGGATGACTGGTGCAGCAAGGTGCTGGAGCGCTCCGGCCGGGTGGTGCTCACGGGCATGGGGAAGTCGGGACTCGTGGCCCAGAAAGTGGCGGCCACCCTGGCTTCCACGGGCTGCCCCAGTCTGTTCCTCCATCCGGCCGAGGCCCTTCACGGCGACCTCGGGATGGTGACCCGGGAGGATTCCGTGCTCGCCCTCTCCAATAGTGGAGAAAGCGAGGAGGTGGTCCGGCTGCTTCCGAGTCTGGTTCGCCTGGGCATCCCCATGGCGGCGATCACCGCCCGGCCCGAGAGCACCCTGGGGCAGGCCGCTCACTGGACCTTCACCTACCGGCTGCCCCAGGGCGAGGGTTGTCCCCTGGATCTGGCGCCCATGGCCAGCACCACGCTCCAGCTGATCTGGGGCGACCTGCTCGCCGCCAGCCTCATGTCCCGCCGGGGCTTCACCCGGGATCACTTCGCCCTGAATCACCCCGCTGGAAGTCTTGGCGCGAAGTTAATGAAAGTGAAAGCCTTGATGCACACAAATTGGCCCGTGGTCACGGCCGCGACGGGACTGACCCAGGTATTGAGGGCCATGACGGAGGGGCGACTGGGCATGACCAGCGTCATGGATGGGCCGGAACTCCTGGGCGTCATCACGGATGGCGACATCCGTCGCGCCCTGGAGGCTGCGGAGCGGGAGGGACGGAATCCTCTTGGCCTCCGGGCGGAGCAGATGATGACCCGCACCCCGGCGATGATCGGCGAAGACGCATTGGCCCTGGAAGCTGCCGGTTGCATGGAAGCCCGGAAGATCACCTTCCTGATGGTTGGGCAGGCCGATCACCCCAAGGGCCTCATCCACATCCACGATCTGTTGGCGGCAAAGGTCTTGTAGATTCGGGTTGCCGTTCTTGGCGTTGATTCAAGGTTACATAATATACATTATCGAAAGTTAAATCTGGACTCCAAGGTGCCTTCCGTACTGACCCGATACGTCCTCCGGCGCTGGGCCACCCCTTTCCTGGGTGCCCTGTTCTTCTATGGGTTCTTGCTCGTGTCCTGGGAGATGGTCACCATCTCCCAGGAACTCTTTTCCCAGGGCGCACCGCTGCGCTGGATGATCCCACTCCTACTCCTTTCCATCCCGGAAACCCTCTCCATGGTTCTGCCCATGGCGGCAGTGCTCGGGGGCCTTCTGGGCACCCAGCAGATGATGGAGGGCTCCGAACTGGTGGCGGCCCAGGGTCTCGGTGTCGGGCGTCGGGCCTGGTTCGCGCCCTGGTCGATCCTGGCCTGTGGGCTCCTGCTTCTGGCCTCCATCAATGCCCATCTGCTGGTGCCCGCCTCGGCCACCCTCCAGCAGACCCTGCGCCACAAGATGACCGAAGTGACCAAAGCCAGGTTTCTTCGACCGGGCAACCCGCCCTGGCATCCCCCTGGTTCCCCGGACACGGCTTTATGGGTATCCGCGGGTGGACAGGTCCACATCATGGAATCCACACCCCAAGGCACCCAGCACCTGACCGCCTCCCGGATGGCCTACGCCATGGAGAGCAACGCCTCCGGAGCTGCGGAAGTCCAGATCCACCTGTCGGACCTGCAAGGGGCTCTCTACCAGCCTTCTGGCGAAGGCAGTGTGATCCACATGAGGCAGGAACAGCAGACCCTGCGATTCGCCCTTCCCTCGGGTCCCCGCCTGCTCGCCCCGGTTCCCCTGAGATACGAGTCGTCGCGGGCCCTGCTCCGGACCTACCGGGATCCCGGAATCCCGGCAGCCCAGCATCGGCTTTCCGCCATCGAACTCGGCCGGAGGATCACCCTTCCCCTGGCCGGCATCTCGCTGCTGCTCATGGGAATCGCCTTGGGCTTTGGCCATCCGCGGTTCTTCCGGGGAGGGGCCGTCATCAAGAGCCTTGGCGTGATCCTGGTTTATTACTTGTTGATGAAGTTCCTTGAAAACATGATGTTGGGTGGAAAAGTTGAATCCGTCTATCCGATCCTCGTCCTACCCTTCCTGTTCCTTGGAGCCGGTTGGCTCATCCTCAACCACAGGCTCTCACCCCACCGTTCCCGCTCTGGCCTGGGCCCTTTCCTCCTGCGTCCCTTGGGCCGGGTCCTGCACCTCTCGCCTCTCCATGCCCGGGTGGTCGCCGCCAAGTCATCCATCATTCAATGGATCCATGGCCAGGGGACTCGCCGGGGCATTTTCCGCCATTGGTCCACCCTCGCCTGGTGGCGCAACTGGGGTTTGACGCTGGGCAGCCTCCTGGCCCTCGACCTTCTCATCGAGTTTTCCAATCTGGCTGGTGACCTTTCGAAGAATCAAATACATCTAATTGTTTTCATTAAATATTGGTTCTGGAATCTTCCACCGTTCCTGGAGGTCGCCTTCCCCATCTCCTTCCTGCTGGGTACCATGCTCGCCCTGTCCGAGGCGGCCCTGAACCGCGAGTGGCTAGCCATCCGTGCCGGTGGGGTCAGCCTGATCCAGTGGATCTGGGCCGGCCGCTTCGCCTGGGGCGCTGTGGCCCTGGCGACCTTCCTGCTCCAGGCGGGCCTGGCCCCCGTGGCCAGAACGCACTCACGGGAACTCTATCAACAGATCCTGCAGCGCCCACCGGGTTCCACCTCCACCTCTCCCTGGATGCACCTCGGCTCCACGGGTGTCCTGTGGCATCTCTCTCCTGACGTCCGCTGGGGCTTCCCCCTGAAAGGGCCTGGCGAGGCTCCGATCCTCCTCCGGTGGCAACCCGGAGCGGAACGCTCGGAAGCCCTGGCCTGGGGGGGGATGCGCCTTGTGGCGGGCCCCTCCACCGAAGTGCTGTTCCCTGATCGGGCCCTTCGGGCGGCTCCCTCCGCCTCCGAAGCTCAAACCCTTGATCTGGTCCAGTGGCAGCGATGGGCCCCGGATCCTGAGCGATCCTACCTCCTGTGGAGTCGCCTTCTGGGGTGGCTGGCTGGCCCACTACTCGTCCTGGCCATGCTCTCCTATGCGTTTCCGGGGCCCCGTCAGGGACGTGGGCAGGCGATCGGCGCCGGCTTGGTCGGCGGCCTCGTGTTCCTGGGGCTCCAGACGCTGTTCGGGGGAGCGGCCCGAGCCTCCGAAATTCCAACCTACTGGGGCATCCTGGCCCCCTTCATGGTCCTGGGGGGGACTGCCCTGGTCCGCGTTTCGAGGCTACGGACATAGCCACGCCCGACGATTCGGACTCTTGGACCTGAAGCCACCGGGAATGAGAGAATGGATACAGGTTGCTCCATTGCCAACCTGCCAGAGTCATTCCAGGGGACCCTAATCGTGAGCTCTTTGCTATCTCGTGTTCAACAGGTCCTGGTGGAGCATCCCCTGCTCCGGCCAGGGGACAGGATCCTCGCCGCCATGTCCGGCGGGGTGGATAGCTCCGTGATGGCCGCCCTGCTCCACCGGGCCGGCTACGAGGTCATCGGCATTTCCATGCAGCTCTTCGACAAGAAGGCTGTTCGAGCTTCCGATGGGAAGTGTTGCACACTCGATGATTTTCAGGATGCCAGGAGAGTGGCCTACGAGATGGGCTTCCCCCACTATGTGATGGATTTCGAAACCCGCTTTCGGGATACGGTCATTGAGGGCTTCATCCAGGGGTATCTGGCTGGGGAAACTCCCAGCCCCTGCATCCGTTGCAACCAGCACCTCAAATTCTCTGCGCTGATGGAACGGGCGGAATCCCTGGGTGCCCCCTTCGTCGCCACGGGCCACTACGCGACCATCGCCCATGAAGGTGGCCGTTGGCACCTCCGGAAGGCCTCAGATCCGGCCAAGGATCAGAGCTACTTCCTCTTCCACCACACCCAGGCCACGCTGGCGCGAACCCTGTTTCCCCTCGCCCAGCTCACCAAGCCCGAGGTCCGGAGCCTGGGCGCGGAGCTGGGCCTGCACCTGGCTGAGAAACCTGAAAGCCAGGAAATCTGCTTCGTCACCCAGGACCGCTACGACGGCTTCCTGGAAGCCGAGGGTCGGGACCCCGGCAGAGGGGACGGGGACATCCGCCATCTGGACGGCCGGATCCTGGGCCGGCACCACGGCTACTGGCGGCACACCGTGGGCCAGCGCCGGGGGTTGGGTGTTGCCTACGCCGAGCCCCTGTACGTGGTGCGGGTCGAGCCCGCCACCAATACGGTCTGGGTGGGCGGCGAGGCCGACCTCCTGGGCCATGATCTGCTGGCCCGGGAACTGAGCTGGGTGGATACCCCTCCCCACGGCCCCCTGGCCTGCCAGGTCCGCATCCGCAGCCGCTCCCTGGAGGCTGAAGCCCTGGCGATCCCTCTGCCCGATGGCCGGGTCAAGGTCGCCTTCGCCGAGCCGCAGCGGGCCATCGCGGCTGGCCAGGCGGTGGTCTTCTACCGGGACGGCGAGGTGCTGGGCGGCGGCTGGATCGACGCCCGGTCGGACTGAAACCGGGAGATCACTTTCCGCCCAAGGTGTAGGCCACGCCTGGATAGCTTACGAAATGATAGAGGTTGGCCTCCGCGGTCGCGCCAAGGCCCAGGTCCCGGACCGGGATCTGGGGAAAGCTGATGGAGGTGCCGAAGGCCACCGGCTGTCCGACGGGAGCAGACAAGCCCAGGTCCCGGGCGGTTTCGTCCAGCAGCAGCAGGCCGAAAGGGATGGAGAAGCGGCCGCACCAGGGCATGCGGTACTGGTCGGGGTTCTGGGGATTCACCACCGCCATGAAGAACTCCCGGGCCTTTGCGGTCGACATCGGACCCGCCAGGGGACCCCTCAGCAATTGGCGGTCCCGCTCGAGGGCTTCCGTATAGGCCGCCACGCCCCCGCTCCCGTGGGGCGTGTATTTGAAATCCTCGCCGTAATGGATACCATCGGAGGAGATGACGATGGCCAGATCTCGCCCGAGGGACCAGCCGCGAGCCTTCATGCTTTCCCCCAGGGCCTTCCCGAGGTGCGCCGCCAATTCCTGGAACCGTTCGAACGAGGCGGCAGGCACCAGGATGGACACGATCTCGACCTTCGGATCCTGGTGCTTCAGCCAGTAGGCGATGGCTTCGACGGAATGTTCGCTGTCCTGCATGGCCGCATCCCGGATGACATCCGCGGCCGGGATCCGGGCCAACAGGTCCTCACGCAGGTCGGAGACCTTGATCTCCCCGTCTGGAGAACGCCAGGCGCGATAGGGATCGAACACCAGGGCGTTCTTGGCACCGAAGCGGCGGTATTTGTGGAAGACGCCCACCAGCACGACGGTCCTGGCCTTCACCAGCGGCAGCAGCTGCCGGTACACGCGTCCCGCGTAGAGGTAGTCATCATGGGGGCAGATGAGGCCAACGGCCCCGGGAGCAGGCATGGGCCCGAGGGCTTCCGGCGCCGGCGGAAGGGCGGACCGCTCCCACACCTTGGCCATCTGCTCCTGCCTCGACGCGAAGCCTACGGCATCCTGCTGGCCCCGGAGGTCCCCCTCGGACGGGATGCCCATGCCCTTCCGGACCTCTGCCAGCGTGGGGCGCTGGGGCGGGACCGGCAGCGTGGCAAGCGAGGCCTGGGCGAAGGCGGGGAAGCATACCGAGAGACAGGCACAAACGGCCGCGGTGAGGCTCATGGTGGGATCTCCGGAACCACCGTAGCAGCCCCGTTCGCGCATCCGCGACTTCGATTCAGATAGGCGCAAAAAAGCCCCCTTGCGGGGGCTGGTCTGGAGGCGCCGATCGGAATCCGGTTCCCGCCGCGCGGCTGGCTGCGCACGGCCCTGATCGCCGGGAACGCCACATCGAGTGGCGTCCCCGGCGGGGCCTACCTGCGCGCCATCCGCGATTTCGATTCAGATCGGCGCACGAAAAAGCCCCCTTGCGGGGGCTGGTCTGGAGGCGCCGATCGGAATCGAACCGATGGATACAGGATTTGCAGTCCCGGGCCTTACCACTTGGCTACGGCGCCTTGCGTGTTGCTGTGGAGCTTTCAAACAATCCGGGCCGCTTGCGCGGCCCGGGTGGAGTGGAGCGGGTGATGGGATTTGAACCCACGACTTCAACCTTGGCAAGGTTGCACTCTACCACTGAGTTACACCCGCGTGAGACATCAAGACTAGCCATGGCGCGCGATACGGTCAACGGTCTTTTTCGGATCTGCAGGTGGGACAGAGGCCGAAGAGCATCAGCTGGTGCCGGGTAATCCGGAAGCCCGAAAGCGTCTCGAGTTCGATCAGCGATTCATCGAGACCGCAGGCGTCCACTTCCACGGTGCGTCCGCAACGCTCGCACTGAAGGTGGTGATGGTGCCGGCGCGAGTCGCAACGGACGAAGCGCATGACCTGGTCCGGACCCATGATGCTCTCGGCCCAGCCCTCCTGAACGAAACGCTCGAGGTTGCGGTAGACCGTGGGCAGGCCTGAGCGCCGCTCCGGCATGCGTTCCCAGATCTCCTCCACGGTGAGCGGGCGGTCCGAGTCCTTGAGCACCTGGAGGATCCCTTCGCGCTGCGGCGTCTGCCGCATGCCAGCGGCACGCAGGGAGGGCGAGGAGGCAGGGACGGGGTCGGGCATGGCCTTAGAATGCCAGATTCGGGCATGCTTGATCCTATGCTCCAGCGCACATTGGGTCGGCTGGGCGCACCGGACGCCAGCCAACCGTTCCTTCCCCTCGCCTTCCGGCTATACGCCACCTTTGGCCTGCTGGTGCTGCACCTGGCCCTGCCCGCCGACGGGCGGGTCGTGGGCCCGGGCGAGAATCTGTACTTGGCGGCCTTGGGGCTCCTGCTCGTCGAGGCGATCTGGGAGGCGGGCCGTGGCCTCGGGGGCCGGGAGCAGCTCTTCCCCACCCCCGCCCTGCTCTGGATCTGGTGGAATCTCCTGCTGGACCTGGCTCTGGTCACGCTGGTCATCGCCTACCAGGGGGTGGTGCAGGAGCGCTTCTCCACCCTCTACATCTTCCCAGTGCTGGCCTCCGCCTTCTACCTGGGGACCACCGAAATCGTCTGGGTGGGGGTGGCCTCTTCCATCTCGCACATCCTGCTGGTGCTGGGCTTCACCTTCGGGCTGCTCCCGTCCTTCGGGCTGTCGGGTGAAAGCCTGGATCCAGAAGGGACCCGTCTCCCCTTCCTGCTGGGGATCACCTCCCTGCAGATCTTCGCCACGACCCTGGTGCTGGTGCTCATCCGCCGGAGCCTCGAGAGGCTGCGCACGGACCTGAGCGCCAGCGAAGCCACCGTGGACGAGCTGTCGGCCCTGCACCGCCGAGTGGTGGACTCCATGTCCTCCGGCCTCATCACCCTGGATCCGGCGGGCCGGATCACTTCCGCGAACCCTGCCGCCAACGCCATCCTTGGGCGGCCCGTGCCTATGGGAATCCCGGTCCAGGAACTTTTCCCCTTGGGCAATCCTCTTCCAGCCCAGCACCGGTTCGAGGTCGCTCTTCCCCGAGAGGGCCGGAACCGCCAGATCCTGGGTGGGCATCTGGCCTCCCTTCGTGCCCCCAGTGGCCAGGAAACCGGCCAGTTGCTGCTGTTTCAGGACCTGACCGAGCTGAAGGCGCTGGAGGAACGCACCCGGATCAGTGAGCGTCTAGCCGCCATCGGACAGCTGGCGGCTGGCCTCGCCCACGAACTCCGCAATCCCCTGGCCTCCATCAGCGGGTGCGTGCAGCTGCTGCATCGCCAGGAAGCTCCGGACGAGGTCCGGACCCGCGTGCTGGGCATCCTGGACCGGGAGACTCAGCGGGTGGGCGCCATCGTCTCCGATTTCCTCGATTTCGCCCGGCCCGAGGCCGCGCCCGGTGCGGTCCTCTCCCTCTCCCGCGTCCTGGAAGAAGCTCGTGCGAGCTGGGAGATGGACCCGCGGACCGAGGGGCTTTCCCTCAGCCTGCGGGAACCACCCTCAGTCTTCCTTCATGCGGACTCAGTCGGCTTGCATCGGATGCTCATGAACCTCCTGAGCAACGCCCGGAAGGCCGTGAAAGGCTGTCCGGCTCCGCAGGTCAGCCTTTCCGCCAGCGTCTCCGGGGGCCAGATCCAGTTGCTGGTGGAGGACAACGGCTGTGGCATGGCCCAGGGGCAATTGGATCGCCTGTTCGTGCCGTTCTCGGGGAGTTTTGAAGAGGGATCGGGGCTGGGCATGAGTCTGGTCTACAAGTTCACCGAAGCCATGGGGTGGCGGATTGATGTCCGGAGCCGCCAAGGAGCGGGGACTCAGGTCCGGATTTTCCTACCCGAACACCCGCCTGAAGGGAAATTGGCGGAAGCCTCCGATCCGGCGTAAACTTCCGGCAGCATTCCGTCATCTAAATCAGGACACACCCTTGCATGGTCCACTTGGCACCTGCCACAGTGGTTGATCCCTTCCACGGCTTTAGGCACCCGCCCTTCCGGCAGGCCCCGCCCAGGCATGAAAGGGGCTGGCCATCCGCCAATGCCTTTGACATCTCCCGCACTGCCCGCCGGGCCAGGATCCGCCATGAACCGCAAGCTCATCCGACCGAACCTCAGCGAACTCAAGGACAAGCTGGGTATTCCCGCCAAGAGTGGCGGCGGTGACGCCATGACGCCGGTCCCCCCCGCCCTGACAGCGGGCGGAGAGCCCAATCCCGCGGTCAACCCCTCGGCAGCCACGGCGCCCCAGGGGCTGGGCAGTCCCCGGCGCAAGATCGCCCCCCCCGAGCAGACCAACGCCGAGAGTTTCTACTACCTAAAGCAGATGCAGTCCAAGACGCCGATGGTGATCGTGCTCCAGGACGACGAGAAGGTGCGCGGCGTCATCGAGTGGTACGACAAGCACTGTCTCAAGATCAACCGGGTGAAGGAACCCAACGTCCTCGTGCCCAAGCACAACATCAAGTACATCTATAAGCAGGATGAGGAACCCCGGATCCGACGCAGCCGCCCGGCCAAAAAGGAAGAGCCGCTGTCCGCGGAAGTGGAGATCGCCGCTTACGATTGAGTGCAACGCCCTGGGATCACCATGAGCCGCTCGCCGCGCATTGCCATCACCCTGGGGGATCCCTGTGGCATCGGGCCTGAGCTGCTGCTGCGGTCCCTGCCCAAGCTGTGCTCCTGGGCGGACGTGACGGTGGTGGGCTCCCGCGCCGGCGTGGATCTTCTCCGGAACACGGAGGGAAGGCTCTCGACCTGGCACTGGACGGATGCCCCGGCCCCCGCTCCGGAGGATTTCCAAGGGACAGCCTCCGGTCTTGAAGTGGGGAGCCCGGAGGGCTCTGCCATCGCCCTCTGGCTGGATCCCACACCGGAAATCCATCCGGATCGACTGGACCTGGGCCGCGGCTCCGCCGCCTCTGGCCGGGCCACCGTCGAGGCCATCCGCCTGGCCGCAGGCCTGGCCTTGTCCGGCGCCGTGGACGCCCTCACCACCCTACCCATGGCCAAGTCCGCCGCACACCTCGCCGGATATCCGATCCCCGGCCACACCGAGTATCTCCAGACTCTTGCTGGCGCGCCCCTCACCCGCATGGCCTTCGTGAGCCCCCGCCTGTCCGTGGTGCTGCACACGGTACACCAGAGCTTGCGCTCGGTGGTGGAGGATCTGGATGCGGAGGCCGTGGCCGAAACCCTGGCCTTCTCCGCCAGCCGGTTCATCCAGCTCACGGGGAATCCGGATCTCCGGGTGGCCCTCTGCGCCCTCAATCCCCACGCAGGTGAGGCCGGGGCTTTCGGCGATGAGGAGCGGCTGCTGGCCGAGGCCCGCGACCACGCCGAGGCCGCTTTCCGCAGAGCTGGACCCGCTGGGCCCTACGCCAACCTGCCTTCCCCCTTCCCGCCGGAACCCGCGCCGGAAGGGTGGACCCTCCACCCGGGTGAGGTCCCGAGACTCAGAGCCAATTCCGGGCCGGGTGGGCCGCGCTTCTCGGGTCCCCTGCCCTCGGATAGCCTGTTCCATCGCGCCGTGGCGGGGGAGTTCGACCTCGTGGTCGCCCTCTACCACGATCAGGGGCTCATCCCCATCAAGGTGCTGGAACCCAGCCGGGCCGTGAATCTCACCCTGGGCCTGCCCTTCATCCGCACCAGCCCGGATCACGGCACCGCCTTCGACAAGGCCGGAAAGTGGATCGCAGACCCCCGGAACTTTCTCGAGGCGGCGGCCCTGGCCGTACGGCTCGCCGGGAGGGCCCACCGGGAACCCTGGGCCGCCCAGGTGGCCGAGCCTTGAGTCCGGCCCTCCGAGCGGCCTTCGGGCCGGGTGCCACGCTGCCCGCGGTGAAAGCCCAAGCTAGCGCGGTTCCCCGCACGGCTCTGCCCATGCGCCAGGGGGCGCCCCGGCATCTGGAGGCCCACCTGGAGCGCCTCCGGGCCGGCGGTCGCGCCCTGGGGTGCGACGTCTCCTGGGTGGGCGAGGCTGGCCTGGAACTCGAACAATGGCTGAAGCGGCATGCGGCTCCGGAAGCGGCCCTGCGCCTGGAACTCCTCCTGGACCTCAAACTCCTGGACGCGCGCCTGGAGCCTCTTCCCTCGGCCTCGACCCCATACCGCCTGGCACCCCTGCCCCACCCCATGGGTGACCTCCGCCTGGATCCCCTGGCCCCTCACAAGGGACTCTCCGGACCCTGGCGGCCCCAAGTTCTGTCCGAGGCCTGGAGGCAGGGAGCGGAGGACGCGCTGCTGCTGTGGCCGGACGGCACCCTCGCGGAGAGCGCCATCGCGACCATCGCCCTGGAGCGGCAGGGGTCGCTGACCCTGCCCCCGGCCGAAGGCCGCGTGGCCAGTGTGGCGGAGCGGCTGGACCTGCCCGTCTGGGCGGAAGAACGCGGCTGGGCCCTGCGCCACGCCCCCGTCACTCTGGAAGACTGCGCCGGAGGGCAGCTTTGGTGCCTGAACGCCCTCCGTGGCCTCTGGCCCGCCACCCTTCTGTGAGAGGCTAGGACCCAGGATTCCCATCATGGCTTTCGCAGACCTGATTTCGGCCTTGCTCCTGCCCCTCCCGCCCTGGCTGGGGTTCTGGATCTTCCGCCGCAAGGGCCGTGTGGGCCTCAGCTACGGCTACTTCCTGGGTGGCATCCTGGCGGTGCTGGCCCTGCCCTGGGCCCATCTCACGGGGCTTCCCCTGTCGGCGGCCCAGCTCGGCGGCGCCCTGCTCGGGTTCACGATCTTCCTCCAGGCCCAGCGGGAGGGCGTCCAGGGCGTGCGCAGGCTGATCGTGGGGGTTGGTGGTGCGAGCCTCTTCCTGGCGCTGCTGCTGGTCTGGCTCCACCTGCCTTGGCAGGGAGTGCTGCAACTCTGGGCCGGCGCAGCCCTTGAGGCCCTGCTCTGGCTGGTCCTCTCGGACCTTGCCTACCGATGGGCCCACGGGCGCCAGCTGGAGCTGCGGATGCCCCTCGTCGGCGCCGCCACCTTGGGTGCGGGAGCCCTCGCCCAGCTGCTCCTGCCACTGGGCGCACCCCGCCTTTCCTGGCCTGCGGCCATCCTCGCGGGGCTGCTCCTGGGTCTGGTGGCCTTCCAGCAGCTGAAGTGGTTGCGGGAACAGGGCGCCTGGGTGGAAGGCCGCGGCCAAGGCCTCCGCATGGCCCTGGCCCTGGTGGAGAAGGCGGGACCGGCCGAACTCCCTGGGCTGAGTCTGGGGCTCGACCCCCGCCAACCCATGTGGCTGGTGGACGACCAGGGCCGGGTCCTCGAATCCAACGGCCCCTTCAGCCAGCTTGTGGGCCTGCCCCGGTACCAGCTGCGGGGCTATCCGATGGACGCACTCTTCCAGGGCGGTGAACTGCCGGTCTGGCAGGCCATCCGGGCGCAGCTGCTCCAGTTCGGCAGCGCCTCGGTGGCGGCCACCCAGGTGAGTGAAGACGGAACCTTCAGCGAGGTTGTTCTAGAAGCCTCGGCCTTCGACCGCGGTATGGGCCTGGTGTGGATCGCCAACGCCGCCGCCGGTGCCCTGACCCTGCAGGCCGGCGCCTCACCCCGTTCCGGTGGTGATGAAGACCGCCGGAGGCTCGGCGCCAACGCGATGCTGGCGCTTGCCACGGCCTCGGATCGCCTGCTGTCGGATGCTTCCGCTGGCCCGCTCCGACAGGCTGCCGAGCGGGTGCGGGAGGCCACCGCCCGGTTGTCGCCAGCCACCCTGGCTTGCGGGCCGGTGGAGGGCCGAGCGGCGCTGGAGGCGCTGCTGCCGGGCCTCCGGAGGATCCTCCCCCCGGATCGAAGGCTGGAACTCCGGGCGGTGGCACTGCCCCTGGCCGTGGAACCAGAGGCCCTGAAACGCATCGCCACCCAACTCCTGCTCCACGCCCGGGAACGCACGGGCCGGGAGGATCTGGTGCTGACCCTGGAGGCCGCGGACCTGGGCGGCCACGGCTTCGGGCTGCTCCACGCGGAAACGGCGCGGGGATCCGGAGGGTGGACCCGGGAACTGTTCGGCCTCGGGTGGCTGCGGCAATCCGTGCAGGAAGCTGGCGGCATTCTGGAACTGGAGCAGGCGACCCTCGCGGGCGTGCGTCCAAGGGTCTACCTGCCCGTCGCCGGCCCGGCGCGGCGACTGGAAGGCCCCCTGTTGTCTGGCCGGACCCTTTGGATCGTGGATCGCGACCCACTGGCCCGGGACGCCCTGGCAGATCTTGTCCAGTGGCTGGGCGGCCAGGCTGGAACCTTCGAGGACCTACCGCAGCTCCTGCGAGGCAGCCGCGGGCTGGCCCAACCGGACGTCCTGGTCCTGGAGCGGACGCCGAAGCTGGAGCGCTACCACCGGGCCCTCCGCGCCTTCCAGAAGGAGCCCATCCCCACCCTGGTGATCGCCATGGGCCAGCCCCTGCCCACGGGTCCCGCCTCCCTGGGTCTGCGCCGGATCGGCTTCCTGGAAAAGCCCTTCGAGTCCGCAGCATTTGCCAAGTCCGTGCTGGCGCTGCTGCGGAGCCCGGCGGAGTGACCCCAAGGAGCTGTTGTAGGCTAGAGGCTGGAGGCGGCATGTCGACGGTGGCGGTGATCCTTGCGGCGGGACTTGGAACTCGCATGAAATCCCGGCTTCCCAAGGTCCTGCACCCGATTCTGGGCGATCCTTCGCTGCTCTGGGCGTTGCGGACCCTGCCCCCGAATCTCGGCGGCGCGGTGGTGGTGGTCCATCACGGCAAAGACTTGGTCCTGGCGGCTCTTGAAGCCTGGCAGAAGGCCGGGTTGCTGCCCTGCCCCGCCACCGCGGTGGACCAGGGCGAACCGCTGGGCACCGGCCACGCCCTCCAGGCCTGCATCCCCGAGCTGGACCGTCTCGGCGCCACGCAGGTGGCCATCCTCTGCGGCGACGTGCCCCTCACCTCCCCCGCCACCGTGGTGCGACTGTGCTCGGCGGATGCCCTGCTGCTGGCCATGGATCTCCAGACACCCGGATCGTACGGCCGGGTGATCCAACACCCCGATGGGCGCCTCGCGGGCCTGGTGGAGGCCAAGGACGCCACGCCCGAGCAACTGGCGGTCCAGCGCGTGAACGGCGGCGCCTATGCCCTGCCCTGGCCGGCCCTGCGCCGCGCCCTCCAGGGCCTGACCAATGCCAACGCCCAGAAGGAGTACTACCTCACGGACGCAGTGGTGGCCGTAGCCCAGGAGATTCCTGTGGTGGTGGAGGTCTGCGACCCCGAGGAGCTGGCGGGCATGAACTCCCGGCACGACCAGGCTGCCCTTCAGGCCGCGGCCCAGCGACGGATCCAGCGCCACTGGATGGCCGAAGGGGTAACCTTCCTCCATCCCGACAGCACGCTGGTCGGTCCTCGGGTGGTCCTCGGACGGGATGTGCTCCTGGAGCCCGGCGTGCGGCTGGAAGGCCGGGTCCTGGTCGGGGAGGGCTGCCGCATCGGCCAGGGCACGGTCATTGTGGATTCCACGCTGGGCGAGGGGGTGGAGATCCGCCCCTACTGCGTCATCGAGCAGGCCTCTGTCGGCGCCGGTGCCAAGGCGGGCCCTTTCGCCCGGCTTCGCGAGGGCACGGATCTGGCCGAGGGCGTCCACATCGGGAACTTTGTGGAGACGAAGAAGGCCAGGCTCCACCGGGGCGCGAAGGCCAACCACCTCGCCTACCTCGGCGACACGGAGATCGGCGAAGGCACCAACATCGGAGCAGGGGTCATCACCTGCAACTACGACGGCGTGAACAAGCACAAGACCACCATCGGCCGCCAGGTCTTCGTGGGATCAGACACCCAACTGGTCGCACCGGTGTCCATTGGCGATGGGGCCGTCATCGCGGCGGGCAGCACCATTACGCAGGATGTGCCGGCGGATGCCCTGGCCCTGAGCCGGACGGCTCAGACCCTGCGGGAAGGTGGCGCCTCCCGCCTGCGAGACCGGCAGAAGAAGCAGACTCGGTTAAGCTAGTTCTTTGCGCTCCGGGGCCCCATGGTTCTGAACCTCATCGACAAGATCGGCACCCGCGTTCTGGGTGCCATCGAACTGACAGGAGACTTCGCGGTGCTCGCGGGACGCACCTTCGCGGCCGTCTTCAAGCGCCCCTTCGACGGCAAGAACCTCATGAACCAGTTCCAGGCGGTGGGGGTGAACTCCATCCCTGTTGTGGTGCTGACGAGCCTGGCGGTGAGCATGGTGTTTGCCGTGCAGCTGGCCTTCGGTTTCAAGCAATTCCAGGCCGAGGGGCTCGCCTCCCAGGTGGAAGGCCTGGCCATCGTCCGTGAACTCGGCCCGGTGATCACAGGGCTCATGCTCTCGGGCCGCATCGGCTCGGCCATGGCTGCCGAGCTGGGTACCATGCAGGTGACCGAGCAGATCGACGCCCTCGAATGCCTGGCCACGGATCCCATCCACTACCTTTTCGTGCCACGTTTCCTGGCAGCCATCGTGGTGGTCCCCCTCCTGACAGTGGCCTCCATCTACGTGGGCTTCTGGGGCGGCTACCTGATCCTGGTGGGTGTGGAAGGCCAGAGCGCCTTCGTCTACAGCAGCGAGTTCTACAAGCTGCTGGCCTTCCGGGATGTCCGCATCGCCCTCATCAAGGCCCTGGTGTTCGGGATGATCATCGCGCTCGTGGGCTGCTGGAAGGGCTACCGCACCAGTGGCGGTGCCGAAGGCGTCGGCAATGCCCCCACCAGCAGCGTGGTGACCAGCAGCCTGTGGATCCTCATCTCCGACTTTTTCCTGACCAAGCTGTTGTTGGTGTGACGGCATGGCGCTCATCGATGTCGTCAACCTCTCCAAAGCCTTCGGACCGAAGGTCGTGCTGTCCAACGTGAATCTCCAGGTCCAGGAGGGTGAAAGCCTTGTGGTTCTGGGTGGTTCCGGCACCGGCAAGACTGTGCTCCTCCGCAACATCATGGGCCTGCTCACGCCGGACTCGGGGCACGTGGCCATTGAGGACAAGATCATCTCCCAGTTGAACCGGAAAGAGCTCTTCAAGGTCCGCCAGAGCATCGGCATGTGCTTCCAGATGGCGGCCCTCTTCGATTCCATGACCGTCTTCGAGAACGTGGCCTTCGGCCTCCGCCGGCACCTAGAGATCACCGAGGAGGAGGTCCAGGCCCGGGTGGAGGAATGCCTCTCGATGGTGGGCATGAAGGGTACCGACAAGCTGAAGCCTGCCGAGCTGTCCGGCGGCATGAAGCGCCGCGTAGGTTTCGCCCGGGCCATCGCCCTCAAGCCCAAGATCCTGCTCTTCGACGAGCCCACCACGGGCCTCGACCCCGTGATGACCGATGTCATCGGCCGCGTGATCCTGGACCTCAAGCACGAGCTGGGCGTCACCACCATCACCATCACTCATGACCTCAAGTCGGCCTTCGAAATCGCCGACCGCATCGCCCTGCTCTTCCACGGCGAGGTCATCGCTTGTGAAACGCCCGCGGAGTTCAAGGTCAATCCCCATCCTGTCATCCAGCAGTTCCTGCGGGGGGATGCGGACGGCCCCTTCCTTGGGGACCCACCGCCGCCCAAGCGCAAGAGTGCCTAACCAAACCCCCACGAGGTCGCGATGAAGCCTGGCAGGATGCACCACAAGGAAGGGCCCGCAGGGCAACGTGGTTCGTTGTTCAAGGGACCTGACGCCGCGGGGCGCCTGCCAGGCTTCATCCCTACGGGCGAGGGGCGGCGGGGAGGCTCCGGCTCCGCGAGCTTGCGAGCGGAAGCCACGCAAAGCGTGGCGTCCGCCGGAGGGCGATGCTTCGTCACGCTCCTCGCGCGTAGTACCCGCTACGCTTCGACTCGCATTCCTCGCCTCGCTCGCCCGGCGCCTCTCGCGCGGCCCCGTGGGGGTATGGTTAGGCACTCTCAGGAGGCCCACCCATGAAGCTCGAAACCAAAGTCGGCTTCTTCTTCACCGGCGCGGTCGCCCTGATGGCCGTACTCATCCTCCGCACAGAGAAGCTGGAGGTCGGCGGCAAGAAGAACCAGTCCGAGCGGTTCACCTACTTCGACCAGGTGGCGGGCCTGAACCTCCAGAGCGCCGTGCGCATTGCCGGCGTGAAGGTTGGCGACGTGCGCACCATCGCCCTGGAGAACGGCAAGGCCCGCGTGGTGTTGGGTCTCTCCAAGGATGTGGAGGTCTATGGCGACGCCAACGTGTCCCTGGGCTCCATCGGCATCCTGGGTGAGAAGTACATCGATCTGAACCCCGGCCACAGCGCCAAGGGGCTCTTCCCCATGGACCAGCCCCTGCCCAGCAAGGCCGGCGTCAGCCTCGACAACCTCATGGAGACCCTGACGGACGTCGGCAAGAACGTGAAGAGCATCACGCAGGCCCTGAACGAATCCATCGGGGGCGAGCAGGGCCGCCAGAAGCTCGATGAGATCGTGGACAACATCCGCGTGCTGACCGCCGAGTTCCGGTCCATGGCCCAGGAAAACCACGGCGCCATCAACAACACCATGGCCAACGTGGAAGCCCTCAGTGCCGACCTGCGGGACAAGCTGCCCAAGCTGGCCCAGCAGTTCGAATCCGTAGGCAAGAACCTCAACGCCATGCTGGAGGAAAACCGACCCGAGCTGAAGGGCGTCATGAGCGATGTCCGCAAGCTGGCCCAGAGCTTCCAGGGCACCGCGGACAACCTGAAGGTGCTCACCACCCGCATCAACAATGGCGAGGGCACCATCGGCAAGCTGCTCAACGACGAGACCACCGTCAAGAAGCTCAACGAGGCCGTGGACAACGTCAACAACATGCTGGGCGGCTTCAACAAGATGGACTTCCGCCTCGACATGGACGCGGCCCAGTGGGACAAGCGCAAGGACAGCCGCGTGGGCCTCGGCCTCGAGATCGCGCCCCGGCCGGACTACTGGTACGCGCTGGGCTTCGCCTCCACGCCGGATGGCAAGCTGAGCGAGAGCACCCGCACCGTCACCCAGCTCGATCCCGTCACCGGCCAGCCGGTCACTGTGCTGGAGAGGAATAAGTTCGTCACCACGGACCGGGCCTTCACCGTGTCCGCCCAGTTCGCCAAGCGCATCGGCGCAGCGGTCTTCTCCGCGGGCATCGTCGAGGGCAAGGGTGGTGGCGGGGTGGAGCTGCGCACCCTGGACAACGACCGCCTGCGATTCGGCCTGCTGGCCTACGACTTCACCAAGCGTGACGACAAGCCGAACCCCCGCTACCGCTTCACCAGCAGCTACCAGTTCTGGAAGGGCGCGTACGTGCAGGCCGGCGTCCAGGACATCGGCAACAAGGACCTCCGCACAATCTTCTTCGGCGGTGGCCTGCGCTGGAAGGACGACGACCTCAAGAAGATCATCGGCCTGGCCGGAGCCGGCAAGTGAAGGAACGCCGCGCCCTGCCCCTGCCCGGCTCCCTGCCGGAGGAGCGGGGCGCGCTGTTCCTGTGGGTCCGCCGGGGCCTGCCCCTGGCGGCCGCGGTCTTCGCCTTCGCGGGAGCGGCCCTCCACACCGCCGGGCGGGGCTGGTGGCTGCTGGGGGGGGTGGGCGCCCTCGCCGCCGTCTGGCCCAGCTTCCTCCGGGGCGAGTCCTTCCTCCGGAACCGTACTGCGGTCCGGCGGCAGGACAGCATCTGGGCCCAGGCTTTCCGTCCCCTCGCACGCTGGCTGGGCCAGGAGGATGCCTGGATCCTCTCCTATTGCGGCGACAACAACCGGCGCGTCCGTGAAGCTTTCAGCGGTCAACGTGCCAAGCGGGCCCTCATCCTGCTGCCCCACTGCATCCAGATGGCCCGCTGCAAGGCCGGCATCCTCGATGATCTCCAGACCTGCTACGACTGCGGCCTCTGCCCGGTGGGCGACTACATGAACCTGGTGCTGACGAACCGGTGGGAGGGCCGCATCACCAACCGCAGCCACAAGGCCTTCCGCGAGGCCCGGGAGTACCGTCCCGACCTGGTGGTGGCCGTGAGCTGCCCGGACCGGCTGCTCAAGGGGCTCACAAAGATGCCAGAGATCCCCTGCTACGTGATCCCGCTGGGCCTGCCCCACGGCATGTGCGTGGACACGGACTTCAGCGTGCCGCACCTGCTCACCGCCATGGAAACCCTGGTGGAACCCCGCCGGCCCTCCGGCGAGGTCCAGGCCCTGCGGCACGAAGGCATCGCGTGACCGGGGAAACCCCGTCCTACCCCATCCGGGCTTTCTTCCAGCGCCTCCTCGGGTCCGAGGCTCTCGCCTATCTGCTCCACCTCCGCCCCCTGGAATGGCCCATCATGACGGCCCACTTCCTGCTGGGCACGCTGCTGGCGATGGGGTGGGCGCTGAGTGTCCGGTCCGCGCTACTGGGTTGGCTCGTCTTCGTGGCCCTGATGAACGGCGGCACGCTGGCTATCAACAGTGCCTTCGATCAGGACGAGGGGGACATCGGCTACCTCAAGGCGCCCCCCAAACCACCCGAGCACCTGCTGGCCTTCTCCTCCCTGCTGCTGGCCGCCTCCGCGGTCCTGGGTTTCCTCCTGCCCCGCCCCTTCGGCCTGCTAAACCTGACCTGCGTGGCCATGAGCGTGCTGTACTCGGTGCCCCCGGCACGGCTCAAGGCCCGGGCCGGCTGGGATCTGCTCATCAACTGCCTCGGTTTCGGCCTGTTCACCCCCTTGGCGGGCTGGGCCCTCACGGGGCGGCCCTTCGGCACGGCCATCCTCCTGGCATCCGGGGGGTTCGCCTTCCTTTTCGCCACCCTCTACCCCATGACCCAGATCTACCAGGTGGCCGAGGATGGCCGCCGGGGTGATCGCACTCTGGTGATCCGGGTGGGCGTGGGCCGGAGCCTGGTCTTGGCCCTGGTAGCCGCCTTGGCGGCCCACCTGCTGTTCGGCGCCGCGGTTCTGGCCCTGGGCCGGAACCCCTGGTTCCTGGGACTTTCCCTGGCGGCGTGGCTGGGCGTCCTGCTGCCCTGGATGAGGGGCTGGCGCACCTGGTCCGACCGTAGGCACGAAACTGGCATGTATTGGGGCCTGGGGGCCTGGGCCGTCACCGACCTTAGTTTGTTGGTTCTACTCTGGCCGCGAA
>DASXUH010000117.1:0-28589 GCA_036504935.1 Geothrix sp. | reverse complement strand
CCCAGAACCGTGCCGGCGCGGCGCAGATGGCCATGAAGGCCAGCTGGCTGATGATGAAGCCGGTCAGGGCGTAGAAGGCCTGATCCATGAAGCCGTAGGAGTGGAGGCCCACGCCGAGCATGTTCACGCCGAACCAGGAGCAGGCGGTGATGACGTTACCGAAGATGGCCATCACCATGGTGCCGCGCTCGCGCACGTAGCCGGCCCAGCGGGCGTGGAGGATGATGGCGTTCCACAGCACGATCAGCAGGGCGCCGTTCTCCTTGGGATCCCAGCCCCAGAAGCGGCCCCAGGACTGGTCGGCCCAGATGCCGCCTAGCACCGTGCCCACGAAGCTGAAGAAGAGGGCGAAGCAGATGATGCCGTAGGCCATGTCCACCAGGGCCTTGTCGGTCTCTGGGTCCACCGTGCTGACGATGTGCTTCCGGATGGCGTAGCCGATGGCGATGGCGCCGGCGAGGAAGGTGCCCGAGTAGCCGATGGTGATGGTCACGACGTGGGTGGCCAGCCAGAAGTTGGAGTCCAGCACGGCCCGCATCATTTCCATGGTGTCGCCTTCGGTGCCCAGGTTCTGGGCCACGATCAGGGAGGCGAAGCCCGCGGCGGCGGCCACGGCCGTGCCGAAGCCCTTCCGGTACATCCGCTCGACGATGAGGCCGAGGATCACGGCGCCCCAGCCCACGAACACGGCGGAGGAGTAGAGGTTCGTCACCGGGGGGCGGCCCTGGAGGATGATGCGCGCCGCCAGGCCCAGGGTGTGGACGATGGCCCCCGAGAAGAGCAGGGCGTAGGCGGTGGGGCGCAGAAGCTCGGGCTTCCAGATCCAGGAGATGCACAGGACGATGAACGCCACGAAGTAGATGGAGAGGCCCACAAAGAAGGGCTGGGCGCGGTTGAAGACGATTTCGTTGTTCGCGTGGCTCAGGGCGCCTGGCTTCAGGGTGGATACCACCCCCTTCATGTCGGCCAGGGCCTGGTTGAAGCTGGCGGCGTCGTTGGCGACGTAGGCGGCGTTGAGCCGGGCGAGGGGCACCAGGGCTGGGTGGGCACCCTGGCCTGCCGCCATGGCGCGAAGGCCTTCGCCCACGTTCTTCCAGGCCTCGGGCGGGCCGCCGGGCAGGGGAGGCAGGATGCGGAAGGCCGCGAGCTGCATCAGGTCCTGGTGGCGGGCGGAAGCCTCGGCGTCGCTGATGGACTGGAGTTCCCAGCCGAGACCCGGTGATCCGGCCAGCTGGAGCGTGTTCCGGAGCTTGTAGTAGAGGTAGGCGCGATCAAAGAGATTGACGATGGCGCTCTGGAAGCGGGTCCGCTTCTGGGGCGCGATGGGCTGGGCGGTCTGCGCCTGCTTCTGGATCTCCTCCAGGTGGGAGGACAGGTCCGCGAAGCTGAAGTAGTTGCGGTTCTGCTTCTGCTGGGCACCGATAAGCCCGATGACGTCCGGATCGTCGATGACGAAGATGGGCTGCAGATCGGCTACCTGGGGGCGGAACATCACGTCGAGGATCCACTCGTCGGGCCCGATGGTGCGGCCTTCGTAGCGGAAGCCCTGGCGGCTGTGGATGACGAGCAGGGAATTGCGGGCCAGGGAATCCAGCGGCTTGACGCGTCCGCCATCGAGGATGGGGATGTTGCCGAAGCCCGCGGCGTCGAAGCCGCGGACCTTCCCGCCGGGCAGGGCGAAGATCAGCGCGATGAGCAGGGCGAGGACGCCGGCGCCCCAGGCAAGGTATTTCTGCACGAAGGTCATGTCAGCCCTCCTTCTTGTCCTGGCGCCGCTTCAGCGAGCGCCGCAGGACGATGGCGAAGTGCACGAGCAGGCCCAGGGAGACCAGCACGCACGACACATAGGGGAGAAGCCAGCCGGGATTTTCAACCACGGAAAGGACGGACAGGGTGTCGTTCTTGCCAAAGCTCGCCTGGTAGAAGGTCTTGCCCTCGTACCGCAGCGGCTGGTTCATGTAGATGAGCACCTCCCGGGATTCCTTCTGGGAGGGGTTCACCACCTGTACCAGGCTCGAGAAGTTCTTGGGGATGTCGGTGCCGGGGTAGACGTCGTGCCGGAACTGCTTGAGCGTGAAGGCGTACGGAAGGTACTGGCGGCGCAAACGCATGGAGAGCGAGTAGGTGTGGCCCTCGTGGGTGAAGGATTGGGGAGCGCCGAGCGCTATGGAAGCCAGCCAGGTGCCGTAGCTGCGGCCGCTGGCCATGGGCTCGACGAAGGCCGAGGCCTGATTCATCTCGTTGTCATTGGTCACCGTCGGCCGCTCGACGACGGAGACGCCAGGGCCCACGCCCGCGGTGGCCATGGACGGCGGCGCGCCGGTCGGCAGATTGGAGAGCTCGGCATTGGGGTAGTAGGCCTTCACATTCAGAGTGAGGGGGGTGCCGGGGATGGCGATGGAGCCGCCCTTGGCCAGCAGGGTGTCGGGCACCGAGTAGACCTCGTCCCAGGCAGGATCGGTCGTATCGATGACCGCCAGCTCCATGTTCTTGTAGCTCTGGACGTAGTTGACGGTCTGGCCCACCTCGATGGACATGTTGGTGTCCACCTGCATCATGCCGGCCACGAATTCGCCCGCGAACAGGACCACCAGGCCGGAGTGGACCAGCCACATGCCGGCCTTGGCCCAGCTGCGCTGGATGTCGAGCGTCTTGGCGATGAGGTTGAGGGTGAGGAGGAGGCCCACCAGCCCGCCGCCCGGGAACACGGGCAGGGGGAAGGGCAGAGCCGGTGTCCGCCACCAGACGAAGAGGCTTCGCATGTAGGCGTTCACGGCGCCCTGGGTGCCCATGTTCACCTGGGCCAGGGTGCAGAGCACCACAAGCGCCATCAGGCAGGCGAGCAGGACGATGGTGAGTTGGAAGGACTTGAAGAACTTCCAGGTGCGGGAGACGAGTGTCTTAATCAAGGCGGAGGCTCTCCAGGATGCGCATGAAGTCAGGCTTGGCCTTGGCCACCGGGGCAGCGTCCCCCGTCAGCTTGAGGAACCAGGTGTTCCCGTCCGGCGTGGAGATCAGACCAGTCACCATGCGGCTCTTGGTCTGGCCCTCGCTGGTGAAGTCGTAGACGTTCAGGGCGCCGGCCTTGGTCTTGACGACCACACGCGCGGCGGCCAGGGCGGCCTCGTCGATGGGGCCCAGGCCGATCTGGCCGCGCCAGCGGTTCACGTTGGCCAGCTCGCCGCCAGCGACACCGGGCAGCACCACCACGGTGGCTTCGTTCTTGCCCGGCACCGGGGACTTGAAGGTGGCGAAGCGCATCCCCTCGCCGGGGACTTCGCTCCAGCCCTTGGGCAGGGACCACTTCAGAGAGCCCTGCCCGGTGGGCCTGGGGGGCGCCGGCATGTCCCCGCCGGCCGGGGGCATTCCCTGGGCAGGTCCGGCATGGTCCTCGTGCCCCGGATGGTCGGGATGATCGGCCACGGCTTCTTTGGGCACCCGGAAGTGGCTCACCTGGTCGCGGCCGCACCCGATGGCCAGGGCCAGGAGTCCAGCACCGGCCAGAAGGGAGGCCTTCGCGACGAAGGACGTGGAACGGTGGGGAAGCATCGATGTTTTCAACAAGGGGTTCCTCTAGGACAGATCAGAATACCGGACCTTCTGGGGCGAAGACACGTGACATTGGGCAAGGCTTACAGACCGAAAGGCCGGACAGCTTCATCAATGAGCTTGGCTAATTGTTGATCTTTCTCCGTGATGCCTCCCGCATCGTGGGTGGTCAGGGTGATCCGGACATGCCCCCAACCAAAGATGATATCTGGGTGGTGATTCATGGTCTCGGAAGGTTCCACCACGGCGGTCACAATCCGGAAAGCTGTGATGAAATCCGGGGTCCGGAACTCCCGGACCAGGCATCCGTCCTGTTCGATCCACGTCATGGCTTCACCTCTTGGGCCAGGGTGGCCTCCAGTTCCGCCAACTCTGCATGGAGGAGCCATTCGCCCGGATAGGAACGGGCCCGGGCAGCCAGGGCCCGGAGCTTCTGCTCGTCCCGGTCCTCCCTCAGGGCCTGCGCCTCCAGGTAGAGGGCGGCGAGTTCCGGGGGCAGGGAGGAGGCTTTGCGCGCCCGGGCCTGGGCTTCGGCTTCACCTTCCGCGAAAGCCCCCAGGCCACCGTACCAGCGGTCCCAGGCGCCGGGGTCGGCCGGACCACCGGCTACGGACGGCAGACCAGGACTGAGGAAGAGCAGGGCCCAACTCGGGAGATCCAGGGGCCGGCCGTCCTGGTGGCCCCGGAGGTTGATCACCTCGTGTTCGCCCACCCGGAAGCCCGTGAGGAAAAGCCCTGAAGGCAGGTCCAGGCTGAAGGGACCGCGAGGTGGCAGAGAACCACGCCCGAAGGCGACCAGGGCTGTGCCGGGCCAGGGGGGAGCTCCCGCGGAGCCGCCACGGGACAGCAGGACGGGGCCCTCCACCCGAACCAGGGCGGTGGACAGGCCAGGAGCCAGCTCACCGCGGGCGGGAATCCGCGCCACCACCTTGCCCGTGAGCTCGATGCCGCCCTCCAGCCCCAGGTGGTTCACCGTCCTGGCCCGCAGGGCCTCCTCCAGGCCGTGATCGCCGCCCCGCCGCCAGCTGAGGGTGGCCTCGAAGGCATCCAGCACCTCGAAGAGGTGGTCGAAATCCCGGGCCACGAAGAGCTGGGGCTGCATGCGGGTGATGTCGTATTCGGTATCGGCGCAGACGAGGCTGAGGGGCACCTTCGCCACGGCGGCAGTGAGGCAGTGGGCCGCCTCCCCCAGGCTGCTGAGGAGCCCCGCGCCGTAGAGTTTCGGCTCAGCCAGGTTGCCCACCAATCCGTATTCGGCCGTCCACCAGTAGAGGCGGCTGGCCTTGGTGCTTTCGCTGACGTAGCGGCGGCTGGCGGAGGCGGCGCGCAGCCGTTCCTCGGCCAGGTGGACCTCCGCTTCGGTGGCCTCGGGATCCTCCTTGACCACGCTGAGGTTCCGGATGGCCTCGTAGACCGCCTGATCCTCCACGGAGGCGATAGCCCGGAAGCCTGCCTCGCCGCAGCGCTTGAGGTAGTCTGCGTAGCGGCGGTCCGCCAGGATGGGCGCGTGGCCGGCGCTCTCGTGGACGATGTCAGGGGCTGGCGTGTATTCGATGTGCTCGTGGCTGCGGATGTCGGCGGCGATGGCTAGCACGCCCAGGGACTGGAGTTCCGTGAAGACCGCCGGGGGGATGAAGCCCCGGACCCCCACGGCGGACCAGCCCAGGCCCTCCAGCTTGAGGTTCATGTCGTCCAGGCTGGGGATGCGCTCCAGGCCGATGCCCGTGGCCGCCAGACCCGCGAGATAACTGCCGTGGGCCGTATCCTTCAGCCGGTTGGTGAGCCGATGCAGGATGTGCCGCCAGACCGCGTGGTCCCGGGGAGTGTAGGCCCCATAATCCTGATCCGCCACATAGCGCTGGAGGTGGGTCGGGAGCCGGTCGATGGCGCGCCGGGTGGGTGATGGGACTGGGAGCATGGCGGCCTCGGGATTCATTAAACTTTAAATGGTGAACAATTGGTAGAGAACTCCCCATTCATGGGTTCGCGCCGTCGCGGGCTACCCTGATCCCATGGCCGATTTCGATCCCTGGGACCCCTACCGCGACCTGCGCTTCGCCGGGACGCGCGAGCATCCGGAGTACGGCTCCTGCTTCATCGCCGAAGGGCGGATCCTGGTGGAGGATCTGCTGGCGGCGGGCCGGGCTGGGCGGCTGCGCGTGGTATCCGTGGCCGCCACCACGACCGCGGCGGAGGCTGCCCGGGCCCTGCTCCCGGAAGGGACGGAGCTGCTGGTGGCCGAACCCGCGGTCTTGTCGGAATTGGCGGGCTTCTCCTTCCACCGGGGCCTCATGGCCTGTGCCCAGGTGCCTCCGGCGCCCTCCCTGGCGGCCTTGCGGGCGGCCAGGCGTTTGCTGGTGCTGCCGCGGCTCTACGACGGCGAAAACCTGGGCCTGTTGTTGCGCAGCGCCGCGGCCCTGGGGCTGGATGGCGTGCTGGCGGGGCCCGGGCCGGGCCTCTGGAGCCGCCGCACGGTGCGGGTGTCCATGGGCGCCGTGTGGCGCATTCCCGTGTGGCGGGTGGAGGATCCCTGGGCGCTTCTGGCGGTCTGGAAGGCCGCGGAACCCGGATCAGAGATCGCCGCCGCGGCCCTCACCAAGGCGGCCGAGGACGCCCGTGCCTGGCAGCCTGCCACCCGCTGCGCCCTGGTGATGGGCCCCGAAGACACGGGCCTGGATGCGGCCCAGCTGGCGCACTGCGACCGCGCCGTGGCCATCCCCATGGCTTCGGGGATGGACAGCCTGAACGTGGCCGCCGCGGGGGCGATCCTCATGTTCCGGATGGTGGAAGAACGGAGAGGCTAGGGCTCGCGGCTGGCCGCGGTATCCACCAGCCGCAGCAACTCGGTCACGACCTCACGGCGGGTGGTGTCCTGCTCATAGCGGGCGGAAACCTTCTTCCGGGCGGTGGCCACGTTGCCGCAGGCCTTGCCCCGGGCGATGAGCTCCTTGCAGGCCTCGGGCATGGGACCCCAGTTGCCGCACTCCACGAAGCGGTCGCTCAGGAAGATGAACTTGGGGATGGCCTCGCCGCCGTTGGTGAGGAAGCGGATGAACACGTCCGGGTGCTGCACCCGGCTGATGTAGCGGACCTTCAGGTTCGAGCCGGCCTCGGCCAGGCGCTGGAGCACGGGGGCGTGGCGCACCACGTCGCCGCACCAATCCTCGGCGATGGCCACCACATGCACGGGCCGGGGCAGGGCGGACATAAATCCGGCCACCTGGGCATCCAGGGCCAGGGCCGTCCGCTGGGCTTCCATCTCCTCCCGCTGCCCTGCGGATTCCGCGGCAGCCAGCCAGGCGGCATAGTCCAGGCCGGATTCGAACACGGCCTTCCAGTCGATGAGGGGCAGGGCGGTGGGGCGGGGCATGGGACCTCCCAGGGTCTTCTGATGCTGCCATGCCGGGCCCCGTTCCGGGATGTACCTTGGGGGCCACGCACCCCGAAGTGCCTTCTGTCCTTCTGGGGCCCATGGACTAGAGTGGATGTCCTGTCCAAGGAGCTCCCATGGCCACCGCCAAAGCCTACGCCGCGACCTCCCCCACCGCCGCCCTCGTGCCGTTCCAGATCGAGCGCCGGGCCGTGGGCCCCCACGATGTCCAGATCGAGATCGCCTACTGCGGCATCTGCCATTCCGACATCCACCAGGTGCGTGACGAGTGGGGCGGCTCGAGGTACCCCATGGTGCCCGGCCACGAGATCGTGGGCCGCATCACCGCCGTGGGCGCCCATGTGAAGGCCTTCAAGGTGGGCGACCTGGCGGGCGTGGGCTGCATGGTGGACAGCTGCCGTACCTGCTCCAGTTGCCAGCGGAAGCTCGAGCAGTTCTGCGAGAAGGGCGTGGCCTGGAGCTACAACAGCACCGAGATGGACCGAGTCACGCCCACCTTCGGCGGCTATTCGTCCAGCATCGTGGTGGACGAGGCCTTCACGCTGAAGGTCTCACCAAAGCTGGATCTCGCCGCCACGGCGCCCCTGCTCTGCGCGGGCATCACCACCTACTCGCCCCTGCGCCATTGGAATACGAAAAAGGGCGACAAGGTGGGCGTGGTGGGCCTGGGCGGCCTAGGCCACATGGCCGTGAAGATCGCCGCCGCCATGGGTGCCGAAGTGACGATGCTCAGCACCTCGAAGTCCAAGGAAGCCGATGCCCGCAAACTGGGTGCCCACCACTTCGGCCTTACGTCGGAGGACGCCACCTTCAAGCAGCTCGCGGGTCGCTTCGACCTCATCATCGACACCATCTCCGCCCCCCACGACTACAACAAGTATCTGGGCCTGCTCCGGGTGGAGGGGGCGATGGTGCTCCTGGGCGTCCCGCCCCAGCCCGCCCCGGTCGCGGCCATCGCCCTCATCGGCGGCCGCAGGACCCTGAGCGGATCGCTCATCGGCGGCATCCAGGAGACCCAGGAGATGCTCGATTTCTGCGCCGAGCACGGCATCGTCTCGGAGATCGAGCTCATCCCGGTCCAGCAGGTCAACGAAGCCTACGAACGCATGATGAAGAACGACGTCCGCTACCGCTTCGTGCTGGACATGAAGACGTTGTGACAAGAACCCCGTCGAACGGGATCATTGCCAGGAAAAAAGCGATTGAAGAAGCCGATATGAGAGATATACGATCTGAGGGTTTCCTCCCACCAAGTGTGTGGAGGCTCCGTGTCTCCTCTCGTGATTGGCGAGTTCATCGGTGCCTACGAAATCGTGGATACCCTTGGTGCGGGCGGTATGGGCGATCTGGCCCAGGTCAAGGAGGCCTACCGGGCGGACCACCTGGTGGCCACCACCATCACCAAGAAGGCGAAACGCCTGGTTCTCAACGTGCAGCTGGTGGACACCCGGACCTGGAAGGTGCGCTGGGGCCACCAGTACGAAGGGGCCCAGGCGGACTACAACGACCTGGTCCGCGATGCGGCCGAGGCCGTGGCCCGCACCCTGGCCCAGGAGGCCTAGGGCTATCGCATCACCCTGAGCCTGGTGGATGCCCAGGGCCGTAGCCGCGGCGGCAAGGTGCTGCTTGTCGCCGCCGAGGATCTGCATGATGTCCATCGGTCCATCGCCGCCTACCTGGCCGACCAGGCCGCTCAGGAGCCCCGGCCTGCGGCCGCGCGCTGACTCCGGAACCGGCGGGCGCAGGTCGGCAGCCTCTGTCCCGGCCGGCCATCATGCCCTGCGATCGTTTTGAATGCGGATCTACATCGTTTTGAATGATCTGAAGGCCGGTTCAGGCCCATCTCTGCTGCCTCTCTCCTGGTCGCCGGCGCATCCAATACCTGATTCAAGTGGCGTTGGAGCTACGAACGGAGGCCTGGGTTCCCGCAGGCACGATCCTTGATCTGGGAGGTGCAGCCGCGGGCAACACGGGCCGATCTGGCTCGTGCCCCTTTCGTGAACGGCTGAATGGATCCTGGGCGGGGTTGCGTCCGCTCAGGGGGCCAGAGGAGACCGGACATGCTTATTCTCTTGATCGTCATCCTGCTCTTGCTGTCACTCGGCACCCTTCCCACGTGGCCCCATAGCAAAAACTGGGGCTATTTCCCGAGCAGTGGCCTGGGCCTCGTGGTGGTGGTGCTCGTCATCCTGCTTCTTCTGGGCCGGGTCTAGAACCAGCCGTTGGGCCCTTCCAGCTCAGGGCCACAAGAAAGAAAACGAGGTGGAACTGTCATGTCATTCGGACTGTACGCGGCGGGATTTGGCATTGTCATTGTCGGGCTCATGTACGGGGCTTATCTGATTCATGTACCCGCGCAATGGATCGCGGTCGGCGCCATCATCATGCTTGGTTTTGGAATACTCACCGGCGTCAAGGCGACGCGCCAGAAGGATCCTCCCGCGTGATGTGGGGTGGATCAGGCGTGCCGAGGGATGTTGGCGGAGGGCCTCAACCCCAAACTTTTTCGCCACCCACCCAGGTGCCCAGGATCTTCCCCGGCAGGCTCCAGCCCTTGAAGGGGGTGTTGTAGGACTTGGACTGGATGAAGGCGCGGTCCACCTGGACCTGGGCGTTTGGATCGAAGAGCACGAAATCCGCCGGTGTGCCGGGTTTGAGGCTGCCCAGACCCTGGCGGTCGAGGTGGAACACCTTGGCGGGTTCCCAGGCCAGCAGGCTGATGGCTTTGGCCAGGCTGATGACTTTGCGGTTCACGAGCAGCTCGAGGGTGAGGGGCAGGGCCGTCTCCAGGCCGATGACGCCGAAGGCAGCGATGGGCAGTTCCACCTCCTTGTCGTCCCAGCCATGGGGGGCGTGATCCGTGGCGATGGCGTCCACGGTGCCGTCGGCGATGGCCTCCAGCACGGCCTGGATATCGGCCTCGGTGCGCAGGGGCGGGTTCATCTTGTAGTCGCTGTCGAACTTCATCAGCTCCTTGTCCGACAGGGCGAAGTGGTGCGGTGTCACCTCGCAGGTCACGCTCAGGCCCCGGGCCTTGGCCTCGCGCACCATGCGCAGCGATCCTTTGGTGCTGAGGTGGGCCAGGTGCAGGTGGCCGCCCGTGTGCTCCGCCAGCACGATGTCGCGGGCCACCATGGCCTCTTCCGCCGCCGCGGGGATGCCCAGGCAGCCGAGCGATGCGCTCACGGCGCCTTCGTGCATGTAGCCCTTGCCGGCCAGATCTTTGTCCTCCTCGTGGGCCACCACGGGGACCTCCAGCCAACGGGTGTATTCCAGGGCGCGGCGCATGAGCGAGGCGTTGGAGATGGGCAGGCCGTCGTCCGAGAAGGCCACGCACCCTGCGGCTTTCAGGGTGCCCATGTCCGCCAGTTCCTCGCCCTTCATCTCGCGACTGACCGTGCCGATGGGGAAGTAGCGGCAGAGGTTCGCCTTGGCCGCACGGGCCAGCATCATCTCCGTGATGGCCACGCTGTCATTCACGGGTTTGGTGTTGGCCATGGCGCACACCGAGGTGAAGCCCCCCGCCACCGCCGCCCGGCTGCCGCTCTCGATGCTCTCCTTGCGGGTCTGCCCCGGCTCGCGGAAATGCACGTGGAGATCCACGAAGCCCGGCGCCAGCACCGCGCCCCCGCCATCCAGGATCTGGGCCCCCGCCGCCAGGGGATCGCGCTCCAGATCCGCTCCGATGGCCACCACGGCCCCCTCCAGCACCAGCAGCGACCCCGGCCCGTCCAGGTTCTGCGCAGGATCCACAAGGCGGACGTTCTTCACAAGGAGGGACATGGGGGCTCCGGAGATGAGGACAGTTTAGCTTGGGGCTATCAGCTATCAGCTGTCAGCCAGTGAAAGCTGATAGCCGAGAGCTGATAGCCAAAGGCCTTACTCCATCCGATAGTTCGGCGCTTCCTTGGTGATCATCACGTCGTGGGCGTGGCTTTCGCGGAGGCCTGAGCCGCTGATCTCGACGAGGGTGGCCTTCGCCTGGAAGTCGGCGATGGAGGCGCCGCCACTGAGGCCCATGCCGGCGCGCAGGCCGCCCATGAGCTGGGTGACCAGGTCGCCCATCTTGCCCTTGTAGGGAACCTGGCCCTCGATGCCTTCAGGCACGAGCTTGGTGTCGTCCTTCCCTTCCTGGAAGTAGCGGTCCTTGCTGCCCTGCTTCATGGCGCCCAGGCTGCCCATGCCGCGGTAGGCCTTGAAGGTGCGGCCCCCGTAGAAGATGGTCTCGCCCGGGGCCTCGTCCGTGCCGGCGAAGAGGCTGCCGATCATGACGCAATCGGCCCCGGCCGCGATGGCCTTGGCCACGTCGCCGCTGAACTTGATGCCGCCGTCGGCGATGCAGGTGACGCCGGCCTCGCGGCAGGCGCGGCTGGCCTCGTCCACAGCGGTGATCTGGGGCATGCCGGCGCCGGTGACGATGCGCGTGGTGCAGATGGAGCCGGGCCCGATGCCTACCTTGACGGCGTCAGCGCCGGCCTTCGCGAGATCTTTGGCACCCTGGTAGGTCGCCACGTTGCCGGCGATGAGTGCCACGCCGGGGTGGGCTTTCTTGAGGGCCTTCACGGCGTCGAGCACGCCCTTGCTGTGGCCATGGGAGCTGTCCAGGCAGAGCACGTCCACCTTGGCTTCCACCAGGGCGGCGGCGCGATCCAGCAGGTCCTTGCCCACGCCCACGGCGGCGCCCACCCGCAGGCGCCCGTGGGCATCCTTGCAGGCGATGGGGTATTCGATGGACTTCTCGATGTCCTTGACGGTGATGAGGCCCTTGAGCTGGCCCTTGCCGTCCACCACCAGCAGCTTCTCGATGCGGTGCTTCTGCAGGATGCCCTTGGCCTCCTGGAGGGTGGTGCCCACGGGCACCGTCACCAGGTTGTCCTTGGTCATGGCCTCGCGCACGGGGATGTCCCAGCGGGTCTCGAAGCGCAGGTCGCGGTTGGTGAGGATGCCCACCAGGCGGTGGCCCTCCACCACGGGAACGCCGCTGATGCGGAACTTGGCCATGAGGGCCTCGGCGTCACGGATGGGCGCGTCGGGCCCGATGGTGATGGGGTCGGTGATCATGCCGGATTCCGACCGCTTCACCTTGTCCACCTCCTCGGCCTGGCGCTCGGGGCTGAGGTTCTTGTGGACGATGCCGATGCCGCCCAGCTGGGCCAAAGCGATGGCCATGCGGCTTTCCGTCACCGTGTCCATGGCGGCGGACATGAGCGGGATGCGCAGCCCGATGTCCTTCGTGAGCCGGGTCCGCAGGTCCACTTGGTTGGGGTGGATCTCCGAGTAGCCGGGGACGAGCAGGACGTCGTCGAAGGTGAGAGCGCGCATCAGGGGCAAGGTCAGCATGGGGAGCCTTTTTCCGGACCCGCTGCCTGCGGGACCTTGCATCCCATGGTCTCACGGCTGGGGGGCGGGTTCCAGCGGCCGCTCGCAACGCAGGCCCTCCCGCGTGTCTCCGCGCCAGGGACCCCAATGGCCGCAGGCCTCGCCGGGAGCGGGGCAGCGGGGCCGGAAGGGGCAGCCATCGGGGCGATCCTGGGGCGCCAGGAGGAAGCCCGATTCGGCCGAAGGCTGCCGCCGGGCGGCCGTCAGCAGACGGGCCGTGTAGGGGTGCCTGGGGGCAGAAAGCAGGCGGGCGGTTGACCCGGCCTCCACGGCCTCGCCGCCATAGAGGACCAGGAGCCGCTCGCAGGCCCGAGAGGCCAGGCCCAGGTCGTGGGTGATCCACAGGTAGCCCAGGTCCCGCTCCCGCTGGAGTTCAAGTACCAGGTCCAGGAAGGCTTTCTGGGCCAGTGGATCCAGGGCGGTGGTGGGCTCATCCAGCACCAGCAGTTCGGGATTGCAGGAGAGGGCCATGGCCAGGCTGATCCGCTGGCGCTGGCCGCCGCTGATCTGATGGGGGAAGCGATGGAGGAAGTCCCCGCCCATGGGCAATCCCAGGCGCTCCAGCAGGGGCGCGAGCCGCTTCTGCGCCGCCGAGGCGGATTCGCCGTGGTGGACGCCAGGCAGCAGGGTCAGGTGCTGGGCCAGGGTCAACAGGGGGTTCAAGGCCTGGCGCGGGTCCTGGGGCACCCAGGCCATCCGGGCGCCCCGGATGTGGTCCCGGTCCCGTCCGGGGCGGTCCATGGGGGTGCCGAAGGCCCAGACAGATCCCCCCGCCTGTCGCACTCCGGGCGGCAAGACACCGAACAACGCCTGCACCACCAGGCTTTTGCCCGACCCGCTCTCACCCACCAGCCCCACGCACTCCCCGGGGGCCAGTTGGAGGCTCAGGGGCCCCAGTAGACGGACCCCGTCCACCCGTTCCAGGAGCAGCGCGTCGATGGCCAGGGACATGGGTCAAGAATTACACGGAAGTGATGGAAGTCAACGGGTTCCATAGAGTTTGGGATTGCCCCTTGACGCCCTGCGGGGTGGTCCTACTCTTGGGGCCACTCGATCACCCCGCGGGCCCCGTGGCGGACCGCCCAGGCAAGGAGGATGCATGGATTTTCTGCGCCCAGATCTCCAGGAGCGCCTGATGAAGGAGCACTTTGAATTTCGCAAGCTCATGGAAGAACACAGGGCCGCCGACACGCGCCTGTGCGACCTCCAGAGGAAGCCGACCCTCTCCGCCAAGGAATCCCTGGAAGAGGTGGAACTGAAGAAGACCAAACTCCGCGCCAAGGAACGCATCTATCACATCGTGCAGGAGGCCTCCAGGCACGCCGAACAGTAGGCCTCAGCACTCGCAGGAGAAGCCCCGGGAATCGGCCCGGGGCTTCGTTTTTCACCCGGCCGATCAGGCGGGCAGGAGCCTGGGCCGATAGGGTTCGCCCACCCAGTACACCAGCTCCAGCATTTCCTTCACGTCCCACAACAGCACGTCGGCCTTGGCACCGGGGAAGAGGTGGCCGAGGTTCGTGCGGCGCAGGCTGCGGGCGGGATGAAGGGTGAGGGCCGTGAAGGCCTCTTCGAAGGTCATGCGCAGTTGGAGGCAACCCAGGCGGAGGATCGTGAGGGGGTCCACGCAGGGGCAGGAGCCTGGGTTGAAGTCTGTGGCCAGGGCCACGCGGCAGCCGGCCTCGATCATCTTCCGGGCAGGGGCCCAGTCCCGCATGCCCAGGAAGAGCGTCGTGCCGGGCAGCAGCACGGGTGTGACATCGGCGGCGGCCATGGCCTTCATGCCGGCCTCGCTGCAGAACATGAGGTGATCGGCACTGGCCGCGCCCACCTCGGCGGCCAGTTCGGCACCGCCGGTCCAGCTGAGTTCGTCGGCATGCACCCGCGGGATCAGGCCCAGGCGCTTGCCAGCCTCGAAGATGCGGCGGCCCTGATCGGCGGTGTAGACGCCGGTTTCGACGAACACATCGCAGAACCGCGCCACGCCCGGGTGGCGGCGCACCAGCTCAGGCAGCCAGTCCTCGGCCACGGTCCGGGCGTTGGCCTCGGCGTCCCCACTGAATTCCGGGGACAGGTCGTGGGCGGGAAGCAAGGTCACATCGAAGCTCCAGCCCCGCTTCTTCAGTTCCGCGTAGGCGGCCGTGAGGCGGGATTCAGCTTCCAGCTCCAGGCCATAGCCCGTCTTGCATTCGAGGTGCACCACGCCCCGCTTGCGGAAGGCTTTCAAGCGTTCTTCACCCGAGGCCACCAACGCTTCCACCGTGGCGCCCCGGGTGGCACGCACGGTCTCCCGGATGCCGCCACCTTCGGCGGCGATCTGCTGGTAGCTGGCACCGTGGAGCCTCCGGTTGAACTCGCCGGAGCGGTTGCCACCGAAGAGCAGGTGTGTGTGGGGATCCACGAAACCAGGCGTGGCCCAGGCGCTGCCGCCATCCACCTTCGGCGCGTCGGTCCAGGCGGCGGGCAGATCTGCGGCCCGGCCCATCCAGGCCACCTGGCCGTTCTCCAGGGCCAGGGCCGCGTCCGGAATGCGGTCGACCGCCCAGGCGCGGGTGGGATCGGGGGTCAGCAGGCCCCGGAGGTTCACGAGCACGCGGCGATCCGACATGAGACCAGTCTGCCAGGGACTCACCGGACCGCCGGATTCTTGTTAGCATCGCCCCACAGCGGAGGTTCCAGTGTGGGCACGGGGCGCGGCAGGCAGGGGCTCGCAAAGCGAGGCCCGGGTGGGGAAGGCCAGGCCCCTTCTCGCCATGTTCTTTCCGGCCCTTCTCCTGATGGCGCAGCCTTCCGGTACCGCCTCGAAACCGGCGATTCCCGTACCGGCACTGAAGGCCGGTGAAGGGCTCGCCCTCACCCTGGGCGATGGCGAGGTGAAGAGCTACGGCGAGGCCCGGCGGGAGGCGCCCATGGGAGGCCTCGCCAAGCTGGTCTGGATGCGGCTGGAAGGCGCCGAATGGTCCAGTGCCGGGGTCCAGTACCGCTGCAAGGGTTCCGAGGGACCCTTGGCCTGCGGGGATCGCGGAGGGCACGGCCGCCTGGACCTTGGCCGGGCACTCAAGGAGGACTGCGACCTTGCCTTCCTGGCCTGGATCTCGGCATCCATGGGGCGATGGAGGCAGGACTACGGCGAGGATGCGGGGCGCAGCCGGCTGGAGGACGTCTTCAGTCCCTTCCTGGGCCGCCGTCTGCCTCCCGGGGATGCGTTGCCTCCCCTGACCACCGATTGGGTGGGCCGCGGGAACCTGCTTCGCACCAGCCCGGAGGCATTCCTCCGCTGGCTCATGGAACCGGACAAGACGGAGGTGATCACGTTCGGGAAGCGGTACCTGGCAGGCTTCTGGGTCGAGTTCATGGACCTGTTCGGCAAGGAGGGCTGGTGGTTCATGACGGGTACGGCCCCCGTGCCTGGCGACTCTGCGGCCACCAGTGCCTGGGTGGCCGGCGGCCGTGGGCAGGCCCTCGTGGTGCTCCACCTGCCGCGGGGCAGGGGCAAGCCGGACGGCCTGGCCCGGCTCCGGGAGATCCTGGGCCTGAAGTCTTGAGCACAACCTGGTGGGTATACCTGCTCCGGTGCGTGGATGGCACGCTCTACTGCGGCATCGCGCTCGATGTGGAGGCGCGGCTGGCGCAGCACCAAGCGGGGAAGGGTGCGAAGTACACGCGGGGCCGGGAACCGTTGGAAGTGGTCTATCGCGAGGCCTGTGCCACGAAAGGCGAGGCGCTCCGGCGGGAGGGGGAGGTCAAGCGGATGCCCCGGCTGGAAAAACTCAGGCTGTGCGCCCCTTCGCCATCTCGCTGAGCAGCCCCGCCACGGCCTGCTTGGGATCCTCGGCCTTGAACACGGCATTGCCGGCCACGAGGCAGTCAGCCCCGGCGCGGATGAGGTGGGCGGCGTTCTTCACGCTCACGCCGCCATCCACCTGGATGAGGAAGGGCACCCCGCGCTCGCCGCGCAGGGCGTCGAGGCGCTTCACCTTGTCCAGCACGCGGGGAATGAAGCTCTGGCCGCCGAAGCCGGGGTTCACGCTCATGAGCAGCACGAAATCGAAATCACCCACGAGGTCGACCAGCGTCTCCACGGGCGTGCCGGGGTTCAGCACCACGCCGGCCTTGCCACCCGCCTGCCGGATGGCGGCGAGAGTACGGTGCAGGTGGGGATCTGCCTCCTGGTGGATGCTCACCCAGTTGGCGCCCGCCTTCACGAAGTCGGCGGCGTAGCGCAGGGGCTCCACGATCATCAGGTGGCAGTCCAGGGGCAGGGTGGTGGCCTTGCGCAGCCCCTCCACCACCGGCAGGCCGATGGTGATGTTTGGCACGAAGCAGCCATCCATGACGTCCACATGCACCACCTGGGCCCCGGCGGATTCGATCATCCGCAGTTCCTCACCCAGACGCGTGAAGTCCGCGGAGAGCAGGGAGGGGGCGAGCAGGGGGGTCGCGGGACGGAGGCTCATACGATCTAGTGTGCCAGGGGAGTCTCGACCCCGTTCACCCACAGCCGCCCCGGCTTCAGCTTCCGCAAGGCCTCAGGGCTGAGGTCTCCCAGGGGTGCCTGCACCCACAGCAGGTCGGCCACGGCGCCTTTCTGGAGCGTGCCGAGGTCCTTGGCACGGCCCAGGGCCGCCGCGTTACCGGCGGTGTAGGCCCGGATGGCCTCCGCGCGGGTGAGGCGCTGGGCGGGAAGGAAGCCGCCGGGCGGGTTGCCCTCGGGATCCTGCCGGGTCTCGGCGGCGGCCAAGGCGATGAAGGGGTTGGCGTCCTCCACGGGGGCGTCGCTGCCGAAGGCGAGCAGGGCGCCGCCGTTCGCGAAGCTGCGCCAGGGGAAGGCCTCGCCCACCCGCTCCGGGCCAAGCCGCGCGGGGGTCCAGCTGTGATCCGAGGTGCAATGGACGGGCTGGACACTGGCTACCACGCCGAGCTTTCCGAAACGGGCGGCGTCTTCGGCGGTGACGATCTGGGCGTGCTCGATGCGCGGGGGCAGGGTGCCCTTGCCCTTCTTCATGGCCTGGGCCAGCAGATCCAGGGCCGCCCGGTTGGCGGCGTCGCCGATGGCGTGGATGGCAGGCTGGAACCCCGCCCGCAGGGTGATGGAGGCGTCCAGGGCGACCTTCGCGGGGTCGGTGACCCACAGGCCCAGGGTGGATGGCTCGTCCGCGTAGGGGGCGAGGAGCCGCGCCCCACGGCTGCCCAGGGCGCCATCCAGGTAGAACTTCACGCCCTGCACCTGGAAGAAGGACAGGTTCTTCGCGCGGCCCTGCTTCAATTCCCGCAACATCAGGCTGTGGTCGTGGTTCAGGTAGGCGAAGACGCGGATGGGCAAGGTACCCGCGGCGGCCATGCGCCGGTAGGCCGCCAGCTCTCGCGCCCCCACGCCCATGTCCGCCACGGCCGTGAACCCGTCCGCCCGCAGGGCGGTGAGCCCGGCCTTCAGGCGAGCTTCAAGCTCGGCGGAGCTGGGTTCAGGAATGAGCTTTTCCACAAGCTGGACCGCAGCATCCAGCAGGATGCCCGTGGGCCGTCCGGCGGCATCCTTGAGGATGCGGCCGCCTTCGGGGTCTGGTGTGCTGGGGCCGATGCCCGCCATGGCCATGGCCGCGCTGTTCACCCATGCGGCGTGGCCGTCCACGCGCTGGAGGAAGGCGGGCCGGGTGCCGGTGAGGGCGTCCAGGTCGAGGGCCTTCGGAAAGGTCTTGGCCGGCCAGCGGTTCTGGTCCCAGCCGCGGCCCAGCAGCCAGCCCTGGGGGTGCGCAGAGGCCCAGGCTCGGACGTGTGCCAGGGTGCCGTTCAGGTCCGCGGGCCCCGTGAGGTCGACCTTCCGGGACAGGGCGCCCAGCCCACCCACATGGGCATGGCCCTCGATGAGCCCCGGTAGCAGGATTCCCCCCGGGAGGTCGACGCGCTGGGCTTTGGGGTGGGCCTTGGCGAGGGTGTCCACGGGGCCCACGGCCAGGATCCTTCCTTTTCCGATGGCCAGGGCTTGGCCGTGCTGAGGGCCCTGGGTGGTCCAGAGGTCGGCACCGGCGAGAATCAGAACGGAAGCTGGCAGCGGAGGCGGCAGGGGCATGGGGATCTCTCGGAGGGGAAGGGCCAGTGTAGCGTCACCCCTCGCGTGGGCGATAAGGTGGATCCTTCGGAGGCTCCATGTACCAGAAGGATTTCCTGGATCAGGTGCGCGCGCAGCTCGCAGTGTCGGAAGATCCGGCGAAGCTCCGCCAGCGGGCCTTCGAGACCAGTTCGGGCATTCCGCTGAAGAACAGCTACACGCCAGCGGATCTGGCGGACCATGATCCGTTGCGGGACCTGGGGGCGCCGGGAAAGTTCCCCTTCACGCGCCATGTCCAGCCGACCGGCTACCGGGGGCGCCTCTGGACCATGCGCCAGTACGCCGGTTTCGCCACGGCGGAGGAGAGCAACGCGCGCTACCGCTACCTGCTGGAGCAGGGCACAACGGGCCTCTCCGTGGCCTTCGACCTGCCCACGCAGATCGGCATGGACCCTGATCATCCGATGGCGCTGGGCGAAGTGGGCAAGGTGGGCGTGAGCATCAGCTCCATCCACGACATGCGCACCCTGTTCCGGGACATTCCCCTGGACAAGGTCAGCACCAGCATGACCATCAACGCGCCGGCCAGCGTGCTGCTGGCGTTGTACCTCGCCGTGGCGGAGGAGCAGGGCGTCAGCTGGGGCAAGGTGAGCGGCACCATCCAGAACGACATCCTCAAGGAATACATGGCTCGCGGCACCTACATCTTTCCGCCGCGCCAGAGCCTGCGCCTCATCACGGACATCTTCTCCTTCTGCGCGGACCAGGTGCCCAACTGGAACACCATCTCCATCTCCGGCTACCACATCCGCGAGGCGGGCTGCACGGCGGCCCAGGAAATCGCGTTCACGCTGGGCGACGGGATCGCCTATGTGCAGGCGGCGCTGGATGCGGGGCTGAAGCTGGAATCCTTCGCGCCAAGACTCAGTTTCTTTTTCAACGCCCACAACCAGTTCTTCGAAGAGGTGGCCAAGTTCCGCGTCGCCCGCCGTCTCTGGGCGCGGATCATGAAGGAACGTTTCAAGACGACCGATGCAAAAAGCCAGATGTTGCGTTTTCACACGCAGACGGCCGGCAGCACGCTCACGGCCCAGCAGCCGGATAACAACATCGTGCGCACCGCCGTGCAGGCCATGGCCGCGGTCTGTGGCGGCACCCAGAGCCTGCACACCAACAGCCGGGACGAGGCCCTGGCGCTGCCCACGGAGCAGAGCGCCATGATCGCCCTGCGCACCCAGCAGATCCTGGCCCATGAATCCCGCGTGGCCGACGTGGTGGATCCCTTCGCGGGAAGCTATTTCATCGAATCCCTGACGGATGAGCTGGAGGCCCGTGCCTCCGCGCTGCTGGCCAAGGTGGACGAGCTAGGCGGCATGGTCGCCGCCATCGAGAAGGGCCTTCCCCAGCGTGAGATCCAGAATGCGGCCTACGCCTATCAGAAGGCCGTGGAGAAGGGCGAGCAGATCGTGGTCGGCGTGAACCGTTTCGCCATCAGCGGCGAAGTGGCGCCTGATCTCCTGCGGGTGGACGAGTCCCTGGGCGAGACCCGCCGCCGCCAGGTGGCGGCCGTACGGGCTGGGCGGGACCAGGCTACCGCCTCGGCCCGGCTGGCGGAGCTTACCGCCGCCGCCAGGGGCACGGAAAACCTCATGCCACACATCGTGGCAGCTGTGAAAGCAGAGGCCACCGTGGGAGAAATCTGCGATGCCCTGCGGGTTGTTTTCGGGGAGTACCAGGAGCATTTGGTGGTCTAATAAATCAAACTTCCATGTAGTCTTCTGAGATTGTCTGGTCCAGGTACTCTAATTGCATTGCTGTGACCAACCCGTCCCGCCCGCGCGGGACCCCCAACCCGGAGGCACCATGCGCATCGCCACCCTCATCGCCGTTGCGGCGCTGATTCTCGCCGTTCCCGCCCAGGCCAAGATGCCCTGGGTCAAGAAGGCCCAGGAACTCGGCTTCGCCGAGGTCAAGGACTGCAAGGCCTGCCACGTTGGCGCCCCCAAGAAGGGTGGTGAGATGTCCGCCCGCGGCAAGTTCCTCGAAGAGACCAAGGCGAAGAAGCAGGCCGCCGATGTCGATCTGAACTGGCTGAAGGACTACAAGGGCAAGTGAACCGCTGAAGTCGTTTCGTGATCTCCACCGGGCGGGATTTTCCGCCCGGTTTTTTCTGTACCCATGGGAACTGTCCACAGCATATTCCGACAGATGTAGCGACACGTATATTCACACAAACAACGACTTCGGACACCTCCATCCGTCGTGATCTAGATCACCATCAGGTATCTTATTGGGAGGTAAACGCGTAGGGTGATAGTCGACTTGTGAGGTAGCTATGCGTCTACTGGTCGCTGGACTGCTTTCCGTCTTCCTCGCGGCGGCTCCCCCCATGGCCAAGGACTGCGTCTCCTGCCATGACCTGGATCTGGCCAAGTTCGCGGCGACCAAACACGGCAGCATGGCCTGCACGGATTGCCACAGCAGCATCACGAACCTGCCCCATGCGGGCAAGCCGGCGCCAGTGAAGTGCGCGGCCTGTCACGAAGACCAGGTCAAGGCTTACGGGAAGAGCGTCCACGGTGTCGCCAAACAGAACGGGATGACCGACGCGGCCACCTGCGCCTCCTGTCACGGACCCGCGCACGGGATCCTCGGGGCCAGTGATCCAGCCTCGAAGATCGCCAAGAAGAATTTGGCGGACATATGCGGCGGCTGCCACTCCAATCCGGACTTCCTCGCCAAGCACGAGATCCCCTTCGTGAAACCGGTGGAGGCCTACCGCCTGAGCGTCCACGGTCGCGAAGTCGCCAAAGGGAACGCGGGAGCCGCCTCCTGCTCCGACTGTCATGGCAGCCATGACATCCTGGCCTCGCGGGATCCCAAGGCCAAGGTGAACCGGGCCAAGGTGGCGGAAACCTGCGGCGTCTGCCACAGCGACATCCAGACCGCCTACGCCGACAGCGTTCACGGGCTCGCCATGAAGCGCGGGTCGAAAGACTCCCCCACCTGCACGACCTGCCACGGCGAACATGAGATCCTGGCGCCTTCGGAAGCCGGCTCCCTGGTGAACGCGGCCCGGGTGTCCACCAGCACCTGCGGGCGCTGCCACGGGGACGAACGCCTGAACACCCGCTACGGTTTCGGCGACAAGGTGCCTGCCTACCAGGACAGCTTCCACGGCCTTTCCGTCCGGGGTGGCGGAAAGTCGGCGGCCAACTGCGCCTCCTGCCATGGCGTGCACAACATCCTGTCCTCCGACGATGCGCGCTCCACGGTGAACCCGGCCAACCTGGGTCAGACCTGCGGCAAGTGCCATCCGGGAGCCGGAGCAAAGCTTGCGGCGGCGCCCATCCACGTGCGCACCGCCACGATCACGGAGCACATCTCCGTGCGCTGGATCCGCCTGGCCTACCTGGTGCTCATCCCCCTGACCATCGGCTTCATGCTGCTGCACAACTTCCTCGACTGGCTGGCCAAGCTGCGGCGCGGCCCGCACCACGGCGGCACCCACGAGGGCTTCCCGCGCATGAACCGGACCTTCCGCATCACCCACGCCCTGGTGATCGTGAGCTTCGTCTCCCTCGTCGTCACGGGATTCGCCTTGAAGTTCCCCGAGGCGGGCTGGGTGAAGCTCTTCCATTCATTCGATCCCAGCTCGAGCCTCCGCGGCGTGGTGCACCGCATCGCGGCCGTGGTGATGATGGCGGGCACGGTGTTCCATTTCATCCACTTGGCCGTCTCCAGGCGCGACCGGGTGATCCTGGTGGAGCTGCTCCCTTCCTGGCAGGACGCCAAGGACATTTTCAACATGCTCCGGTTCAACCTAGGCCTGATCCCGGATCGGCCCACCTTCGGCATGTTCGGCTATGCCGAGAAGATGGAGTACTGGGCCTTCATGTGGGGCACCGTGGTGATGGCCGTGACGGGCGTCCTGCTGTGGGCCGAGAACTGGAGTCTGCGGCACTTCCCGAAGTGGGTGCTGGACGCGGCCACGGCCGCCCATTGGTACGAAGCCATCCTGGCCACGCTCTCCATCCTCGCCTGGCATTGGTACCTGGTGATCTTCGATCCCGACGTCTACCCCATGGACCTGGCGTGGCTGAACGGCAAGGCCTCCGCGGACCACATGCGCGAGACCCGGCCAGATTACTACCGGAAGACGATCGAGAAGCACGGAGCCGGACCTGATCAGGCCTGAACGCCGTCCACACCATCCCCGACCCTCTCCACCCCACAGGAATGACCCATGACCAGAACCCCTACAGAACCCCAGGATGCCACCGGCGCCAGGCGCCGGAGCGGGCGCCTCCTGCTGGCCTTGCTTGCCGGCCTTTTCTTCGCCATCGCGCCGCTGCATGCCGCGCCCGCGAAAAAGGGAGTGAAGGAGAGCTGTTTCGATTGCCATAGCGACAGGGACATGACCAAGGATGCGAATGGCACGAAGCAGTCGCTCTTCGTGGACGGGCAGCGGTTCGCGGCCTCGGTGCACGCATCCCTGGCCTGCCGGGACTGCCACGTCAAGCTCACGGACAAGCACCAGGATGGTACAGAGACCTACACCGATGTGGACTGCTCTGGATGCCATGCCGACCAGGCCAAGCTCTATGCGAGCAGCATCCATGGCGTGAGCCAGACCCTCGGGGCGACGGCGGCGGCCTATTGCCATGACTGCCACGGCAACCATGACATCGTCCCGGTCAGGAACACGACCTCGCCGGTCTACAAGATGAACCTGCCCAAGACCTGCGCGCAATGTCACGCCAACAAGGGCATCAATGACGAATACAAGATGAAGTTCCCGAAGGTGGGTTCCCAATACCAGGAGAGCATCCACGGGATGGCGCTGCTCGAGAAGGGGCTCATTGTAGCGCCCAGCTGCAACGACTGCCACGGCGTGCATGACATCAAGCGGAGCGTGGACCGCAGCTCACCCATCAACCATGCCAACGTCGCCAAGACCTGTGGCAAGTGCCACGTCACGGTCGAGGAGATCTACAACAAGAGCATCCACGGGCAGTTGCTGGCCAAGGGCGATCCCCGTGGCCCCGTGTGCGTCCAATGCCACTCCGCGCACCAGATCGAAACCACCACCGCCCACTTCAAGGCCAACAGCGACATGGTCTGCGGCAAGTGCCACGCTGATCGGCTCGAGCATTACCGCGACACCTACCACGGCAAGGCCATGGCCCTGGGCAAGGCCAACACCGCCAGCGCCGTGGCCGCCTGCTACGACTGCCACGGGCACCACGATGTCCTTCGGGCCTCGGATCCGAATTCGCACCTCTCCCCCGCGAACATCGTCAACACGTGCAGGCAGTGCCATGCCAACGCCACTGTCAGCTTCACGAAGTACGGACCCCACGCGAACCCCATGGACCGCAAGAACTACCCGGTGCTGCATTACGTCTTCCTGATCATGACGACGCTGCTGGTGTGCACTTTCTCCCTGTTCGGCGCGCACACGCTCCTGTGGTTGTTCCGCTCCATCTGGCTCTACCGCCACGATTCCAAGCAGTTCCGCGAGGCCAAGATCAAGATCCAGGAAGACGACGAACAGTTCACCCGATTCCAGCCCTTCGAGCGGTTCCTCCATATCCTGGTGGTCACGAGCTTCCTGCTGCTGACGATCACGGGCATGCCGCTGAAGTTCTACTACACCGACTGGGCGAGGGCGATCTTCCGGTTCTTTGGAGGGGCCGACGTAGCCCGCACCCTCCACCACTTCGGCGCGGTGATCACCTTTGTCTACTTCGCCCTGCATGTGAGCACCACCCTGAGCCACCTCTGGAAGAATCGGGGCTTCCTGAAGGATCCGGAGACGGGCGCCATCCGCCTGAATCGGATCTTCACGGCCATGGCCCACCCCGATTCCATGATCCCCACCAAGCAGGACGTGAAGGACTTCGTGGCCCACAACCGCTGGTTCTTCGGGAAGGGCCCGCGCCCCGAGTTCGACCGCTGGACCTACTTCGAGAAGTTCGATTATCTGGCCGTGTTCTGGGGCGTCTTCGCCATCGGCCTCTCGGGCCTGATCATGTGGTTCCCGGAGTTCTTCAGCAGGTTCATGCCGGGCTGGATGATCAATGTCTCGCTCATCGTCCATTCCGACGAGGCCCTGCTGGCCGCCGGCTTCATCTTCACGGTCCACTTCTTCAACACGCACTTCCGGTTGGAGAAGTTCCCCATGGACACCGTGATCTTCTCGGGCCGCATCTCCAAGTCTGAGATGCTCCACGAGCGCAAGCGCTGGTATGACCGCCTGCTGGCGGAAGGCCGCCTGGACAGCTTCCGCGTGAAGGACGAGTGGGAGGCCTGGAAGGGCATCGCCCGCAGCGCCGGCTACATCTTCTTCGGCCTCGGCCTCGTGCTGCTCGTCCTCATCATCTATGCGATGACTTCTCGCCTCGCGCACGGATGAGTCGGTGAACGGAAGGAGGTGCCGGCAGATGCCGGGACCTCCTCTCCGCCCATTCAGCCTCACGGTCGGCGTTCTTGAAGTTGTTAAAAATAATTGTGCTCGCGATCATTACAAACCTGTGACTGCCATCACTGACGACCCAGGCCCGCCATCGGAAACTCAATCCAACGATTCAGCCCAGCTTGGATCGAACTCGAATCCCTACCCCCCTCAGGAGTGTTCATGCGTCACCTCACCCTCCTTACTACTGCTCTGATCCTGGCGGTGGCTCCTGCTGCCATGGCGAAGCCCACCACCGTGAAGGGTGCCAAGTGCACCACCTGCCACGAAGGCGCCCCCAAGGACAAGAAGTTCAACGCCGCCGCCGCCAAAATGGTCGCGAAGTACAAGGAAGCCCAGTGCAAGGACTGCCACGGCTACGCCAATGGCAAGCTGACCACCTCCAAGAAGTAGTTTTCTCACTCCACAACAGAGCGGCGCCGGGTTCGGCGCCGCTCTGTTGTGGAGTTGGTTAAAGGCCGAGAAGTGAACGGGCTTCCGTTTCCATGAGATCCAGCTGAGCTTCGCCACCGCGGCCCTGGAGGTAGACCTTCAGCTTGGGTTCGGTGCCGCTGGGGCGGAAGGCGGCGAAAGCACCGCTCTCCAGGCGGAACTTCAGGACGTTGCTGTGGGAGATGGGCAGGGCCACTGCGCGGTTGTCCGGCCGGTCGAGGATGGGCTCCGCGTGGCCTGCGCCGTGCCAGAGGCCGGTCTGGAAGTCCTCCCAGCTGACCACCTTCTCGCCACCCAGGGAGGCCAGCCCCGCAGCGCGGATGCGGCCCATGGCCTCAGCGAAGCGCTTGGCGCCGCCCGGCCGGGGATCCTCCAGGTTCACCAGGCGGTTGCGGAAAGTGCCCACCCGCGCCATGAGGGCGTCCACGGCCTCGAACAGGGTCTGTCCCTTCGCCTTGTAGTGACCCGCCATCTCGGCGACCACCAGCGCGGCCGTCACACCGTCCTTGTCGCGCAGGTCCGGCGGGAGAAGCATGCCGTAGCTTTCCTCCGCGCCGAAGGCATAGGGCTCGCCCAGCGCTTCGAGGCGGTCCATGCACACCGCGATGTTCTTGAAGCCCGTGAGGGTCCACACGACCGGCAGGCCGTGATGCCGTGCCACCTCGGCCATGAAGTCGGAAGTCACCACCGTGCTCACCACGGCGCCCTTGCGGCCCTTCTGAGTGCAGAGGTAGTCCAGGGTGAGGCCCGCGAGATCGTTGCCGGACATGAGCTCCCAGGCTCCGTGGCGCTTGGCCACCACGCCGATGCGGTCCGCGTCTGGGTCGTTGGCGAGGATGACCTCGGCGTCCATGGCCTCGGCTTCTTTCAGAGGCGCCGCGTAAGCCGCCAGCTCCTCGGGGTTGGGGCGCGGGGCCGTGGGGAAGGTGCCGTCCTGGATCCCCTGGCTGGGGCTGACGGTGATGGGAATGCCTGCCCGCTCGAAGAGCGCGGGAATGAGGGCCACGCCAGTGCCATGGAAGGGCGTGTAGAGGATGCGGGCGGGCTCGAAGGCCTGGGGATGCTGGAGCAGGTCCTGGCCCATGGCGAGGTAGGCCTCTTCCACGCTCACGGGGATGGGCTGGATGCGACCCGCTGGCACGATGGGCGGTTCGGGCACCAGGGGCAGGTTCGCCATGTGCGCCTCCACCTCCGCGTCCCAGGGCTCCACCACCTGGCCACCCAGGTCGTTGTAGGCCTTGAAGCCGTTGTATTCCTTCGGATTGTGACTGGCGGTGACGATGGCGCCGCAGCCCGCCCCCAGGCGCTTCATGGCGAAGCAGAGGAAGGGAGTGGGCAGGGGACGGTCGCCGAGGAACACCTGGTAGCCCGCGGCAGCCAGCACCTCGGCGCAGGCCGTTCCGAAGGCCTGGGAATTGAGGCGGGTATCGAAGCCCACGACGGCGATCAGCTTTCCGGGGCCTCGTCGGCTGGCGACGCTGGCCAGGGCCATGGAGACACGGCGGATGTTGGGGCGGTTCATGCGGCGCAGGCCCGCGGCCATGAACCCCCGCAGCCCGCCGGTGCCGAAGGCCAGGGGCTCGGAGAAGCGATCCTCCACCTCAGCCGCGGCCTTGGCATCGCCCGCCTCGGCGGCCCTCAGCAGGGGCTCCAGCTCCGCTCGGAGCTCGGGCTCCAAGTGGGGGAAGGCGAGGTAGGCGCGGGCGGAATCAAGGCTCATGGAAGGTCCTGTAAGAACGTTTCAGGATCGCAGATCAAGAGCGCGAGGTCGATCAGGAGGGCTTGCGGGCCACCACCTGGACCACGGATCCCAGGCCGTGATGCAGCGCGCCTTCGCGGATCTCCCGCACCACCTCCCGGCCGATCTCCAGGTCGAGGCCCAGAAGCAGGTCTTTCAGCTCCGCGAGGGTGTCCAGCATGTCCGGGTCTTTGGGTCCGCCGGTGCCGTATTCCAGCTGGCGGGGGGTGTACGCCTCCAAGAGGAAGACGCCGCCGGGGGCCAGGGCCCCGGCGCAGCGCGGGTAGAGGCTGCGACGCAGCGTGGAGGGCAGGTGGCAGAAGATGGAGATAATGCCGCTCCAGGGCGTTAGTCCGAAGTCGAAATCCACCAGGTCCGCGGCGAGCGTGGTGAGGGCGACCCCACGGCTGGCGGCCAATTCCTGGGCCCGCGCGAGGCCCACCGGGGACAGATCGACGGCCGTGACCGCATGGCCCAGGCCCGCCAGGTACACGGCGTTGCGGCCCTGGCCCTCGCCCAGCCCCAGCACCGGCCCGGCGGGGATGCGCGGCGCCATCTCCCGCAGGAAGTCGTTGGGCTCTGATCCGTAGGTCAGGTCAGGCTCAGCGTATCGCTGGTCCCAGAGCGCCCGGCTCATCACGCCCCTCCCAGCGCGATGTCCTCCAGCAGGATGCTCAGGCCCGCGCTGCTGCCGTACCAGCGGAGGTCGCTGCCCAGGGCGGCGATCCGGGTGAGGAAGTCGCGCAAGTTGCCGGCGAAGGTGAGCTTGTCCACGGGCTCGGCCAGGACGCCATTGCGAATGCGGAGGCCGCTGGCGCCCACGCTGAGGTCGCCACTGACGGGATCCACCGTGTGCAGGCCCATGATTTCCGTGATGAGCACGCCATTCCCGGCCATGCGGTAGAGCGCGTCAGGCCCAGTGTCCCCGGGCAGGGGGAACAGGTTGAAGGTCGTGGCGCCCGGCTGGCTGCCGAAGCCCCGCCCGGCGCTGGCGGTGGGGGCCAGGCCCATCTCCGCGGCGGTCTTGAGGGTGTGCAGGTAGGTCTTCAGCACGCCACCCTCCAGCAGCACATTACGACGCGTGGGCAGGCCCTCCGCATCCCAGGGCTCGGTGCCGAGGGCGGGCCGGCCCGGGGCTTCGGTTAGGCGCCCGTCATCCACCAGGGTGAGCAGGGGAGAGGCGATGGCTTCGCCCAGCTTCCCCGCGAAGAGGCTGCGCTGCTTGAGCACGGATTCCGCATCGAGCATCCCGGCCACGATGCCGAGCAGGTCCACCGCCACCTCCGGGTGCAACACCACTGAGTACTTGCCGGCGGGCAGGCGCTGGGGGTTCAGCTTCCGCTCGCCCTTGAGGGCCGCTTCCGCGCCGATGGCCGCGAGATCGAGTCCCGGTCGGCGGGAGACCTCCCAGTGCCAGGCCGCCTGCCGCTCCTCGCCGTCGGCCACCGCGAGTTCGATGGCCGCAGAGCAGCTGGACCATGCGTCCGGTGCATGCACGCCCTTCTGGGTGAGCAGCAGGCTGGCCCCGGAGCCGTCGCTCCAGGCGGATTCGCGCACGGCCGCGACCTTCCGTGAGGCC
>DASXUH010000116.1:0-7902 GCA_036504935.1 Geothrix sp. | reverse complement strand
GACCACCCGGAGGCCGGTCTCGATGATGGTGGTGAGGTGGTCCACTTCCTCGCTGATCTTCAGCAGCTCCTCGTCGGCCCGGTCCGGGCTCAGGCGGCCCAGGCGCAGGGAATCGCAGCGGAACTTGAGGATGGCCAGGGGGGTCTTGAGGCTGTGGGTCATGGAGGCCATGCGGTCCGCGTCGAGCTCGGCCTTCTTCCGGGTGCGGTACCGGAGCCAAAGGCCCAGGAGGATGGCCACCGCCACCAACGCCGAGATGCCCGAAACCCCCCAGTACTGCCGTTTCAGGGTCGACCGGAAAGCCTGCTGCTGGGTGTCGAAGCCCACGCCTCCCAGGTTCCAGCCGTCGCCAAAAGCGTTGGTCTTGGTGGCCGAGCCCAAGGGAAGGGTGGCGAGGCGTCGTGGATCGGCCTGGAGGTTGGGTTCCGCGCCCCAGGGCTGGAGCACCAGATCCTTCCGGTCGTAGTCCGACTCGCGGATGAGGCCCATGCGGAGGGCCCGGTTGGGCGCCAGAGCCGCGTCGAGTTCACGCTCCACTTCAGGGGAGCCCGGGCGCCATCGCTTGACCACCAGCCAGCGATCCGACAGGAGGACCACGGTGGCCACCTGCCCGAAATCGGGATCCTGTTCCCGGGGTGGATTCCACTCGAAGCGCTGGGCGGTTTCGGCGTGGGTCATCCAGCCCAAGTACTGCTGGGCCAGGGCTGGGTCTGTCGGTGGCACCAGGCGGCCGCCCTCCCGCATCCAGAGCTGGCGGTCCTCGAACCGGTCCCGCAGCGCCACCACCAGAGGCTGGTTCGACAGGAACCGCCGCACGTCGGGCTCGTCGCCCCGCCGCAGCGACTGGAGGATGGGCAAGCTCTTCCAGTGGCGCTCGACGGCCTCGAAGTCGACCCAGTGGGCCTCCATGTACGCGGCCCGGGCCTTGTCGATCTGGTCCATGCGGTAATAGCGCGGCACGGCGATGAGCAGGGCCGCCAGGACCAGCCCGGCCAGGGCGAGGAGGGCGATGCCGCTGCGCTGCTGGAGATGCTGCCAGCGCGAGAGGCCGAGGCTGGGATGGAGGAGGCGGAACCGGGAGGTGCGGTGGCGGTACATGGGGGCTCGGTGGAAGGGATCCCCCAGATTAGCGCCAGTACCCGTGTTTCATCATCCCAGGGCCAGCATGCGCTCCAGGGGCTGGAGGGCCTTCACCCGCACGGCCTCGTCCAGGTGGATCTCGGGCTTCAGATCCCGCAGGCAGAGGTAGAGCTTCTCCAGGTTGTTCAGCTTCATGTAGGGGCAGAGGCTGCAGTTGCAGCCGCTGTCCGCCGGGGCGGGAATCAGTTCGGCGTCCGGCCGCCGCTGGCGCATCTGGTGGAGGATGCCGGCCTCGGTGGCCACGATGAAGGCCTTGGCGCTGTCCTTGGCCACGAAGTTGAGCAGGGCCGCCGTGGAACCCACGAAGTCCGCCAGCTGGCTCACGGTGGCGTCGCATTCGGGGTGGGCGATGAGCTTGGCCTCGGGGTGCTGGGCCTTGAGGGCCGCCACGCGCTTGGCCGTGAACTGCTCGTGGACGATGCAGAAGCCCGGGAACAGCGCCATGTCGCGGCCCGTCTGTTTCATGACCCACTTGCCCAGGTGGCGGTCCGGGGCGAACACGATCTTCCGGCCTTTCGGGATGCTCTCCACCACCCGGACGGCGTTGCTGCTGGTGCAGATGACCGTGCTGAGGGCCTTCACGCCGGCGGAGCAGTTGATGTAGCTCACCACGTCGTGATCGGGATACTGCTTCAGCCACTGCTCGAAGTAGTCCGCCGGGCAGCGGTCCGCCAGGCTGCAGCCCGCGTCCATGTCCGGGATCACCACGGTCTTGGCGGGGTTGAGGATCTTGGCGGTCTCGGCCATGAAGTGGACGCCGCAAAAGGCGATGACATCGGCATCGGCCCTGGCGGCCTGCTGGCTGAGCTGGAGGCTGTCGCCCACGAAGTCGGCCAGGTCCTGGATCTCGGGTTCCTGGTAGTAGTGGGCCAGGAGGATGGCCCGGCGCTCGATCTTGAGGCGCCGGATCTCGGCGGGCAGGTCGATTCCCGCGGGGATGCTCTCGAGGTCAGGGACGTAGGGGGCGGTCAGGTCCATGGAGCCATTCTAGGCCTTCTCCAGGAAGCTGCGGATGCGCTCGCCGGGGCCCTCGTGATCGAAGGCTTCGGCAAACACAGCGCGCTCCCAGGCCAGGGCGGCGGGGCGAGACACCCTCTCCTGATGCCGTTGAAGATTATCGAGGAGGAAAAGAGCGCGTTCAGAGGCTGAAAATCCTGTTGCCACAAGCGGGTATCCTGTATCCTGTGGGTGGATCGCAGGATCCAAGTGGATGTGGGAATCCGATGGCTGCCCCCGAGGGGCGGACATCGGTTTATTTTTATTTACATTCATCGTTCAACGTCCAAGGGGGGACACATGGCCAAGGCGCCGGCGCCAGACACTTCCAGCATCTCACGGCTGGATCAGCTCAAGATCAGCCAGTACTTCGGCTGCAACACCTTCAGCGAGCGCACCATGCGCGATCGCCTGCAGAAGGATGTCTACAAGGCCTATCGCCAGGCGCTGAAGCGCGGCGAGGCGCTGTCGCCCGAAGTGGCCAAGAGCGTCGCCCAGGCCATGAAGGATTGGGCCCTGGAGCAGGGCTGCACCCACTTCACCCACTGGTTCCTGCCCATGACCGGCGCCACCGCCGAGAAGCACGACGCCTTCATCGCCTGGGACGAACCGGGCCAGGTGATCGAGCGCTTCAGCGGCGGCCAGCTCATCCAGGGCGAACCCGACGCCAGTTCCTTCCCCAGCGGCGGCCTCCGCGCCACCTTCGAGGCCCGCGGCTACACCGCCTGGGACCCCGCCAGCCCGGCCTTCCTGATGGAAGGGCCCCTGGGCAAGACCCTCTGCATTCCCACTGCCTTCGTCGGGTACCACGGCGAGGCCCTGGACCACAAGGTGCCCCTGCTGCGGTCCATGGAAGTGGTGTCCCGGCGCGCGGTCGAGGGACTGGCCCACTTCGGCGTGGCCGCCGAGGCGGTGGTGGCCCAGTGCGGCCCCGAGCAGGAGTACTTCGCCGTGGACCTGGAGCTGGCCCAGCAGCGGCCCGACCTCATGTTCGCCAACCGCACCCTCCAGGGCGCCAAGCCCCCCAAGGGCCAGGAGCTCGAGGACCACTACTTCGGCAGCATCAAGGAGCGCGTCCTGGGCTTCATGCAGGAGGTCGAGCTGGAGTGCTTCAAGCTCGGCATCCCGGCCAAGACCCGCCACAACGAGGTGGCGCCCAACCAGTTCGAGATCGCGCCCATCTACGAAGCCGCCAACATCGCCAGCGACCATAACCAGCTGCTCATGGAGCTCCTCAAGTCCGTGGGCGAGCGGCATAGCCTGGCCATCCTGCTCCACGAGAAGCCCTTCGCCGGCGTCAACGGCAGCGGCAAGCACGTGAACTGGAGCCTGGCCACGGACGAGGGCCAGAACCTGCTGGAGCCCGGCAAGACGCCGGAGGAGAACCTGCAGTTCCTCTACTTCCTCAGCGCCACCTTGAAGGCCATCCACACCCACGGCGGCCTGCTCCGCGCCGCCATCGCCAGCGCCGGCAACGACCACCGCCTGGGGGCCAACGAGGCGCCGCCGGCCATCATGTCCGTGTTCCTCGGCGCCCAGCTCAACCACATCCTCGATGCCATCGAGAAGGGCGCCGCCGCCGACGCCTCCACCCAGCGCATCCTCGATCTCGGCATCGGCAACCTGCCGCGCATCGAGAAAGACGCCACGGACCGCAACCGCACCAGCCCCTTCGCCTTCACGGGCAACAAGTTCGAGTTCCGCGCCGTGGGCTCCAGCCAGCCCATCGCGCTGCCGCTGACGGTCATCAACGCCGCCGTGGCCGAGGCCCTGGACGGCTTGAACGCCAAGCTCGATGCGGAGATCAAGGCCGGCAAGGAGCACAAGGCCGCCGTGCTGGACGTGGTGCGCCAGGCCATCATCGAGACCAAGGCCATCCGCTTCGAGGGCAACGGCTACTCGGACGATTGGAAGGCTGAAGCCGAACGCCGGGGCCTGCCCCACGCCAAGGACACCGTGGCCGCCCTCCACATCTGGGAAGACGCGGCCGCCAAGGCCGTGTTCACCAAGCCCGGCATCCTGTCCGAGGGCGAGCTGGAATCACGCATCCACATCCGCCACGAGCAGTACCAGAAGGCCATCGCCATCGAGACCCAGGTGCTCCGCGAAATGGCGGAGACCCAGATCCTGCCCTCCATTACCGCCGACCTCGGCGCCCGGGCCAAGAGCCTCGGGAGGCTGGCTGCCGCCGGCATCACGGTGCCCGAGACCCTCAAGGCCGCCCTCCAGGCCCAGGCCACCCTCGCCGGCGAGGCCCAGGCGCGTCTTTCCGCCATGAAGACGGCCCTGGCCGAGGCCGATGCCATCGAGGACCTGCATGCCCGCACCGAGTCCTTCGGCAAGCAGGTCAACGAGGCCAAGCACGCCCTGCGCGAAGTGCTGGACCACCTGGAAGAAGCCTGTGACGCGGACCTCTGGCCCCTGCCCAAGTACTGGCAGCTGCTGTCGCCGCTGCTCTAGCTTTTCCGGTTCTCACAAAAAACGGGCCGCACATGCGGCCCGTTTTTCGGGAGTGGAAGAAAGCCTACCGGCCGAAGCGGAACACCGCACTCACCTGGGCCCAGGTGGCGGTGTCGAAGCCGAAGCCGTCGCCGCCGTTCTTGTCCACGAAGACCTGGTTGAGCGTGCCCTCCAGCGAGAACATCTGGTTGAAGGTGTAGCCGCCGCCGCCGCGCAAGCCGAGCTTGCCGCTCTGGCTGTAGCTGCCGCTGGAGCCGACCGCGCTCCAGTCATTCTTGACGCTGTTCAGGGAGGCGCCGGCGATGGTGTACCAGCCCTGGCTGGGGCCCTGGAAGTGGTAGACCCAGTCGGCTCCGGCCTGCAGGATCTTGAAGTCATTCTTGTAGTCCCGCGCGCCGCCCCAGCCGGAACCCGGGAGGCTGTGGTAGGTCAGCTGGGCGCGGATCTCGTGGTTGTTGGTGAGTTTGAAATCGAGATGGCCGCCGATGTGGGCGCCGAAGAATTGGTTGGTGCCGTAATTGGACTTGTCCTTCAGGTCCCCGACCGGCAGGGAGAGACCGGTCTGCAGGCCGCCGGTGATGTCCTGGGCGGCGAGGGGCAGGCCCAGAAGGGCCAGGGAAAGGGCAACGCGATGACGCATGAAACCTCCGACGATAACGGACCCCAGATCGGGGCCGACCCCAGCCTAGCGGGCAATTGTCATGGCTGGATCATCCGAACGGTCTACCCGCGCGGTTCGAGCGTGACGCCGCGCCCGCTGCGGATCCGCTGCTCGATGCGCGAGGTGCTGTGCCCGGGGAGGAAGGGCAGGAGGACGAGCTTCCCGCCCCTGGCCTCCACTACGTCGCGGCCCACCACGGTGTCGGGCGTGTAGTCGCCGCCCTTCACCAGCACATCGGGCTGGAGGGCACGGATGAGTTCCAGTGGTGTGTCTTCGTCGAAGCGGATGACCGCGTCCACGCTGCGGAGGCCCAGCAGGATGGCGGCACGGGCCGCCTCGTCCTGGAGGGGGCGACTGGGGCCCTTGAGCCGCGCCACCGAGGCATCGCTGTTGAGGCCCACTACGAGGAAGTCGCCCAGGGCCCGCGCCTCGGCGAGGTACTGCACATGGCCGGGATGGATCAGATCGAAGCAGCCGTTGGTGAAGCAGAGGGTTCCCGGCCGCGGGACAGCGGCGAGAAAGGCTTCAGCGCTCTGGAAGAAACGGGTCGGTGACGGCATCTCAGTAATCGGGATAAAATGATCGGTTCAGGGAGAAGTCCCAGGAGAAGTCTGCCATGCCCCTCTATGAATACCGTTGTGAAGCTTGTGGCCAGCCCGAAGAGAAGCTGGAAAGCCTGTCCGCACCTGAGGCTCACGCGTGCCCGGCCTGCGGCGCGGTCGAGGGCATGAAGCGCCAGGTATCCGTATCGGCCTTCGCCCTGGCCGGGGGTGGATGGTACAAGGGCGCGGCCTCCGAGCCGACGCCCTCCGCTCCGGCGGCCGAGCCCCCCAAGAGTGGCCATGGCTGCGCCGCTGGCGGCTGCGGCTGCCCCCTGGCCGGGTGATGCTGGTCTCTTGTTTTCGCTTGGCGCGTTGACTTTCCTGGCCATTCCGTTAGCCTAGATGGTTCCGGCCCCGTGGGCCGGCGCAGGATTTCATCCGTCCGACGTTCCCCGATGCTCCTCGTGTTGGCGAACCTCTCGGGCCCAGGCCCGGAAAACCCGGCGCCTTCCTTGGAGGATGGTGTGCCTACCATCAATCAGCTGATCCGCGTTGGGCGGAAGACGTTCCAGAACAAGACCAAGAGCCCCGCGCTCGACGCCTGCCCGCAGAAGCGCGGCGTGTGCACCCGCGTGTTCACCACCACCCCGAAGAAGCCGAACTCCGCGCTTCGCAAGGTGGCCCGTGTGCGTCTCACCAACGGCATCGAGTGCACGACCTACATCCCGGGCGTGGGCCACAACCTGCAGGAGCACAGCATCGTGCTCATCCGCGGCGGCCGCGTGAAGGACCTGCCGGGCGTGCGCTACCACGTGGTGCGCGGCACCCTGGACGCCACCGGCGTCGCCGGCCGCAACCAGTCCCGCTCCAAGTACGGCGCCAAGCGCCCCAAGGCTGGCGCCGCGCCGGCCAAGAAGAAGTAGGGGGAGGTAAACCATGGCCCGTCGTTCCGCACCTGCCAAGCGTGAGATCCTCCCGGATCCCGTCTACAACAGCCTCACCGTCTCCAAGTTCGTGAACATCCTCATGGAGCGCGGCAAGAAGGCCACCGCCGAGCGCATCCTCTACGGCGCACTGGAGATCGTCGCCAAGAAGTCCGGCGAGGAGGCCCTCGAGGCTTTCCAGAAGGCCCTGAACAACATCAAGCCCTCCGTGGAAGTCAAATCCCGCCGCGTGGGCGGCGCCACCTACCAGGTGCCCGTGGAGGTTCCCCAGAACCGCCGCCAGTCCCTGGCCATGCGCTGGCTGAAGACCTATTCCGCCTCCCGCGGCGAGCGCACCATGCGCGACAAGCTGGCCGGCGAGATCCTGGACGCCATGAACTTCCGCGGCGCCGCCATCAAGAAGAAGGACGACGTCCACAAGATGGCCGAAGCCAACAAGGCCTTCGCGCACTTCCGCTGGTAGCAGCCCATCCGACCGGAAGGAGCCGCCAAACCGGCGGCTCCTTCCGCGAAGGTCTTTGAAGCACCCCCGACTCCGATTCCGTATTGATCCTTTCAGGAGGCCGCAGTGGCCCGCCAGACCCCCCTCGAGCGCTACCGGAATATCGGCATCATGGCGCACATCGATGCCGGCAAGACCACCACTACGGAGCGCATCCTCTACTACACCGGCAAGATCCACAAGATCGGTGAGGTGCATGAGGGTGCGGCGACCACCGACTGGATGGTGCAGGAGCAGGAGCGGGGCATCACCATCACCTCCGCCGCCATCACGGCCGCCTGGACGCCTCAGACCGGCCAGCTGAAGGACGTGGAGCATCGCATCAACATCATCGACACCCCCGGCCACGTGGACTTCACGGCCGAGGTGGAGCGCTCCCTGCGTGTGCTGGACGGCGCCTGCGCCGTGTTCTGCGCGGTGGGCGGCGTCGAGCCCCAGTCTGAGACCGTGTGGCGCCAGGCCGACAAGTACGGCGTGCCCCGCATGGCCTTCGTCAACAAGATGGACCGTCCCGGGGCGGACTTCTTCCGCGTGGTGGAGATGATGAAGACGCGCCTCAAGGCGCGGCCCATGCCCATCCAGATCCCCATCGGCGCCGAGGAGAACTTCAAGGGCGTGGTGGACCTCGTGCTGATGAAGGGCCTCACCTTCGACGAG
>DASXUH010000115.1:0-1607 GCA_036504935.1 Geothrix sp. | reverse complement strand
CATGCTGCGCATCCGGGCCTTCGGCATCTACTCCATCAAGGTGGTGGACAGCGGCACCTTCCTCAAGCAGCTGGTGGGCACCAACGGCGTCTACACCGTGCCCGACATCTCCGAGCAGCTCCGCAAGACCATCATGAGCCGGTTCACGGACACCCTGGGCGAAGCCAAGATCCCCGCCCTCGACCTGGCCGCCAAGTACGACGAGATCTCCGATCTGGTGAAGCAGAAGCTCCAGGACGAGTTCAAGACCATGGGCCTGGAACTGTCCAAGTTCTTCGTGGAGAACATCAGCCTCCCGGAGGAAGTGGAAGCCATGATGGACAAGCGCACCGGCGTGGGCATGATGGCTCCCGTCATGGGCGCCTACACGCAGATGCAGGTGGCCGACAGCATCCCCCTCGCCGCCCAGAACCCCGGCGGCGTGGCCGGCATGGGCATGGGTGTGGGCCTGGGCTTCGGCATGGGCAACATGATGGGCCAGCAGATGACCGGCGCCGCCCAGCAGATGGGCCAACAGGGCTTCCCCGCCGGCAATGCGCCCGCTCCAGCGGCAGCTGCGGCGCCCGCGAAGTCCCTCAAAGATGAATTGACCGAGCTCAAGGAGCTCTTCGACGGCCAGCTCATCACCCAGGCCGAATACGACACCCAGCGCGCCGCCATCATGAAGAAGCACGGAATGGGAAGCTGAGTCCTCAGTCCTCGGTCCTCAGTCTTCAGGAAAGGGCGGCCCTGGCCGCCCTTTTTGCATTTACTGAAGACTGAGGACTGAGGACTGGCCCCTAATGGCGATGCTCCGATTCCACCTCGTGCTGATGGATGAACCGGTGGTGGTGGCGGTCTGCCATGTCCCGCGTCTCGAAGTGCACGGTGAGGTGGCGGACGCCGTGACGCTCCCACAGCAGGCGCTCGATGCGCTCCAGGTGGGCCTCCGTGTCCCCCAGCCGGTCGGCCTCGACGATGATGTGGGCCGTGGCGATGGTCAGGTGGCTGCACATCTTCCAGCTGCGGAAGTCCTCCACGCCGAGAACGCCGGGCAGACCCATGAGCTCAGCTTTCACGGCTTCGTGCTCGAAGGCGGCCCGGTGCATGAGGATGCCCACGGCATCCCGCAGCAGCAGCACGGCGCCCCGCAGGATGACCACGAGGATCACGAGGGCGATGGCCGGATCCACCCAGCGCCAGCCCGTGAGCCGGATGAGGAGCATGCTCCCCACCAGCGACACGCTGGTGAGGCTGTCCGCGAAGGCGTGCAGGTAGGCGGCCTTCAGGTTGGCATCGCGCTCCAGTTGGCTGCGATCCCGGGGCACCAGCACCGCCGTGGCGAGGATGTTCAGGACAAGGCCGATGCCCGAGAACACCAGCACCCAGCCAGTCTGGATGGGCACGGGATGGCGGAACCGGGCCAAGGCCTCCCAGCCCACGGCTCCGGCGAGGAACATCAGGAAGCCCACGCCCACCAGGCTGTTGAACACCTCCAGACGGTGCCAGCCGAAGGTCCAGCGGTCATCGGGATCCCGCCGGTTGGCCAGCCAGAGGCTCAGGATGCCCAGACTGTTCACCAGCACATCGTTCAGGTTCTCCAGGCTGTCGCTGACCAGGCCGATGGA
>DASXUH010000114.1:0-7014 GCA_036504935.1 Geothrix sp. | reverse complement strand
GGATTCGAATACGAGCACACGGACGCCGAATTCCTGGGCGCCAGCACGGTCCACGCCGGCATCGCCCCCGCCCCGGCGGACCCCGCCGAGATCGTCCTGCGCTTGAGTGTGAAGGATCCGGATCTGAAAAAAGTGGAGCGTTTCGGGCGAGAGATCGCACCACTCGTCACCGCAGGCCCAGCAGGTGTCACGGGCTTCGCGGGCGGGCGGCCCAAGGCCCAGGAGATCGTGGCCTATTGGCCGGCTCTCTTGCCCCGGGAACTGGTCAGCTGGAAGGTGACCGTCGAGGCGGTCTGATCGCACCTCAACCCTGGGAGCCTCTCCCAGGTCCCACCTCCTGCCTTCTTGCGGGTCCCGATCCAACAGCACATTCTTGTTTGCACAGGTCCACGGAGCCGCCATGCGTCCACGCACCTCCCTCCTCCTCGGATCCCTCGGCATCCTCGCCCTGCTGGGCTGCTCGGGGTCGGATTACAGCTACCGCCCCACGGCCAGGTATCTGGTGAACGCCATCGCCGTGGCGGACATCGACGGCAACGGTCGGCCGGACATCCTGGGCCTGGTGTCCACGGACTTCGGCGGCGTGCCCACCCAGGGCTATGTCTCGACCCGCCTCCAGGGACCCGCAGGCGCCTTCGCTCTGCCCACCCGCTTCGGCGTGGGCGCGCAGCCCGCCAATCTGGTGGTGGCGGACGTGAACGGCGACGGCCGGCCCGATCTCGTGGTGGCCAACGCGGCTGACCAGACCGTGGGCGTGCGGCTGGCGGATCCTGCCAGGCCGGGCTTCTTCCTGCCCGCCATCGTGCTGGCCACCCCCGGTCGCACCCCCCTGGACGTGGCCGTGGGCGACCTGAACGGCGACGGAAAGATGGACATCGTGGTGGCGGCCAGCGGCGCCAATAACGTCATGGTCTTCCTCCAGGGAGCCACCCCGGGGACCTTCCTCGCCCCCGTCACGTTCCCCGTGGGCGGCGATCCCCAGGCCGTCACCGTGGCGGATCTCGACGGCAACGGGTTCGCCGATGTCGCCGTGGCCACCACCGCCAATACCGTCTCCGTGCTCCTCCAGACCAGCGCCGGTGTCTTTGCTCCCGCCGTGTACTACCCCACCGGCGTCCAGCCCGTGGCCATCAGGGCCGCGGACCTCAATGGCGACGGCAAGCTGGACCTGCTCACCGCCAACTACGGCGCCTCCCTCAGCCCCGGCACCCAGGGCCTGAGCGTGCTGATCCAGGGCGCCACCGCAGGCACCTTCCTCCCGCCGGTCCACTACACCACCGGCTACCGCTCCACCGCGCTGGCGGTCGGGGACCTGAACGGCGACGGCAAGCTGGACGTGGCGGTGGCCAATGCGGGGCTGCCCGGCGATCCGGGCAGCGTGGCTGTGTTCCTCCAGGATCCAGCCATCCCGGGCGCCCTGCGGGCGCCCACGATCTACCGGGGCGCCTGGGGGCCCATGGGCGTGGCCATCGGCGACATGAACGGGGACGGCCGCCCGGACCTGGTGCTGGCGGACGGCGACATCGTGGTGCGCTTCAACAGCGCCACCACACCCGGGACCTTCGGTCCCCCGCAGTTTTTCTACAACTGACAAAATGAGGCCCCGGTTTCCGGGGCCTCATTTTGTCAGCCGAGGCTGACGTTGATCTTGCGCGGGCGTACCTCGGGGCGCTTGGGCACCATGAGGGTGAGGACGCCGTTGCGGAGTTCGGCCAGCACCTTCTCGCCCTCCACATCCTCGGGAAGGGTGAACGTGCGGCTGAACTGGCCGTGGCTGCGCTCTGAGATGTGGATGCGCTCACCGTCCTTCAGAGCCTCCTCATCGCGCTTGCCCGCGACGGTGAGCCGGGTGCCCTCGAGGCTGATCTCCAGGTCAGCCTCAACGATGCCGGGCAGATCCGCTCTGAACTGGTAGGCATCCGGGGTTTCCTTCACGTCGAAGCTCGGCATGAAGGCGGCCGTTGGGGCGCCGAGTTCATAGTCCCGGAGCGGATCCCAGCGCATGAAGTCGCGCATGAAACGGAAGGGCTCCAGGCTGGCGGCGGTGGCCGGCAGGACCTGGGGGTTGCGGGTGCGAAGGATGGTCATGAGTTCCTCCTGTGAATGTGGATCCGTGCATCCATGCGCCTGAGACGCAGGCCATGATGACGTTCGCGAATAAAATATTAGTGCTTATAAGTCACATGTCAAGTCCGCTCATTCAAAAAATCATAACTACTCAATTTCAAGGGGTTGACCTATCCCTGCGGGCGGATAAATTGGGATCCGCCTTGGAGGTCCCATGCGACGGAGCGTCCTCATCCTCGGTCTGTTGTCCGCGGGCGTCCTCGCCGGCTGGTGCGGCCATGCCCTCACCCCCAGCCCGGCGCGACCGCGCTCGGTGGAGCCCCGGGGAGCCCTGCCCGAATGGGAGCAGGTCTCCATCCGGCGGTTCAAGGAGGCCGCCCCAAGCGTGGTCTACATCACCACCACGGAGGAGCGCGCCCGGGACATTTTCGGGCTCGATGTGGTGGAGGTACCCGCTGGTTCCGGCACGGGCTTCCTCTGGGACGCCCAGGGCCACGTGGTCACGAACTTCCACGTGATCCAGGGGGCCACCCGCGCCTTCATCACCCTGGCGGACGGCAGCCGCCATGAGGCCTCCTACGTGGGCGGTGCCCCGGACAAGGATCTGGCGGTGCTGCTCATGACGAAGACGCCGCCGAAGCTGCGGCCCATCCCCCTAGGCACCAGCGCGGACCTGCAGGTGGGCCAGGCCGTGCTGGCCATCGGCAACCCCTTCGGCCTGGACCAGACCCTCACCACCGGTGTGGTGTCGGCGCTGGGCCGCGAGATCCAGAGCGTCACCCGGCGGCGCATCTCGGGTGTCATCCAGACTGACGCGGCCATCAACCCCGGCAACAGCGGCGGGCCGCTGCTGGACAGCGCCGGGCGGCTCGTGGGCGTGAATACCGCCATCCAGAGTCCCAGCGGCGCCAGCGCCGGCATCGGCTTCGCCGTGCCCGTGGACACGGTCAATCGCGTGGTGCCCCAGCTCATCGCCCGGGGCAAGCTGGAGCGGGCGGACCTGGGCTTCGAACCCGTGGCGCCGCGGCTGGTGGAGCGGGCCTTCGGTCCCCAGAAGGGTGTGATGGTCGGGAAGGTCTACCGCGGCGGCCCCGCCGCCCGGGCCGGCCTCCAGGGCGTGGGGGTCGAGGGCCGCAACGTCCTCGCCGGCGACCTCATCCAGGCCGTGAACGGCAAGGCCGTCGAGGACTGGGACAGCCTGCTGGACGCCGTCGAGGCCCTCCCCCTGGGTGGCAGCGCCGACCTCGCCATCCAGCGCGAGGGCCGGCGGATGCGCGTGGCCATCCGGCTGGAGGCGGCGCGGGAGTAGCTGTCCCAACCGTGGGGAAAGCGGGTGTAGGCGGAGGATGGCCGAGGGGCAGAGGAAAGCGGAGGAAATCTGGCGGATCTTTTTCTCCGCTTTCCTCAGCAGCTCCGCCCCCTCCGCTTATTCATGCTCTTTGCTTCGAGGTGCCACTGAGCGATCTCAGCCCTGGATCCACACGGGCTCGAGGCCCAGCAGCTTCTCCACGGCCTCGCGGCCCCGGGGGCCGGGGTCCACGGTGAAGTCGTTCACCCAGGCGTTCACGTAGCGGCCGATCATCTCGCGGTCCATGCCGCGGCCGAAGGACTGGCTGTAGTCCACGCTCTCCCAGTGGCGCGCGCGGGCCATCTCCACGCTCTTGCGCATGAGGATGGCGAAGCGCTGCTTCACGTCGGCCGGCAAGTCCCGGCGGATGGCGTTGCCACCCATCGGCAGGGGCAGATCATAGGCGTGCTTCCACCAGGCGCCCAGATCCACCACCAGGCGCAGGCCCGCGTCGTGGTACATCAGCTGGCTTTCGTGGATGAGCAGGCCGGCCTGGAAGCGGCCCTCGGCCACGGCCGTCAGGATCTGGTCGAAGGGCACCAGCTCGACCTTGGGCTCGAATCCCAGAGCCTTGCACCACATCCGCATGGCCAGGTAGGCGCTGGTGCGCCGTCCGGGAATGGCGATGGTGAGCCCTTTCAGCGCCGCGGGTTCCATGGGCTTGCCGCTCACCACCAGGGGGCCGGTGCCTTCCTGGATGCTGGAGCCGGCCGTGAGCAGGTCGTAGCGGCCCAGCAGTTCCGGGTAGGCGCCGAAGCTGATGGCGGTGACGTCGTAGCGGCTTTCGGTGGCCTCGGCGTTCAAGGTCTCGATGTCCTTGCGGACGAAGGTGATCTCGAACGCCTCCGGATCCAGCCACCCCAGCGCCAGGGGGGCCATCATGTAGGCATCGTCGGAATCGGGGCTGTGGGCGATGGTGAACTTCATGGCGTCTCCCACTTCCAGTTCACCACACTTCAGCCGATCTTCTCCGGGTCCCTCACCGAGAGCTTGCCCTTGACCCGCTCGACGGCCTTGGCGGCCAGGGCATAGCGGGGGTTCTCTTCCAGGGCCTTCCGGAAATGCTCGAGAGCCGTGTCCAGCTGGCCCTTTGCCTCATATACGCGGCCCAGGTTGAAGTGGGGGAAGCAGTAGCTTTCGTAGCGCTTGGCCTTGAGGGCCATCCGCAGCCAGGGAATGGCCTCGTCGGGCTCGGCCTGCTCCACGTAGTAGGCGCCGATGTCGTTGTAGGGGTTGCCGAATTCGGGATCCAGGTCGATGGCCCGGTGGCAGTCCTCGATGGCCGAAGCGTAATCCTTCTCGAAGGAGCGCGCCCAGCCGCGGAAGGTGTAGGCCTCGGCCGTGGGGCAGATCTCGATGGATTTGGTGTAGAGGCCGATGGCCTTGGCCACCTCGCCCTTCATGTGGAGCTGATAGGCCTTCCCCACCCATTCCATGGCTTCCTGGCGCTTGTCCTGGCGTTCCTGCTCGTCACTCATGGGCCGCCCTCGCGGGCATCAGGATAAAACCTTCAGCCCCCCGGGGCCAGCTATCCTGGAACCATGGCCAACGATCTGCCTGGTTCCTACTGTCAGAACTGCCTTTCCTGGAATCCCGGGGACCGGGAGACCTGCGTGAAGTGCGGCACGCGGCTCCTCATCCTGGCCGGGGACCAGACCTGGGAGGACGAGCCGGACGAGCCGGAAGGCGGCGAGGACCTGGAAGAGCACCTGCTGGAGCGCATCACCGGCCTGGAGGAGACTCTGCGCCGGGTGGAGACCTACCTGGAGACCGTCTCGGACCAGCTGGGCAAGCTGGAGCGCAGCGAGGTGATGCTGCGCAACGGCCTCATGGCCCTGGTGCAGGAGATGGAGCAGAAACGCCAGCTGGACGCCCACGCCTTCTCCGAGCGCTGGGAGCAGCTGGTGGAGGAGAATCTGCACCTCATCAGCGCCCGGGAGCTGTTCACTCGCTACCGGGCCCGCATCCTGCCCATCGCCCGGCCCAAGTCCATGTCCCAGCTCAAGCGGGCCCTGCTGGAGACCACGGCCCTGCTGGAGGCCGCCGACCTGCCGGGCGCTGCCCAGCGCCTGGGCCAGGCCCTGCCCCTGGACCCCAAGAACTACGAGCTGATCTTCACCGCCGCCTCCCTCCACGAAGCCGCCCAGAACTTCGAGGAGGCGGAAGGCCTGGTCCGCAAGGCCGTGAGCCTGAGCCCCCGCCACTTCGAGGCCTGGATGCTGCTCGCCAAGCTGCTCCAGGAGCTGCCGGACCAGGCGGACCAGGCCATCGAGGCCCTGCACCAGGCTTCGGATCTGCGCCCCGATGATCCCGAGCCCCGGATGCTGCTGGCGGAACTGCTGCTGGATGAAGAGGATCTGCAGGGCGCCCTGGAGGCGGCCCAGGAGGCCGTGGCCCGGCGCAAGGATGGCGAGACCCTGCTGCTGCTGGGTCAGGTTCGCCTGGCCCGGGGCGAAAGCGCTCTGGCCGTGCCCGTCCTCAAGGAGGCCAGCGCCTACCTGCCCGGCGATCTCCATGTGCGGGAATCCCTGGCCGAGGCCTACCTCCAGCAGGGCGACCGGTCCAAGGCTTTCGCCATCCTCCAGGAACTGCTGATGCAGAACCCTGGCGATCCCCACCTCCTGCTCATGGTGGATGCCGAGGACCACCAGCAGCTGCGGGAGGCCCGGGACGGGAAGACCGGCACGCAGACCCTGCTGGACGAGGTCGAGAACCTCCTGGACGAGGACCAGCTGGAGCCGGCCGCCCTCCTCCTCAAGCGGGTCCGGCGCAAGGGGAAGAGCCAGCGTTCCGAGTGGCTGGATCTGCGCCTGGCCTTCCTCCAGAACCCGGAAAAGACCCTGAAGGCAGCCCTGGACTTCGCCTGCTCGGACCGGCATCCGCGCCTCTGCTTCCTGGCCCTGCGCCTGGGCCTGGAGCACCTCATGGCCCAGAAGCGCGAGCCGGAGATCGCCCGGATCCTGGATGCCTTCCTCACCCGCCATCCCAAGAGCACCGGCGCCTGGGAGGCCGCCCTCATGCGCCAGGCCTACCGCCTCATGAACGGCCAGGCCTCAGAGCAGGATCTGGTCGAGGTCCGCCGCCTCCATGCCCATCCCCTGCCAGGCATGGAACCCCGCGCCCGCACCCTGCTGGGCCAGTACCTCCTGGCCCTCAAGCGGCACCAGGAGGTACTGGAGCTGCTGGATCCCCTGCTGGAGAAGGAACCCACCCTCATCAACCACTTCCAGCTCGGGGCCGCCCTGGCGGGCCTGGGCGAGCGGGAGGAAGCCCGGACCCTGCTCAAGGCCGGCCTGGACGCCGAACCCGGCGATCTCAACGACAGCCAGGCCAAGGGTGTGAAGAACCAGATCCGGGGACTTCTGAAGGAACTGGACGCCCCCGCGGAAGCGTGACCGGGGCCACAGTCTATTAAGTTGACAATTTTGGTCGAGATTCCAGAATGGAAGCCTCGGGAGGCGAGGATGAGCACCACCTTGAATGGGGTCACCAGCCAGGAATACAAGTACGGCTTCGTGACGGACATCGAGGCGGACAGCGTCGCGCCCGGGCTCAACGAGGACGTCATCCGGTTCATCTCGGCCAAGAAGGGTGAACCC
>DASXUH010000113.1:0-3147 GCA_036504935.1 Geothrix sp. | reverse complement strand
GTGTATTCACTGGGGACGCTGATGTGGACCTCGGAGATGGGCTCCAGCAGCACGGGGTGGCAGACGGGGGCGGCCTCGGTCATGCCGATGCGGGCGGCGGTCTTGAAGGCCATGTCGGAGCTGTCCACGGTGTGGTAGCTGCCGTCCACCAGGGCCACATGGATGTCCACCACAGGGAAGCCCAGGGGGCCGCGCTTCATCCAGTCCACCACGCCATGCTCGATGGCGCCGAAGAAGTTCTTGGGCACCACGCCCCCGACGATGCGCTCCTCGAACTGGAAGCCTGTGCCGCGTGGCAGGGGCTTGACCTCGAACCACACGTCGCCGAACTGGCCGTGGCCGCCGGTCTGGTGCTTGTGGCGGCCATGCACCTTGGCGCCCTTCGTGAAGGTCTCGCGGTAGGGCACCATGGGCGGATGCTGCTGGACATCGAGGCCGAACCGGCTCTTGAGGCGGTCCAGCGCGCACTTCAGGTGCACTTCGCCCTGGCCCCAGAGGACGCGCTCCTGGGTCTCGGCGTTCTGCTCCACCTGCAGGGAGGCGTCCTCTTCGCAGAGCTTCTGGAGGGCCAACGACAGTTTCACGTCGTCGCCGCTCTTGAGGGTGTGGAGACTGAGGGCCAGCATGGGCTGGAGGGGCTCGGGCCAGTCCAGTTCCAGCCTGGTGGTGGGCGTGAGGCCCTCGCTGGTGCGGACCTCGTCCATGCGCCCGAGGGCGACCACTTCGCCCGCTGAAGCCTTCTGCTGCTTGATCTGCTGGGACCCGAAGAGCCGGTTGATGCCGCTCACCCGGTTGCCCGCCAGGATGGCGCCGTCGGCCACCTCGCCGCGCCACACCCGCGAGATGCTCAGCTTGCCCACGTGCTGGGCGTGGACGCTCTTGAACACCTGCACCAGCGTGTCCTTCCCATCGGGGATGCCCAGCCGCGCGGCCGTGGCGTCCACCCGGGGCGCCTCGTCGCAGAGGGCCTGGAAGAGGCGGCGCACGCCGGCATCCTTGTCGGCGGAGCCGAAGAAGACGGGCACCAGCAGGTCGTCCCGCACGTCCTTCGCCAAATCCTCCGAGACCTCCTCCAGCGAAGGCACCACATCGCCCAGCAGCTCCTCCATGAGGTGGTCGTCGAAGTCCGCGAGTTTCTCCAGCAGGAGCTGGCGGGCCTCGCGCTCCTCGGGAAGCACGGAATCCGGCAGCTGCTTGAGATCCGCGTCCCGGCCTGCCTCGTACTGGTAGGCGTGCTCGCTGATGAGGTCCACATAGCCCGTGACCTGGTCGCCCTCGTGGATGGGGATTTCCACGAGCACCAGGGGGCGCTCGGAAATCATCTGCAAGGCGTTGAACACGTCCTTCAGTCTCCCTGCGCTGCCGGCGGCCTCCACCTTGTTGATGAACATCACGTGCGGGATCTTGTGATCGTCGAGAAATTTCAAGGCAGGCGCCGCCATCAGCGCACGGGCCGGATCGGGATCGCACACCACCACAGCGATGTCCGCGGCCATGAGGGCGTGGACCGTCTCCTGACGGAACTCGACGGACCCGGGGCAGTCGATGAGGGTCCAACTCTCACCCTCGTAGGTGCAGGCCGCGAGACTGGCCTCGACGCTCATCTGGCGGGCCTTCGCTTCCAGGGAAGCATCGCCGACGGTATTCCCCTCCTTGACGGAGCCCTTGCGTGGCAGGGCGCCCGCCACGAAGAGAAGGCTCTCCATCAAGGAGGTCTTTCCGGAGAGGTAGGGGCCCACGATGGCCGCTACGCGTGGAGTTGACTGAGAATTGCCGCTCACAGTGCCTCCTGATTGTGGGGTTCGGATGTCGACCGCCCCAAGTGTTCCGACCTGCGTATCCCCTGGCAACAGCAAAAAAAAGCCGCCCGGGAAAAGGCGGCTTAAGTCACAAAATCACGGGAGTTTGAGCTAATTCCGCAGGGGTTTGCCGGTTTTCAGGATGGCATCCATGCGGGCCTGGGTCTTCTCGTAGCTGCAGAGGCGGGCGAAGGCCTGCCGCTCCAGCTCCAGGATCCGCTCCTCGGTGACCTCCTGGACCACGCTCACGTCCCCGCCACAGAGGATGTTGGCCAGCTCGCCCATGATGACGGCATCGTGCTCACTGGCCAGTCCCTGCAACTGGAAGTCCCTGACAGCCATCTTCAGGGCCTCGCTGCCGCCCCGGCCGGGGAGACGCAGGGTGCGCTCCTTCACGGGCTGGAAATCGGCAGCCATCTTCAGGACCTCCTGCTTCGCCTCGTTCAGCAGGAAGGCCTTGTTCATCACGCGGCGATCCGTGCGGCGCAGGTAGCCGTTGCGCTGGGCCTCGTCGAAGCTGGTGTTCACGTTTGCGGTGCCGATGAACTGGAAGGCGGACTTCACTTTGGGCATGGGGCCCAGCTGGCCCTTGGCGGCCATGGCATCCTCCATGCGGAGGAGCATCTGGAGGCAGCCGCCGCCGGCTGGGATGACGCCCACGCCCACTTCCACCAGGCCGATGTACAGCTCGGCGTGGCCCACGGCCCGCTGGCAGGCCATGGTCATCTCACAGCCGCCGCCCAGCGCCAGGTTGAAGGGCGCCGCCACGGTGGGGAATGGCGCATAGGTGAGCATGCGGGCTGCGTATTGCAGGCGCCGGGCCACTTCTTCGATCTGGTCGAACTGCTTGTCCTTGGCGGCGTTCAGCACCATCACCAGGTTGGCTCCGGCGCTGAAGTGCTGGCCCTGGTTGCCCACCACCAAGCCCTTGAACCGGCCCGGCACGTGCTTCTGGAGGGTGTCCTCCATCAGCATGATGATCCCGTCGTCGAGGGCGTTCATCTTGCTGTGGAAGCTGAGGCAGGCCACGTCATCGCCCAAATCGAAGAGCTGGCAGCTGCCGTTCTCCGCGATCACCTTCCCGCGGCCTTCCTCGCGCTTGAGGATGATCACGCGCTTGTCTTCGAGGATCGCGTCGTAGGCCAGGGTCTTGGGATTGAGCTGGGCCACGGGGACGCCGTGCTCCCAGCGGTAGAAGCTCGTGATGCCCTTGGCGAGCATCTGCTCCACGAGCGGCGCGATGGGCTGTTCCTCGAACTTCATGCGGGCCACGACCCGCTCGACCCCCAGGGTGTCCCAGGTCTCGAAGGGGCCCAGATCGAAGGCAAAGCCGTTCTTGATGGCGCGG
>DASXUH010000112.1:0-8654 GCA_036504935.1 Geothrix sp. | reverse complement strand
AAGATGGTCCCGTCCTTCAGGATCAGGTGCGCGTGCATGTGCCTCCCCCCGCTCGGTGGCCCTGCAAAAACCCCGCGGGGGCCGGGCCGCCGCGGGGTCGTGAGAATGACATCGGTCCGAAGGACCAAAGTGAGTGTAGCGACCCTCAAAACCGAGGATCAGCCTTTTTGTTCAAGGGCTTTTCGGCCATACTGCTCCTTTGTTCCCGAGGTAGGCGGCGCTGTTCGGCCACACTGGATGCCATGTGGAGCGGCGACGACATCTACTTCATGAAGCTCGCCCTCGAGGAGGCCGAGAAGGCGGACCGCCTGGACGAGGTGCCCGTGGGCGCCGTGCTGGTGTCGGAAGGCGCCCTGCTGGGCCGCGGCCACAACCACCCGGTGAAACTGAACGACCCCACGGCCCACGCGGAGATCCAGGCCCTGCGCAGCGCGGGGGCCTGGGCGAAGAACTACCGGCTCACGGGGGCCACGCTCTACGTGACGCTGGAACCCTGCCTCATGTGCTTCGGCGCCCTGATCCACGCCCGGGTAGGCCGGGTGGTGTTCGGCGCCCCGGACCCCAAAGTGGGCGTCAGCCGCTGGCTGGACACCCTGGACGGCGCGGCCCTGAACCACCGCTTCGCCTTCGAGGGCGGATTGCTGGAGGCCGAGTGCCGCGAGCAGCTCCAGGCCTTCTTCCGGCGGCGGCGGGGCTAGCGCGGCTAACGCGATTCCAACATGCGCACGGCGAAGGTGGCCAGCCAGTGCTCGCCCTCGTAGCTGCCGGTGGCCAGATGCGGTAGCGAAGCCCGGGCGTGGCGGTCGGCGCTCCGCACCAGAACCTCCCGCCGGGAATCCTTCGGCCCGAAGGTCCGGGCCAGGTCGTACAGGGCCCGGGCGCGGCTCAGGTTCAGGCCGTCCAGGTGGACGATCTTGGGGTCCGTGCGGTCCGAGACCGTCGCGGGGACCAGCGCGCCGGGCAGGCCGGGCAGGAAGCCGTCCAGCCACCGGCGGAAGTGGTCCCGGGGCAGCAGGCGGGCCATGAGGGCGGCCTCCTCCAGGCAGGGCGACAGGAAGTCCTCCCCGCCCGGCTCCCAGGCCAGAGGACCGCGGCGATCCTTCCCGAACCAGATGTGGGCCCGGTCCAGGATCACCGCCTCCAGCCGGGTGTCCCTCGCGGCCCGGGCGTAGTCCAGCGCCAGGTCCAGGCTGAAGGCCGAGTTGGGATGCACCCCGGTGCGGATGGGATAGGTCTGCTTCGGCAGAAAGTCCAGGTAGGCCTGAACCACCCGATCCGCCAGCGGTTGCAGCGCCGCGGACCAGCGCCGGGCTTCGGGGGCGTCCCAGGTCCTCAGTTCCGCCGCCAACTTCAGCAGCCACGCCCAACCATAGGTGCGCTCGAAGCTCCGCCGCCCTGGTTGGCCGAAGTAGGCCACCTCCGTGGCGATGCGCTCCGGCGCCAGATTCTCGTCCAGTACCGCGCGGATCTCGGCCGCCTTCGCCATGCCGGGATGCGTACGCAGCAGGCGCATTAGCATCCAATGGCCATGGACCGACGAGTGCCAGTCGAAGCAGCCGTAGAAAGCCGGATGCAGCGCCTTCGGGGCCTTCACCTCCTCCGCGCCGTTCATCACGTGATCCAGCTTGTTCGGGTATTCCTGCCGCACGCATTTGAGCGCCAGCGACGCGAACCGATCCGCCGCCGCGTCCGTCAAAGCCAGGTCTGCATCCTGGGCCGACAGGGCGACCGTCACCATCGCCAGCCCCAGTCCCCACGCCCTCGAAGCCATCGCATCCTCCCGGATGCTGGATTCTATCGGGCGCAGCGGCCTTCAGCGCCGGGACTCCTTCGCGATGCAGAACCGGCACACGGCACCCCCCTTGGCGATGCAGGTCTCCAGGTGGACGCTCATGCCGGAGGCCTGCTCGATCAGGCTCACATCGAACTGGCAGAGCTCCGGGTGCACTTTGGCTACGGAGTGGTACACGCAATTGACCGCCTCGATGGCGGCCTCCCCGGGTGCCTCGCCTGGTTTCAGGACGGCCCGGTAGCCCAGCTCGTTCATGAGCGCGGTGACCTTCCGCAGCCGCTGGGCCGGCGGATCGGCGGGGTTCACCTGGCTCTCCAGCGAGGCTGCCACGGCCCCGGCTAGGTGCTTCATGAAGGACCTGGCGCCACCGGGTCCCAGGTCCTGGGCCAGCTGGGCCAGGATGGCGTTGGCCAGCCAGGAGTACTTCTTGGGGAAGGCGTCGATCCCCTCGTCTGAGATCAGGTAGCGCCGCCGCGGCCGGCCCACGGAACCCTTCGTGTCCAAGTAGGTGAGGTAGCCGAGATCCATCAGCTTCAGGACGTGCTGCTGCACCGCCGTCCGGGTGAGCCCCAGGTGCGCGGCCAGCTCGTCCAGCGAGGCGCCTTCGTGGTGGCTGAGCAGGTGCTCCAGGATCTTGCGCTGGTTCTCGTGCAGGTTCTTCATGGCCACCTCCGCGGGCACATCTGATGTTGAGAGTTTAAACAATTTAAACATTCTTGTTTGTTTTTATCGAACTCCTAGATTCAGGTGGTGAACCACTGGAGCGCCCGTCCGGGCAAGGAGTCCGCCATGAAACTGCCCCTGAGATACGCCCTCGCCCTCCCGGTCGCGGCCCTGCTCGCCGCCGCCGGCTGCTACTCCAGCCATCGCGCGGCAGCCGTCCCCGGCGAACCGTCCCTGGACCCGGCCCTGGTCGCCCAGGGCAAGGTCATCTTCCGCGATGACACCTTCGGGGACGAGGCCTTCTGGACGGACACCCTGGGCATGCACCGAGTGATCGCCTCCGCCGTGGACCCCGCCACCGCCCTGTCCGTGGGCCTGAAGGTGGACGCCGAAGCGCTGCCCCCGGCGGTGGTCCAGGGGATCCAGAGCGGGGCCATCAGCCTGACGGATCCCGCCACCACGGTGGCCCTGCTGAAGCTCAACGCCGTCGTGGGCGTGAAGGGCACCGTGGAGACCCTCAACGGGAAGGACACCCTGACCCGGGTCGGCATCACCTGCGCGCTGTGCCATTCGACGGTAGACAATTCCTTCGCGCCGGGCATCGGCAAGCGCCTGGACGGCTGGGCCAACCGCGACCTGAACCCGGGCGCCATCATCGCCCTCTCCCCCGCGGTGCCCGCGGGCGCCAAGGCTGTCTACACCTCCTGGGGCAAGGGGAAGTACGATCCCCGCTTCAACCTCGACGGGCAGAACGGTCCCCAGGTGATCCCGCCGGCCTACGGGCTGCTGGGCGTGCACAGCGTCACCGCCACCGGCGACGGCAGCGACCTCGCCTACTGGAACCGCTATGTGGCCGTGACCCAGATGGGCGGCCAGGGCAGCTTCTCCGAGCCCCGCACCGGCGTGAGCGTGACGCACGGCACCACCGACCTGGTGTCCGCCAAGCTGCCGGCCCTCCAGGCCTACCAGCTGAGCCTCGCAGCGCCGCGGCCGCCGGCCGGGAGCTTCGATGCCGCCGCGGCGGTCCGGGGCAAGGCGGTCTTCGAGGGCCCGGGGAAATGCGCCGCCTGCCACTCGGGCCCGATGCTGACCGATGCCAATGTCCGGCTGCACCTGCCCAGCGAAGTGGTCAGTGAGCCCGAGCCGGCGGGCGTTCCAAGCTACGCCTCGCGGAGCGCCACCAAGATGTACCGGACCGCACCCCTCGCCGGGCTGTGGCAGCACGCGCCCTACTTCCACAACGGCACAGCCTCCACGCTGGGCGCGGTCGTCGACACCTACGACACCCGGAAGGGTCTCGGGCTGACGAGCGCCCAGAAGGCGGATCTCGTCGAGTACCTGAAGAGCCTGTGAACCTCCCCTTTTGAAGAAAGGAACCAGACCATGAACGACAAGCTGAACACGAGCTGGTGGGCCCTGCGCATCGGCCTCGGCGCCGCGCCCTTCCTGGCCGGACTGGACAAGTACTTCAACCTCCTAGCCAAGTGGGAGCTCTACCTGAATCCCCTGGTGCTGCGCGTGATCCCCGTCTCCCCCGCGACCTTCATGCATGCCATCGGGCTCGTGGAGATGGCCGTGGGTCTCGCCATCCTCACCCGCTGGACCCGCCTGGGCGCCTACGTCGCTGGCCTCTGGCTCGTGGGCATCGCCCTGAACCTGCTCACCATGGGCGCCTTCCTCGATGTGGCGGTCCGCGACCTCCTGCTCGCCATCGCGGCGCTCACGCTGGCTCAGCTCACGGAAGCCCGGCAGGCCGTGGCGGAGGGTCAGATCGCGGGATGAGGCCCCGCCCGCCCCTCCCGGAGGCTGGATTCTCCCCGCCGGTTTGCTAGAATGAGCGTCCCGGAGAGATGGCCGAGTGGTTGATGGCACCGCACTCGAAATGCGGAGACGGGGAAACCTGTTCGGGGGTTCGAATCCCTCTCTCTCCGCCATCTGCGCCCCGCCCAGCGGGGCGCTTTTCTTGGCGGAGAGAGAGGGATTCGAAGTCACTGAAAGGCTGGCAGGTAGCCGTAGGCTTCGGCAGCCCGGGGGGCTGTCGGAGCCGTGAAGCGGCGTGCCAGCGATTCGTGCGGCCGGAGGGGACGCCGCGCAGCGGTGGCCCCGGAGGGAATCCCGATGCCCGTTCATCCACCACCTCGCACGGGAACCCCTTTTGGGCGGAATGGGGAAGACGGGGACTCGAAACCACTGGACCGCAGTCGGGAGATTGAATAATACTTAATCAATTTAATTAATTAACTTGACAATTAATTTCTAGCCATGGAACCTGGATGTTCGGCCCTTTCCAGTGCCGCCTTCCGGAGAACGCCATGCCCGTTCCCCAGCGTGTCGAGCAGGTCCCCAGCCCCCCTCTATCTGCCGGAACCGGGCCGCTGCCGGACCGCCCGGGCTTCGTCAGCCTTGTCGGCGCCGGCCCCGGCTGCCCGGATCTCATCACCGTCCGGGGCCTCCGGGCCCTGGCTGCCGCCGAGGTGGTCCTCTACGACGCCCTGCTGGACCCCTCCTTCGCCGGGCTCTTCCCCGAAGGGACCCTGGCCATCCCCGTGGGCAAGCGCTGCGGGAAGGGTGGGACGGAGCAGGCGGACATCCACCGGCTGATGATCGAGTACGCCCGGGCCGGGCGTCGGGTGGCGCGCCTCAAGGGCGGCGACCCCCTCATCTTCGGGCGGGGCGGCGAGGAGGCCCTGGCTCTGGAAGCCGCGGGCATCCCCTTCGACGTGATCCCCGGCGTGAGCGCCCTCCAGGGCGCCGCGGCCGGCGCGGGCTTCCCCCTCACCCACCGGGAGGTCAGCCGCCGCATCACGGTCCTGGAGGGCCACCACCTGCCCGCCACCGCCGCCGCCTGGCGCGACCTGGCGGCCAGCGGCGGCACCCTCGCCGTCTACATGGGCACGCGGACGCTGCGGACCCTGGCCCGCGAGCTCCTGGACCACGGCGCGCCACCCACCTTGCCCGTGGCGCTGGTGGAGCAGGCCCAGTGTCCGGGCCAGACCAGCACCTTCTCCACCCTGGCCCACGCGGCCTCCGGCGCCCTCCTCCCCGCCACCAGCGGTCCCGGAATTCTCTTCCTCGGCGAATCCCTCCACCACCGCTTCCACCCCACCCAGGAGATCCCCCATGAGCCTGCTGCCCTTGTTCCTGGATCTCCGCGGGAAGCGCGTGCTCGTGGTGGGCGGCGGGAGCGTCGCGCTGGCTAAGCTCCGCGCCCTCGAGCCCACGGGCTGCCGCCTGCGGGCCGTGGCCCTGGCGTTCTCCCCGGCCTTCCTGGAGGCGCTGGCGGCCTTCGACGCCGAGCGCCACGAAAGGTCCTTCCGGCCCGAGGACCTGGACGGCATCCACCTGGTCATCAGCGCCACCAGCGATCCGGCGGCCAACGCCGTCATCGCCGCCCACGCCCGGGCCCGGGGCCTGTGGGTGAACGCCGTGGACGACGCCGCCTCCTGCGACGCCCTCTTCCCCAGCATCCTGCGCCGGGGGCCTTTCGTGGCCGCCCTCTCCACGGAAGGCGCCTTCGCCGGCCTGAGCCGCGTGGTGCGGGAGGCTCTGGAGGGCCTGGTGCCCGACGCCACCGTTCCCGAGTTCGAGGCCCTGATCCAGCTCCGCCGCCAGCTCCGCCAGTCCCTTCTCGATCCCGCGGAGCGCGCCGAACGGCTCCGCTCCCTCCTGCGCCAGGTGCGGCAGGAGGCCCTTCCCGCCGAGGCCGCCCGATGACCCTCACCGCCATGGAAACCCTCAAGGCTGCCTCCCGCCACCTGCGGGGCAACCTCGCCGAGGAGCTGGCCAGCCCCGAGCCCTCCTTCTCCAAGGACGGCCAGGCCCTCGTGAAGTTCCACGGGTTCTACCAGCAGAAGGAGCGCGGCGCCGCCGACAAGCCGCCGGTGCTGATGCTGCGGGGCCGCATCCCCGGCGGCCGCCTCAGCGCGGCGCAGTATCTGGCCTGGGACGGCCTCTCGGACCGCCACGGGGACGGCACCCTGCGCCTCACCGCCCGCCAGAGCATCGAGCTGCACGGCGTCCTCAAGGGCGACCTCAAGGCCACCCTCCAGGGCATCCATGACGCGCTGCAAACCACCAAGGGCGCTTGCGGCGACGTGGTCCGCACGGTCACCCAGGCCCCCAACCCCTGGCTGCGGCCGGATCTGGCCCAGCTGGACGCAGTGGTGGACCGCCTCGCCGCGCACTTCCAGGCCACCTCAAACGCCTACGCGGAGATCTGGCTGGACGACGAGCGCGTGGACCCGGAGAAGGAGCAGGAGCGGCTATTCGGCGCCACCTACCTGCCGCGCAAGTTCAAGATCAGCGTCACCGCCGCGGGCGAGAACCTGGTGGACCTCTACACCAACGACCTGGGCTTCGCGGCCACCTTCGACACTGGTGGCCGCCTGGACGGCTTCTTCGTGGTGGCGGGCGGCGGCCTGGGCATGACCCACGGCGATGCCACCACCTTCCCCCGCCTGGCGGACGAGCTGGGCTGGATCCCGGCGGCGGCGCTCCTCCCCGTGGCCGAGGCCGTGGTGGGCGTGCACCGGGACGAGGGCAGCCGCGAGGACCGCAAGCGCGCCCGCCTCAAGTACGTCATCGCCCGCAAGGGCCTGCCCTGGTTCAAGGCCGAGGTGGAGGGCCGCGCCGGCCTCGCCTTCGAGGCCCGGCCCCTGCCGCCCTGGCGCACCTCGCCGGTGCTGGGCTGGCTGGACCGCGCGGACGGCACCCTGGCCCTGGGCCTCTCCATCCCCTCGGGCCGCATCGGGGGCAGCCTCAAGGCCGCCCTGCGCGACGTGGTCGCCACCTTCCAGCCCTCGGCCCAGGTCAGCCCGGACCAGGACCTGATCCTGCTCGGCCTGGCGCGGGAGGACCGCCCCGCCGTGGAAGCCCTGTTCCGGCAGCATGGTCATCCGTTGGAGGCCGTGGACCCCCTGGCCGCCCGCGCCATGGCCTGCGTGGCCCTGCCCCTCTGCGGCCTGGCCCTCACCGAGGCCGAGCGGGCCATGCCCGACTTCCTCGGCCAAGTCCGGGACGCCCTCGCCCGCCAGGGGCTCGCGGGCCGCACCCTCGTCTTCCGCGTCACCGGCTGCGCCAACGGCTGCGTCCGGCCCTACACCGCCGAGCTGGCCCTGGTGGGGCAGACCTCGAAGAGCTACGCCCTCTACGTGGGCGGGCACCCCGAGGGTTCCCGCCTGGCCTTCCCCGTGCGGCACAAGCTGGCCGTGGAGGACCTGCCCGCGGCCCTGGACGCCCTCTTCGGAGCCTGGGCCAGGGACGGCCGCCCCGCCGAGCCTTTCGGGGACTTCGCCGCCCGGGCGGGCGCCGAGGCCCTCACCCCCCTCCTGGAACCCGAAAGCTGAGGCCCCCATGTCCACCGTCTTCCCCCTACCACCGCAGGGTCTCGACGCGCAGGCCCTGGTCCAGTGGGCCGCGGACACCTTCGGCGACGAGCTGGCCCTGGCCTGCAGCGCGGGCGTGGAGGACAGCGTCCTGGTCCACCTGGCGGCCCAGACGGGCCATGCCGTGCGGGTCTTCATGCTCGACACCGGCCGCCTCCACCCCGAGACCCACGAGACCTTCGAGCGGCTCCGCACGCGCTACCCCGGCCTCCGCTTCGAGGTCTACGCGCCGGAGGGCGCCGAGGTGGAAGCGCTCGTGCAGGCGCAGGGCCTCTTCGGCTTCCGCGAAGGCCTGGACCAGCGCCACGCCTGCTGCGAGGTCCGCAAGGTGCGCCCGCTGAAGCGCGCCCTGGCGAGTTCCCGCGCCTGGCTCACGGGCCTGCGGCGGGAGCAGAGCCCCACCCGCACGGGCCTCCGGCCCGCGGAATCCGACGGCGGCACGCCCGAGCGCCTGAAGGTCGCGCCCCTGCTGGACTGGGACCTCGAGCGCCTCTGGGCCTTCGCCAAGGAACACCGCATCCCCACCCATCCCCTGCACGCCGCGGGCTTTCCCTCCATTGGCTGCGCCCCCTGCACCCGGGCCATCCAGCCCGGCGAGGACCTCCGCGCGGGCCGCTGGTGGTGGGAGCGGCCGGAGCACAAGGAATGCGGCCTCCACAACCGTCCTTCGACATGAGCCATCCATGACCACGCGATCCCTCACGCACCTCCAGGCCCTGGAATCCGAAGCCATCCACATCCTCCGGGAGGTGGCGGGCCAGTGCTCGAACCCGGCCCTCCTCTTCAGCGGCGGCAAGGACAGCCTCGTGCTGCTG
>DASXUH010000111.1:0-8679 GCA_036504935.1 Geothrix sp. | reverse complement strand
AGCATCAGGGCAGGCGCGACCAATCGACGCATGGGATCTCCAGGGGCTGACCTGATGCTACTTCCCGGCCGTTCCGAACGCCAGGTTCCGCACCATGTCCTCGGTCTTCCAGGGGGCGCCGCCGCCGCCCAGGTATTTCTGGAACCACTCGAGGTGGGCGTTGTAGTAGACGGGCATGGACTTCAGGCCGTCGGGCCAGTGGCCGTCGTTCTTGAAGACCAGCAGGCGGCTGGGCACGCCCATCTCCTGGAGTCCCGTGAAGAACTGCAGGCTCTGGGTGTAGGGCACGCGATAGTCGCGCTCGCCGGTGATGACGAGGCAGGGGGTTTTGAAGGCCTGCACATGGCTGCTGGGGTTCATGCGATCATAGGCGGCGGCCTTGTCCCAGGGCGTGCCCGTGAGGTCGTGCTCGGGAAACCACAGCTCTTCGGTGGCCCCATGCATGGAGCGCAGGTCGTACACGCCCATCATGGCGGCGATGGCCTTGAAGCGCGTGGTGTGGCCCTCCAGCCACATCATGGCGTAGCCGCCCCAGCTCCAGCCCATGGCGCCCATGCGGTCCTTGTCCACGTAGGGCAGCGCGGCGAGATGATCGGCCACCTTCTCGACGTCCGTCATCACCTTGCCGTCCCAGTCGCCGCTGATGGCATCGGTGAAGGCCTGGCCGTAGCCCGTGGAGCCGTGGGGATTCGGGAAGGCCACGATGTAGCCCGCGCCCGGATAGACCTGCCAGTCGCCACGCAGGGTGTCGGACCACATCATCTGGGGGCCACCGTGGACGTTGAGGATGAGGGGATACTTCTTCGCCGGATCGAAGCCGTGGGGCTTCACCAGGAACACGTGGATGTCCTTGCCGTCGGCGCCCTTCACCCACTGCTCCTCGGCCGGGCGGATGTCCACCTCGTCGGCCACAGCCTGGTTGAAGGCAGTGAGCCGCTTCAGCTCCTTCTTTTCGAAATCGTAGCGCCAGATCTCCACGGGCTCGCCCACACGGGTCTTGCTGAGGAACACTGCCTTCTGATCCGGGCTCACCACGAACTCGCGGATGCTCTGGCCGTCGAGCATGCGGGTGGTCTTCCCGGAGGCCACCTCCACGCGGAAGAGCGGCCAGCGGCCCTTCTCCTGCACTGTGAACCAGAGGGCCTTCCCATCCGCCGACCACTGGAAGGCGTCCACCCAGTTGTCGATGGCCTCCGTCAGCACCTTGCGGACCTTCGTCTGACGGTCGTAGATCGCGAGCCGGAAGCGGTCGGACTCCACGGCGGGGCGGGTCTGGAACTTGTACGCGATGTAGCGGCCATCCGGCGAATACTTGGGATCGCCGTCGTAGGCGGGATTGTCCGTGATGCGGCGGGGCGTGCGGTCGCCATCCAGCGAGATCAGGAAGAGGTCCTGGTTGGTGCTGCGGGCCGGCACGGGATCCGTGTTGGTGACCACGCAGACTTCCGTGCCGTCCGGGCTGAGATCGAAGGTCTGGGAACCCGGTGTCGTGGCATCCGCCGGATAATCCTGCTTCCCGGAGGTGAGCGCCTCCACCTTGCCTTCGAAGGTGGCCGTGAACAGGTGCGAATACTGGAAGTCGCGCCACTCGGTCCAGTGGCGGTAGAGCAGCGAGTCGGCCAGGTGGGCCTGCACCGGGCCCTTCTCCAGCTTGTCCGCCAGCTCCTTCTGCTTCGCCCCGTTCGCCATGGCCTCGGGGAAGACCGTGGCCTGGAAGACCACCTTGTTCCCGCCCGGCATCACCTTGGGCGACCCGACACCCGCCTCGAAGCTGGTCACCTTGCGAGCCTCGCCCCCGCTGGCGTCCAGGGCCCACAGCTGGCTGCCCTCCGCACGGCTGGAGAGGAAATAGAGGGTCTTCCCATCCTTTGACCACTGGGGCGCCGTATCCGCCTTGCCCGCAAAGGTGAGCTGCTTCGTCGACCCCGCGGCCGTGTCCAGCACCCAGATCTGCGTGTTCCGCGCGGCGGCCTTCAGATCCTGACTGGACACCTCGAAGGCCAGCCTCGATCCATCCGGGCTCAGGGCCAGGTGCTGCACACCCTTCAGACGGTAGAGGTCCTCGATGGTGAAGGCCCGTTTCTCCGTTGCCCTCAGGGGCAACACAAGCAGCAGGGCGATGGCTGGGACAAGGCAAAAAAGACGCACAAATCCTCCGAAGGAGCCCTTCAGCATCGCATAGAAGAAACGATGACCTTGTGATCGTGTTCGACCAGCGCGGGACTACCATGGGGCACCCCCCTAACCAGCCGTCCCATCCGCCGTGCCGGAGGCACCATGCTGATCGCCGCGCTCTTCCTAGGTCTGCTGCAGGGCCAGCCGCCCCCCGCTCAGCCGGGCCCCCGCGCGTACGAGCCCTCCGCGCCGGTCCTGGCGGCCAAGGCACCGGGCGCTCCGGGTTACGGCCTCCAGACCACCACCCGCTCGGGCAAGATCCTGCTCACCAGCCTCCGGTTCCATCCCGTCACGCGCAAGGTGCAGGGGCAGCTCTACCGGATTCTCGGGCCAGCGGGCATGGGGCCCTACCGCCTCGGAGTCCAGTTGCAGTTCCATCCGCAACAACAGCCCCCGAACGATGCCCTCCATCCGATCTGGTTCGCCAACTATTTCGCCATCGTGAGCGCCCAGGATGGCTTCCCGGCGAAGGAAGCCGGCCTGGAGGGACGCTGGGTCATTGAAGGCATCGATGGAAGCAACTTCGGATGGGATCTGGGAGCCCTCATCTTCCACATCTCCAACAACCCCGTCATCAACGTGGACGCAGCGAAGTTGCCGATGTTCGGAGGCCCATCGCGGAAGACGTTCCGGATCACCACGCGCAAGGTGGACAGACCGGCGGATCCTGGCGATGGAACGCTCGAACCCGTCCAGGCCAACAGTGAGATCCAGGAATGGTTGAACGGCAGGCAGACTTGGCGCGACCTGCTCATCCTGCGGTCACGGCAGGCGCGATTCGCGCCCCTTCCCATCGATCTGGCTGGCCACAGGATCTGGGTGGTTCGCAACTCCGGGCAGCCGCCCTCCGGCGCATCCCAGGTGCTCGAATTCTGGCGGGAGGATCCGCTCAGCGGCGCTTGGGATACCGGGCTCGCCGACCTCTGGCCTGAGCCCTCGGATGGCCTCCGGCCTGGCAGGGCCATCCGGATCGAGGATCACTGGTACCGGATCCTTGCCAGCGGCCTGGATCCGGTGACCGGACACCTCGACCGCCTGGAGCTCTGTTCCTGGAAGCCTGATATCGCCTCGCTGCTGGGCGGCGCCACCCTGGCGAAAGACCTGGGCGGGTTGAATGCCCCTCCCCTCCAAGAATCCATCGAATTGCTGGCCAACGAGTCCCTGGTGGAATGGAAGACACGCACCCTGCCGGGCCTGTTGGCCGAACAGAACCTCGGACCGGCGGAGGACCTCGTGATCCGGATCGAGAAGGGTGTCCTCGCGCTCGATCTCGAGGCCAAGGGCATTCGCGCCCGCCTGGACGCCGCGGCCCGCGCCGAGGCTGAGCGCAAAGCCCAGGCGGAACTCGCCACCAAGACCGGGCAGCCCGCGCCCCAGGCGCAGGCAACTCCGGCCACTGAGAGTGAACGTCTCGCGGATCTGTTGGAGCAGCGCAAGGCCATCCTCATGGCCATCCTGGGTAGCGCCAAGCAGTCCTTGTTGAATCTGCGGAGGTGACCCATGTTCCCAGCTTTGCTTTGCACCCTTCTTCTCCAGACCATGCCCCCAGCCCAGCCTGCGACCCTGCCCTCCTGGACGACGGCTCCTCCGGCCCTGGCGGCGAAGGCCATCGGCAAGCCGGGTTACGGCCTCCTCCTCGAGACCGAAGGCGGGCGGTTCCTGTTGACCAACCTCCGGTACGACTTATTGGAGGGAAACCAGATCAGCAGGACCATCAGGGCCTACGTGATCCTGGAACCTGGAGGGGGTGGTCCCTATCGTTACGGGTTCAATCTTCGGTACCACGCCAAGGTGACTCCGGAAAAACGGGAGCACCCGGATTGCGAATATGCCGACTTCTTTTATCCCGTCTCCAAGGATCGTCATGGCCTGTTCGGACTGGAACCGGGTTCGTCTGCCGAAAAGGCTGGATTCAGCAGCAGGTATTACATCCTCGACATTGACGGCAAGACCTTCGGCTGGAATGAGTGGGTGGCCAACTATTACCTGTCAACCCACGCCTCGGTGGTAATCCATGCCACCAAATGTCCCTTGTTTTTCGGCTCCGGGAGCCCCTTGACCTTCACATTGGAAGGGAACCCGGTGGCACTGCCGAACCCGGAGGAGTGGGTCATAAAGGCTGGCAGCTTCGCCGAAGTGGATAAGGCCGTGAAAGACGAGGCCCTGTGGGCAGCGTTGGTAGCGGCCAAGGAGGCGACACCTGAGTGTGCCCCACTGACCCTCACATTGGAGGACGGCCGCCGGGCTCTCGTCATCCGGAATCCGTGGGGAAACGTGACCGATGACAGCAAGTCAACTTCTCCGTTATTCGAATTCTGGGAATCGACACCCACCCAGTACAAATTGATAGCCTCGGTGCCCACACCCATTGAGGGCCGGTTCGTCAAACTCCACGATCGCTGGTACCGGATCCAAGGGGCCCGCCTCGGACCGGATTCCAGAAGACTGGAAGCAGTCAACCTGGAAGCCTGGACACCCGATGTGCCTACCCTTCTAGCCGGGCGATGTCCCACCCAGACAGGGACGGCGAAAACATCGGACCGGGAGGGCATCGAACAGGCGGCCAATCAGGCACTGCTGGCCTGGAAGACCCGCAGCTTGCCAGATCAACTCGCAGCACAGAATCGCGGATCGGCCGAGGATCTCGTGCTGAGCCTTGAACAGGGTCTCCTGACGCTCGACCTTGACGTGAAGGGCATCCGGTCCCGCCTGGATGTCGCCGCCCGCGCCGAAGCCGAGCGCAAAGCCCAGGCGGAACTCGCCGCCCGAGACGGGAAGGCGGCTCCTCCAATGCAGGCCCGCCCCATCACCGAAAGCGAGCGCCTCGCCGACCTGCTGGAGCAGCGCAAGGCCATCCTCATGGCCATCCTCGGCAGCGCCAAACAGTCACTGGCCAACCTGCGGAGGTGATCCATGCGCCGACCAGCCATCTCGATCCTTGCTCTCTTCGTCTCTACCCTTCTGCGGGCCCAGATCGGCCTCCACAATGAAGCGCCCCCACCCAAACCCCAGAGCAGCCAGAGTGGGGACGCCCTCAGCCAGCTGGAGGCGATCAGCAACGCCAAGGTGGATCGCAGCAAGGTCGGGACCTCCTTCAAGGTCCAGAAGACCGTCATCCCGAAGCTGAAACCCGTTCCGTGGATCAATACGACCAGTGGCCAGAACGCCACGATGCTGGTGGGCATCTTTGGCAACCTCCTGAGCCAGGCCCTGGCGCCCACGTCCCCAACTGGCCCCAGTCCCGCAGAGCTCGCCCGCATCGAGGCGGAGCGGCAGGCCGCGTTTCAGCGGGAGCAAGCCGAGTTGCAAGCCTGGACCAACAGTTATGCCGCCCGGATGAATGGACTCATCGCGCACCAGCGACAGGAACGCACCTCCCAGAACAAGGAGAGCCTGGAGGGGCTTCGGGCTTCCCTTTCCGACGGCTTCGATTCTGCCGCCGGGGGCGGTCTGGCGGGAGCCCTCAGCGATCCTGCACCCGTGGTGGACCTGAGCCAGAGCCAGACCTTCACACCCAGCCTCCTCCGGGAGGCCAATGGCACCAAGCGAACCAAGCCCATCACGCCGGACGATCTGCTGAAGCGCCGGGAGGCCGCCCAGGCCAGGCTGAAGACCATGATGGCGGAGAACAAGGATCTGCGCGTGCTGGGCCAGCGGTTCTACGAGCTGGAAGCCCAATTGGAACGGCTGAAGCGGCAGGCCGCCAGCCTTGGCTCCGAGGGCCGCGCCATCCAGCGGGACATGGACTTCTGGGGCTGGAGAATCGATCAGGCGACCCAGGCCTGCATGGAGCGGGGCACGAGCCTGCTCACCGACATCATCATTCCGGAAGGCAACAGCGCTGGGCTGGCCCGCCTCAAGAAGAATCCCAAGACCTTCAACAAGCTCGTCCAGGCCTGCTCGCACCTCAACGACTACACCGAGTTCACGACCACCCTGGGAGATCGCTACGATGCCGCAGGGCAGGCCCTGGACTGGCCCAAGGCCAAACACACCCTCATGGAGCATGTCGACTTCATCGCTTCCAACCTTCAGAACGTCTCGCCGGTCTTCAAGCCCGTGAGCACGACTTGGAATCTGGGCAAGACCATCATCGGCACCAGCGTGGACCTGGCGGCGGAGCTGGATGGCTGGGGCGCCATCTTGGAACGCCAGGGCGATGTGTCGCTGATCCTCCAGAAGCAGAAGGCCCTCAAGAGACCCCTCGAGGCCATGATCCGCGACCTCCAGGCCTCCCGCGCCCAGATCGCCGCCCAGCTGGGGGTGAAACCCGAGGACCTGATCCCCGCCCAGGCCCGGCCCAAGGGGCTGGGTTCCAATGTAACTCCGCTTTGAGGCTGACATGACCCGCACCTCCGCCTTCCTGCTCGTCGCCGGCCTCTCCCTCCCGCTCCTGGCGGGGTGGAAGCAGCCCATCCCGCGCTACCCCGCTGTGGTGAAAGCGGATGACTTCCGTGAGGAACCCATGCCAGCCCACTGGGGATCTCAACTCGCGGAGGCGCCCCTCACCGGGGCCATGCTCACGACCTACCTCGGTCGCTTCGCCAACTATCCCACGCGCTTCGATGTCCAGGGACGCCTGCGCTGGCGGGCGCTGCGGGTGGAAGGCCCGGCCGGCCTGGGTCCCTACGAACACGGCCTGTCTCTGGAGATGGTCTCCGAGCCGGGAGACACACAGGGCATGGCCCGGATCACAGCCATCCGAGACGAGCTGGGCATCGACCGGCGTCATTCATGGGGCGTCGGTGACTTCATCGAAGATCCTGCCTAATTCCATTACCCTGCGGTCTTCCACGATCTGACCCTGGGGCTCTTCCTGTTCCAGTATCGGATGTCAAACTTGCCGGGCTCCATATTCCCTGTGTACAGGCCGAACAAGCTCTTCGAAAAACGAGGCAGCGGTGGGGTCCAGAGCGTGGCTCGCACTGAGACGCCAGCCCAGCTGCCAGCCACCTTCAACCCGGACGGACCGATCCCCATCGAGGCTAGCGCGTGGCTCAAACAAGCCTCCGCGCATCCTCTTCCTCCGCGCAGCCCACCCGGCCTACCAGCCCCTCGTTGTCGACTGGGCCGGCCGGAAGTGGGCGGTGGTGGGTCCATCCCGTTCCGGGCGCCCCCTCCAACTCGAATTCTGGGCGGAGGCTTTCAATCCTGATTCCAGGGGTTCGAAACCAGAGGCCACCTGCGATCTTCCAGGGGCTTCCAGCGCCGTCGGCGCGATCCTCTCTCCCGGGGGCCAGGCGGCCCGCATCCGCGAAGCGGTCTGGGATCCCGGCACAGGACGCCTGACCCGTCTCGAACTGGAGCCCTATGCGCCCGACGCCTTAGCCTTCCTCGTGTCGGGGAAGTCCGAAGCCATGGCGCCAGAGGGCTCCATGCTGGCCCTCAACGATGCGCTGGTGGACTGGAAAGTGAAGTCCCTCGCCTCATATGTGCGGAACATCGATGGGGCCGCGGCCGAGGACTTCCTGGCCCGGCTGGAGAAGACCCTGCTGAGGATGGACATGGACATAAGGCGCCTGCGGCAGGCCCGGGAATCCCAGGAGCAAGACGCCTTGAACCGTCAGGCGGCGGATGGCATGCAGAGGCTACAGCAGGAAGCCTCCCTCCGCAGGTTCCTTCTGCCAGCGGAGCGGAAGGAGATGGGCGAGGACGATGGTCGTACCGCCACCGTCACTAGCCCCGAGCTGATGGGTCTCCTGGAACAGCGCAAGGCCATCGTGTCGGCCATCCTCACCAACGCCAAGCAGATTCTGGCGGCGCCGCGCCGCTGATGGCACACCTTGGTATCCTGCCCTGGACATGGATACTCTGGACAGCCTCCGCAACCTCCCCCGCGGCCGCGGGATCTTCTGCAACCGGACGCTGAACCTGCGATCCGTGAGGGCCATCGGCTACGACATGGACTACACCCTGGTGGACTACCGGGTGGCCGCCTTCGAGCAGATGGTCTACGCCCAGGCACGGGAACGGCTGGCCGCCGAAGGCTGGCCGGTGGACACCCTGGAATTCGATGCCCGGATGGTGGCCCGGGGCCTGGTGATCGACACGGAGCTGGGCAACCTGGTGAAAGCCAATCGCTTCGGTTTCGTGAAGCGGGCCATGCACGGCACGCGCATGCTCGAGCACGCCGAACAGCGGGATGCCTACGCCCAAACGCTGGTGGACCTGAGCGACCCGCGCTGGGTCTTCCTCAACACGCTGTTCTCGCTGTCCGAGGGCTGCCTCTACGCCCAGGCTGTGGATCTGCTGGACCGGGGCGCCCTGCCCCGACCCTTTGAATACGCGAGCCTCTACCGGCATGTGCGGGCCGGGGTGGATGCCCAGCACATGGAAGGCCATCTGAAGGCGGAGATCGCCGCCGCGCCGGAGCGCTACGTGGTGCAGGATCCCGAGGCGGCTCTGGCCCTGCTGGACCAGAAGGCCGCGGGCAAGAAGCTGCTGCTCATCACCAACTCGGAATGGAGCTTCACCTCGAAGATGATGGCCCACGCCTACGACCGG
>DASXUH010000110.1:0-12329 GCA_036504935.1 Geothrix sp. | reverse complement strand
CACCTCGCCCCGGGTGAAGACCTCTTCCGGGGTGGGCTTGGTGAGGCCCAGGGGCAGGTAAAGCACCCGCAGGGACTCGACCCCCGCCAAGGGGTTGCCTCTCACGTCCGTGGATGGCAGCGCCAGCCTGACTTTCCGCAGTCCTTCCAGCCTGGCCTCCATGGCCTGAGCCGCCGCCCGGGGCCTCGGGATGGGGTCGCCCTTCCGCCCGCAGTGGACTGCCAGGAAGCTCAGCGTGATGGCAAGCAGCGGGTTTGCTAGTCTGAGGGATCGCATCACCATCCATCATGCCCGAAGACGAGGCCCACCCATGCCCGTGACCAAGATCCTGATCGCCAATCGCGGGGAAATTGCCGTACGCGTCATCCGCACCTGCCGCGAGATGGGCATCCCCACCGTGGCGGTGTACTCCGAGGCCGACCGGAGCGCTCTGCATGTGCGCATGGCGGACGAAGCCTACTGCATCGGCCCCGCCGCGGCCCGCGAGAGCTACCTGGTCATCGAGAAGATCCTGGATGTCTGCAAGCGCAGCGGCGCGGATGCCGTGCATCCGGGCTATGGCTTCCTGTCGGAGAACGCCGCGGCTGCGCGGGCCTTCGCAGCCGCGGGCATCACTTTCATCGGGCCCCGGCCGGAATCCATCGAGAGCATGGGCTCTAAGACCGCCGCCCGGGTCGTGGCCCTTCAAGCGGGCTGTCCCGTGGTGCCGGGCATCCAGGAAACCATGGCCGACGAGGAACTGCTCGCGGCCTCCCAGAAGATCGGCTTCCCGGTGATGCTCAAAGCCGCCATGGGCGGCGGCGGCAAGGGCATGCGGCTCGTGCACAAGGCCGAGGAATTCACCTCCTCCCTGGCCCGGGCCCGGGGCGAAGCGCTCTCCTCCTTCGGCGACGACAGCGTGTATGTGGAGAAGGCCATCGTCCAGCCGCGCCACATCGAGATCCAGATCTTCGGAGATACCCACGGCAACCATGTCTACCTGCACGAGCGGGAATGTTCAGTGCAGCGCCGCCACCAGAAGGTGATCGAAGAGGCGCCGAGTCCCCACGTGACGCCGGAGATGCGCAAGGCCATGGGGGAGGCGGCCCTGAAGGTGGCCAAGGCCGTGGACTATGTAGGTGCGGGAACCGTCGAGTTCCTGGCGGACGCTGACCGGAATTTCTATTTCCTGGAATTGAACACCCGCCTGCAGGTGGAGCACCCGGTCACGGAATGGATCACGGGTCTCGACCTCGTGAAGTGGCAGATCCTCGTGGCCCGGGGCGAGAAGCTGCCCATGGCCCAGGAGGAGATCCCCCTGAACGGCTGGGCCATCGAGTGCCGGGTCTACGCGGAGGATCCCGACAAGAATTTCATGCCGAGCCCCGGGAAGATCACCTTCCTGCGCACCCCCAGCGGGCGGAATGTCCGCGACGACGGGGGCGTGTACGAGGGGGCCGAAGTGCCCATGTTCTACGACCCCATGATCAGCAAGCTGAGCACCTGGGGACCCACACGCCTGGAGGCCATCGAGCGCATGCGCGCGGCCCTGGGCGAGTACCGCATCGGGGGAATCCGCCACAATATCGCCTTCCATGAGGCCTTGATGGAACACGGGCCCTTCCGCGAGGGCGCGCTCCACACCGGCATGCTCGACAAGCCCTTTTGGAGGAAGAAGGAACAGGGCCCCCATCTCAAGTTCGCCGTGGCCGCAGCCCTGCTGCACGAGCTCGAATCCGAGCAGCGCCGGGCCGCCCAGCCGGCGGGCAGTGCCGACGGGACACCCGATGCCTGGAAGCACTGGGGCCGGTTCAACCGCCTTTAGGGAGAACAAGATGAAACGCACCCTCCTCATCGGCAAGGACTCCCAGGACGTGGAACTCCTCCACCAGGACGGCGTCACCACGCTGACCTGGGAGGGGCAGAGCCACCCCATCGATATCCTCGAGCTGGAGCCCGGCTGCTACTCGATCCTCATGGAAGGGCGCTCGGTGGAGGTCCGCCTGGACAGTGCCAAGTCACCGGACCCGGACACCCACGCCTACCGGGCCATGCTCTACGACGGCGCCTACGAGTTCGCTCTGGTGGATCCGCGGCGGGCGCTCCTGGCGGGCAGCCGCGGGGCTGGTGCGAGTGGTGGTGTGCTGTCGTCGCCCATGCCCGGCAAGATCGTGAAGCTCCTCGTGAAGCCCGGTGACACCGTCCAGGAAGGCCAGACCCTCCTCGTGATGGAAGCCATGAAAATGCAGAATGAATTGAAAACAACCACGACCGGAACCGTCGCCACCGTCCACGTCCAAGAGGGCGCCACCGTGGAGACGGGGGCAGCACTCATCACAGTCGTGGCGCCCGAAGCCTGAGGGGGAAAGTCTGGATCTACCCGAAGTCAATACGTGATGTCAATGCCCCGTAGTTGATTGAAATTCAAGGCATATTTGGCCGATTAGAGCTCAAATTGAATGTAGGAGTAATCGATTTATTCATATTACTCGGGTGGTGCGTCCATCTGATTTAGAAACAGCATAAAAAAGGAACTAGGTCCTATTTTTGTTGCAGCAAAGTGCGTTTCAGGATTAGTTTGTGGCGTGATGTGAATCACAATCGATGGAGGTAACATGAAAAAAACGCTCCTATTCCTGCTGGCGGGGGCCGCAATCACCCTGTCCGCTCAGGAGGGCAAGGCCTGGGTGATGGGCCATGTCGGCCAGACGATTTTCGAGAAGGATAAGAACTTTCCACCGCTCTCCTTCGAGTTGAAGGATCAGATCCACTACGGCCTGGGTGTCGGCCACTGGTACACCAACCGCTGGGGCCTGGACCTGCGGGCGCTGCACAGCGACCTCAAGGCTGACAAGATCCCGGGCGCCCCCACAGGAGATGAGACCCACCTCCTGCTTTCGGGCCTGTTCAACTTCCGTCCGGGCGCCGACAACTGGTACCCGTACCTCGCCGCGGGCGTGGGCGGAACGAATGTGAACAAGAACTATTCTCCGAGCGGCAAGGAAACCACTCGCCTCAACTACCACGGCGGCATCGGTGTGATGGGCCAGTTGGCCGAGCACTTCATGATGGATCTGAGTGCCAAGGCCGTGAGCGTGGAACTCCCCAAGTCCCGGATGGAGTACCTGGCCACTTTGGGTCTCGGCTACACCTGGGGAGGCGCCAAGAAGGCAGCGCCCGTCCCGCCGCCGCCTCCGCCGGCTCCCGCGCCAGCGCCCGAGCCCGTCGCTCCTCCCCCGCCCCCGCCGCCTCCGCCAGCCCCCGAGCCGCCCAAGGAAGTGGTGAAGCCCGTGCCGCCGCCCCCGGCGAAGATCGTCCTGGACGAGGCCGTGCTTCACTTCGCCAACGGCAAGGCCGATCTCGGCCCGGACGCCACCGCCGCCATCCGCAAGGTGGCTGACAGCCTGAAGGCCTATCCCGGAGAGTACTCTCTGGAAGTCAGCGGGCACACCTCCTCCACGGGCAGCAAGGCGGTGAACAAGGCTCTGGCTAAGCGCCGGGCTGATGCCGTGGCCAAGGTCCTGGTCGACTCCGGCATTCCCGCCGCCAAGGTCACCACTGTGGGCGTGGGTCCCGACAAGCCCATCGCCAACAACAAGACCAAGGACGGCCAAGCCAAGAACCGCCGCGTCGAGATCGACGTGAAGGTGAAGGACGGCAAGGCCGAGGTGCGCCAGATCACCACCGATACCGTGGAGTCCGCCCCGAAGAAGTAGTCCCTCGACGGGCGGAGGTCCTCCCGGGTCCCCGCCCATTCGAATCCGGAGGAACACCATGTCCATGAAGGACGAGTTCAAGGCCTTCATCATGAAGGGCAATGTGGTTGATCTGGCCATCGCCGTGGTCGTGGGCGGCGCCTTCGGGAAAATCATCACGGCCTTTGTGGACGGCCTCGTGATGCCCCTGGTGACCATGGTGCTCCCCGCCAATATCAAGTGGGAGGAGTGGGTGCTCGGCAAGTTCCGCATCGGCGCCGTGCTGGGCGCCACCGTGAACTTCCTGATCATCGCCCTGGTGATCTTCATCGTGCTGATCAAGTTCCTGGGCAAGTTCATCAAGAAGGAAGCGGCGGCTCCCACCACCAAGGAGTGCCCCGCCTGCCTGGAACAGGTGCCCCTCAAGGCCACCCGATGCAAGCACTGCACCAGCCAGTTGTAGGGATTGACGCATGGATGGGAAAGGGCCCGGCTTCCGGGCCCTTTCTCTTGTAGGAGAAGGGCTTCCCGTGCTGAACTGGAGGTTCAACCTCAGGGGCGCTCGGGTGCGCTCCTCCGACGCACGAGGGCGCCGATGAGCGAGCAGGCTCCGGTTAAAAAGTACTCCGTCTTCCTTCCGAAGACCGATTTTCCGATGAAGGCCGATCTGCCACAGCGCGAGCCGAAGCGCCTGGAGCGATGGAAGGCTGAAGGCCTGTATTCCCGCATCGAGGCCAAGCGCAGGGCGGACAACGCGGCCGGCCAGGGCAGGGGCCGCGAGGTGCTGCACGACGGCCCGCCCTACGCCAACGGCGCCATCCACATGGGCCACGCCCTCAACAAGATCCTCAAGGATGTGGTGGTGAAGTCCCGGTGGATGGAGGGCTACGAGTCGCCCTACGTGCCGGGCTGGGACTGCCACGGCCTGCCCATCGAGCATGCGGTCGAGAAGGATCTGGGGCCCAAGCGCCGGGAACTGAGCCGCGCCGAGTTCCTCCAGAAGTGCCGCGCCTACGCCCAGAAGTGGATCGACACCCAGCGCACGGCCTTCCAGCGCCTGGGTGTGCTGGGCGCCTGGGAACAGCCCTACGTCACCATGGATCCCCGCTACGAAGCCGAGACCGTGCGCCACCTGGCGAAGCTCTTCGACAGTGGATCCGTCACCCGCAAGCTGAAGGTCGTCCACTGGAGCTACGGTGCCCGCACGGCCCTGGCCGAGGCTGAGGTCGAGTACGCCGACCGGACCAGCCCCGCCATCACCGTGGCCTTCCCCGTGACCGATGCCGCGGCGAAGCACCTGGAACTGCCCGCCCCACTCTTCCTGCCCATCTGGACCACCACGCCCTGGACCCTGCCCAGCAACAAGGCCGTGGCCATGCACCCGGACCTGGAGTACGCCGTGGTCCGCGCAGGCGACCGCCACTACCTCGTGGCCGTGACCCTGCGGGAGGACTTCGCAAAGAAGATCGGCACTCCGCTGCACACCGTGGAGATCCGCAAGGGCAAAGAGTTCCAGACCCTCGTGGCGCGCCACCCCTGGCTCGACCGGGACAGCCCGGTATTGCTGGGCGACCACGTCACCGCCGACACGGGCACCGGCCTGGTTCACACCGCCCCGGACCACGGCGTGGACGACTTCAACCTGGCCCATCACCTGGGCCTGCTCCAGCTCGTGGGGCCTGACGGCAAGTTCCTGCCCGCCGTAGAGGATCCCGAGCTGGAGGGGAAGAACATCTTCGACTGCAATCCACTGGTGGTGGAGCGCCTCCGGAGGGAAGGGCGGCTGCTCCACGAAGAGACCCTGACCCACAGCTATCCTCACTGCTGGCGCACCCGGACACCCATCCTCTTCCGCGCCACCGAGCAGTGGTTCATCACCATGGACTCGGAACTGGCCGGGAAGGGCCGCAGCCTGCGCGAGCTGGGCATCGAGGGCGTGGAACAGACCCAGTGGGTGCCCGCCCAGGGCCAGAACCGCATCCACGCCATGATCGCGGGCCGCCCCGACTGGTGCATCAGCCGCCAGCGCGCCTGGGGCACGCCCATCACCGTGCTGCGCTGCGAGGCCTGCGGCGAACCTCTGGTGGACCACTCAATCTTCGAGAAGGCTGCTTCCGCCATCGAGCAGGGTGGCATCGAGGTCTGGTCCGAGCTACCCGTCGAGGGCCTGGTGCCCGCCGGGGCCCGCTGCCAGTGCGGGTCCACGGCGTTCCAGAAGGAGACGGACATCCTCGATGTCTGGATCGATTCCGGCGTCAGCGCCTCCGTGGTGTGCGAGTCCCACCCGGAGCTGAGCCGCGGCGACTACAGCCAGTTCATCTACCTCGAGGGGTCGGACCAGCACCGGGGGTGGTTCCACAGTTCGCTGCTGTTCAACCTGGCCGCCACCGGCACCAAGCCCTACAAACAGGTCGTCACCCACGGCTTCGTGCTCGACGGCAAGGGCCAGAAGATGTCCAAGAGCCTGGGCAATGTCATCACGCCCGAGGAGATCCTCAAGACCCTGGGCGCGGACATCCTGCGCTGGTGGGCCGCCAGCAGCGACTACAGCGAGGACATCCGCATCTCCAAGGAGATCCTCGACCGCAGCGCCGACGCCTACCGCAAGACCCGGAACACCCTCCGATTCCTCTTGGGCGCCCTGGCGGACTTCGATCCCGCGAAGGATACGGTGGCGGCCGGGGATCTGGCGCCCTTGGACCGCTGGGTGCTGGATGCCTTCGGCCGCATGGCCCGGGAGGTGCGCGACGCCTACACCCGCTTCGAGTTCCATCGGGCCACCCAGGCCCTCCTGGGGTTCTGCCAGCTGGAGCTCTCGGGCCGCTACTTCGAGATCATCAAGGACCGCCTCTACTGTGATGCCCTGGATTCGGCCCGCCGCCGCAGCTGCCGCCACGCCTGCTGGGAACTGGCCAAGGGCCTCTGTACCCTGCTGGCGCCGGTCATGAGCTACACCGCGGACGAAGCCTGGGAGCAGATCCCGGGTTGTTCCGGCAGCGTCCACGAACAGCGGTTCCCGCAGGTCGACGGAGTTGCCGTTGATCCCAAGTGGGAGAAGCTCTGGGAGGTGCGGGGGGCTGTCCAGGCGGCCATGGAACCCCACCGTGCCGCCAAAACCATCGGCACCAGCCTGGATGCGTCGGTGGAGATCACCTTGAATCAGGCGGAATGGGACCTGTTGGATGGCCTCGGCGAATCCCTGGACGACCTGTTGGTGGTTTCCTCCATCGCCCGGATCGCAGATTCGAGCGCAGCTGCCGCTCCCATCGTCACGGTCACGACCCATCAGGGCACCAAGTGCCCCCGCTGCTGGAACCGCAAGGGCGGCCACGGCAAGGGCGAGGACGCGGCGCTCTGCGCCCGTTGTGCGACCGTGGTGGCCGAGTGAAGCGCCTACTCTGGCTTCTGCTTCCCGCCTCAGTCCTCGCCGTGGACCTCGGATCCAAGAGCTGGATCCTGCGGACACTGGGCGAAAACGAGTCCCTGCCTGTCATCAAGGGCTTCTTCTACCTGACCCTGGGCTTCAACCGCGGGGCCATCTTCGGCAGCCTGACCTGGATGCCGGAGGCGGCCCGGTTCGCCGTGTTCGGCCTGGCGGGCCTGGCGGCCCTGGTCTATTTCGGCCGGCTCTTCCTGGCGAAGGCGACCTCCACATGGGACCGCGTGGCCCTCGGCCTCATCCTCGGCGGGGCGCTGGGCAACGGCGTCGATCGCATCATGCGGGGCGCAGTCGTGGATTTCCTGGATTTCATCCTCGGCACCTGGCACTACTGGACCTTCAACCTCGCCGACACCTTCATCCTCGTGGGCGCCGCCCTCTATGGCCTGCGGATGCTCCTGGCGCCGAAGGCTGCGCATCGAACCACTGAAAACTGAGCCGTCATCTACTGTGCCTCGATGGCCTTGAGTAGCGCCGGGTCTCTGGGCAGCTGATCCACGTCGGCGAGCCGTGGCACGAGGCGCTTCCAGAAGGGCTCGGCGGCGAAGACCTGCCTGAAGATGGGCAAGGCTTCGTCGCGCCTGCCGCTGGAAGCCAGGGCCACGGCCTGCCAGAAAGGCATTTCCCAGATGCCGGGGGCCAGTTTCGCCGCGGCCTCATAGGCGCCCCTGGCCTCGGACCACTTGGCAGCGGTGACGAAGCCGTCGCCTTCGTCCATGAGGCGGTAGGCCCGGCGCAGCTGGATGAGGCGGGCGAGCTCCTTCAGCGGATCCGGGTTGTCCTCCACGCGCAAATCGAAGAGGCGGTCGTTCCAGGGCTGGCCCGAGGGCTTGCCCTTCACGATGAGGATGGCGGCGCTCTGCTGGCCACGGATGTCGCCGCCCTCGGCCTGGGCTGCGCGGAGGGCCGCCAGCAGCCGGTCCGCGAGGTCCCCCTTGGCGGCGCGGAAGGCCTTGGCCATGGCGGGCCAGACCGTGGCCTTATCCATGAGGTTGGCCTCCACCGTGAAGCCCTCCCCCACCTCATGCCCGGCGGCCTGGATGCATTTGACGCCCGTGTGCGCCGCAGCGCGGCCCTGGGCATCGACCATGGCCACCTGCCGCACCTCGCGGTCTGGGTCCGCCGCCAGGAGGGCCTTCATCGCATCAGGTGCCGACTTGCCCGCCTTCATGAGGGCGAGGCCCAGGGCCCCGTAGCTGGGTTCCGTGAAGCTCTGCGTGGCCACGACACCCACGCCGGGTTCAGCCCAGGGCACCGAGGCGCCCACGGAGAACCAGTGGCTCTGCACGGCCACGCCCAGATCCCCCGTGACCGCGTCCCGGGCCACGATGGAGTAGGTGTGGACCGGGCGGCGGGGGACATCGTTCGCATGGGCGGGCAGCGCCAGAGCGAGGAGGACAAGGGCGAACAGGCGCATGGGAGCTCCGTGCGGAAAGGAGGTGGGTCCATCATCCTACCGCTCCGCTGGTACGATGGTTCCCATGCGCGGAATCCTGGTCTTCGCCACCTCCTGTCTCCTGCTCGGCGCGGCGCCGCCGCAGGATGCTTATGTGCAGGCCGTGGACGCCTGGCATGCGGGCCGCACGGCGCGCCTGGCGGCGGAGGACGGCTGGCTGAGCCTGGTGGGGCTGGACTGGCTCAATGCCGGAGAGAACACGCTCGGTACTGCGCCAGGATCGACGGTGCTCCTGCCTGAGGGCACGGCCCCGGCCCAGGCCGGGACCTTCACGGTCGCAGACGGCACGGTGCGGGTCCGGCTTGCGGCGGGCAGCGGGATTCTCGTGAATGGGCAGGCCGTGGCGGAAGCGGCGCTGAAGGCGGACACTGACGGCAAGCCGGATCTGCTGAGGGCGGGCCGCATCACCTTCTACGTCATCCGCCGGGGTGATCGTTTCGGGATCCGGATGAAGGATCCTGAGGCTCCCACGCGCAAGGCCTTCCATGGCGTGGCGCGGTTCCCCGTGGACCCGGCCTGGCGGGTGGAGGCGGACTTCATCCCCTACGCCACACCACAGACCCGGGCCATTCCCACTGTGCTGGGGACCTCGGAGCCCATGACGGCGCCGGGGCTGCTGCGCTTCAAGCTGAAGGGGCGGGCCTGCACCCTGGAGCCCCTCATCGAGGACCCGGCCCATCCAGAGCTCTTCATCATCTTCCGCGACGCCTCCAGCGGGAAGGGAACCTACCCGGCAGGGCGCTTCCTCTACGCCGCCATGCCCAAGGCTGGGAAGGTCACCCTGGATTTCAACCGGGCCTACAACCCCCCTTGCGCCTTCACACACTTCGCCACCTGCCCCCTGCCGCCCAAGCAGAACGACCTCCGCCTGGCGGTCCGAGCGGGGGAGAAGGACTACGGCCAGCACTGAGGATGGCCCGGCTGCAGCTGGACCCAGTAGATCCTTGGTTGGAGATGAAATAGGAAAATAGATGCATTGATTGTTTTGCTGGGAACGTTATGATCTGTCCCAACACCCCACAATCAGACCGGAGGATCCATGCCGCCCGGGAACACGCTTGCCAAGGCACCAGCCAAGGTGGTCGAGAAGGTGACGGTAGAGGCCTGCATCGCCATCGCCCATCGAGTACAGGTCGCCCGCCGCGTCTCCGGCGACGAGGCTGGGTCCGATGCGGCCAACCAGATCGCCGAGGTCATGCGCCAGGAACTTCTGCGCCAGCGGTAGGTCGGCCGCGCCCATCTGAGTGCGGAAGGGGCTCTCGCCGCGCTTGCGCGTCAGACCCGGAACTCGTCCGGCCGCCAGGTCTGGATGCGCTTCTTGATGGCCTCACCGTCCAGGTTCTCCTGGAAGGCTTCTCGCACTCGGTCGGCGGCTTCGGCATCAGACGCGAAACGCAACCCCACGAGCTGTTTGACCGTCAACTCGGAGATGCGGGCCTTCAGGTCCCCGGGGAGGAGATGGGCCAGGCGCAGCCGCTCTTCCAGACAGATGAGGCGGTCCTGTACCTTGAGGGCGTAAGTGCGGACCTGCACGGCAAGGGCCAGTACCGCCAGGGCCAACAGGGCGATCCAGAAGGTGGCCAGGGAGGGGCGGCGGACAAAGGTGTAGATCGTGGCGATGGCTGTGATCAGGAAGAAGGGAAGCAGGATGAAGTGGTGAAGAGGCTCGAAGCGACGATGGGTCGCGTAAGTCTGGGGTGCGGTCATGGGATCTCCAGGGGAGGATCCAGGTTACTCCAGGGGTCCGCTGCGCCGCCGCTTGATGTCAGAAGACCGCTTCTTGGCTTCCAGGCGCCGTTCCTTGGAGGCCTTCGTGGGCCGGGTGGCCCGCCTGGGGATGGGGCGCACCAAGGCGGCGCGGACGGCCTCGGCGGCCTTCTCCCGGGCATCTTCCAGGTTCTTGAGCTGGTCCCGGGTGCGGTCGCTGACGACGATCCAGAGACCCTCGGCATCGAGGCGGTTCCGCTGGGCCACCCTCAGCCGCACCAGGGCATCTTCCGGAAGGCCTTCGATGGCGACCAGATCGATGCGCAGCTCGACCTTGGACGAGACCTTGTTCACGTTCTGCCCGCCCGCGCCACCGGCCCGCACGGCCTTGAAGCGGATGGCGTCGCCGGGGATGCGGACGGAGGCGGTGACTTGGATGGGATCGGCCATGCGGAATCCTACCGCATCGCCTCCATGGGGCTCAGGCGCATGGCGCGGAAGGCGGGATAGAGGCCGAAGACCACTGCCAGGGCCAGCGCCACGATCCAGGCGGTGATCAGGCCCACGGGATTGACCACCAGGCCGTAGGGGAAGCTGGCCGAGAGGGCCTGGCAGAGCAGGCCGCCGGAGACGGTGCCCAGCAGGGCGCCGATGGCCGCGAGCACGACTGCCTCCAGCAGGAACTGGATGAAGATCTCGTGGTCGGAGGCGCCCAGGGCCTTGCGGAGACCGATCTCAAAGCGGCGGTCGCTGAAGCTGATGAGCATGACGGACAGCACGCCCACGCCGCCGACAAGGAGCACGGTGCCGGCCAAGCTGAGCAGCACCACCTTCCACCCGCGCATCTGCTCCAGGAAGTTCTGGTAGGCCTTGGCGGCCTCGGCATCCAGGTCTACCACCTCGGCATCCTCGATGCCGTGATGGGCCTGCCGCACCCGGCTCAACAGCATGGCGGAGACTTCGCCCAGATCCTCGGTGCGGCGCAGCTTCACCGTGATCTGGGCCAGCTTGTGGGCGGGATCCACACGGTCCATGTAGGCTTCCAGCGGGATGAGGATGCCGTTGGCGTCGGTGTAGTTCTCCTCGTTGAAGATCTGGCCCGGGGCCTGGACGCCCACGATGCGGTAAGGCACGCCCTCCACCACCAGATCTCGCCCGACGGGATCGGCCCCCCCGAAGAGCTTGGCGGCGAGGGTGGCGCCCACCACGGCCACGGTGGATCGCCGCCGCTGGTCGTCTTCGGTGAGGCCCCGGCCCATGCCGATGGGGCGGTTCATCCAGATGGCATAATCGGGGGTGACGCCAGTGACGAAGATGCGCTCGGTGTCTCCGGTCACGCGGACCGACGACGTGCGCTGGGCCCTAGGGAGGAAAGCCAGCACCTTGGGATGCGCGGCCGTGAGGCGCGATAGATCCTCCTGGCGCAGGCCGGGGCTCATGACAAAGCGGCTGCGCTCCTCGGCCGTCTCGGCGGTCTTGGGTGCGATGCGCACGGTGCCGTCCCAGCTCATGCCCGCGAAACCCGTGCTGATCTTGTCCATGACGCCATCGAGCACCGAGGTCATCACCACCAGGGCGAAGACGCCCAGCATGAGCAGGGTGAGGGTGAGGAGACTGCGGACCTTGTGGGCCCACAATTCCACCAGGCCGGTGCGGACCACCTCCCAGAGCATGGCCAGGCTGAAGCCGCGGGACTTGGCGGGCGGCACGGAGGCCTCGCCGTCCAGCAGGGAAGGGCCCGGAGAGCGGAGGAGGAAGGTCTCGTCACTCATATCGCAAGGCCTCCATCGGGGACAGCCGGGAAGCCTTCCAGGCCGGGTAGAGGGCGAAGAGGAAGCCGAAGGCCGCGGCCAGACCATAGGCCCAGACGAAGCTGGCGGGCGTCATATAGAGGGGGATGCCGAGGCTCTTGGTGATGACCCAGGAGAAGCCCACGCCGAGCACCAGGCCCGCCAGACTGCCCAGGGCCGTGAGCAGCAGGGCCTCGGTCATGAAGCCCTTGAAGATCTCCCGGCCGGAGGCGCCGAGGGCCATCTTCACGCCCACCTCGCGG
>DASXUH010000109.1:0-5598 GCA_036504935.1 Geothrix sp. | reverse complement strand
GGATCAGAACGCGACCAGCAGCGCGGCCACAACGGTATTGCCGCCCTGTTCTCCGGTCTCAGTGCCGAAGGGCTTCAGGAAGTTCTTCTTGCGGGCGATGTAGTTGACCTTGAAGTTGGCGGCCTTCACCTTCTCGGGGATCCAGGCGTAGGTGTAGCCGACGGTGACCTCCGTGTACTTGGGGCTGTAGTCGGCGCCGGTGGGCAGGCCGGTGGCCACGTTGGTGGTGTAGGGGTTGGTGGCCGTGTACCAGTCGTCGCCGCTGTTGAGGTTCATCAGGTCGTAGCGGGCCAGGAAGCTGTGGTGGCCGAAGGTGTAGCCGCCGGTCACGTAGTAGCCCGTGAACTTCTGGTCCAGGTGCTCGCGCTTCACCGCGGGGGCGCTGGCGGCGAGGGTGGCGAAGCGGCGGCCCAGCAGGCCGGTCATGTACTCCGCGGTGAAGGTCCAGGTGCCGTCCTGGTAAGCGTAGAAGGCGCCCAGGTTGGTGGTCTTGTCCTTGTTGTCGTAGATGGCCGCTTGAGTGGGCCAGACGCCCCCGGGGTTGGCGGCGATGGCGGCGGAGGGAGTGCCCTTGTCAGCCACGTCCGTCGAGCCTTGCAGGGTGTAGGCGCCGAACTTGTGCGCCTGGCCGAGGCTGAAGTCCAGGCGGAGGACGAAGTCCTTCTGGGCGTTGGTGTCGTTGGTCTTGCCGGAGGTCGCGTCGTTCATGCCGTTGAAGACGGCGGCGGTGACCTTGCCGGCGAAGCCCTTGGGATCGCCGTAGGAGAAGCCGAGGGCCAGGCCGCGGTCCCGCTTGTCGCCGAACATCCGGCCCAGCTGGCTGCGCTCGGCGAAGAGCAACTCGGTGGAGCTCATCACGCCTTCATAGGTCTGGAGGTTCTTGAATTGGCCGGCCTTCACGTCGATCCCGGCGATGGGCTTCCAGACGACGAAGGCGTCCTGGAGGATGAGGGGATTCGAGGTACCCGTGGCGATGGAGGGATCGAACATGACTTCGTAATCCACGCCCTCGGCCACATTGCCGAAGAGCTTGATCTCGGAGCGGCGGACTGCGAAGGTGTTCTCCTTGAACTCGCTGCGGAGGTTGTAGTACCCACCGGGTGCGGCGCTGTTGTACCGGAGGTTGCTGTCCAGCATCTGGGTGTACCAGAGCTGGATGTCGCCGCCGATCTTCACCGTCTGGGCGGAGGCAGGCAGAGCGGCGAAGGTGAGGGCGGCCAGGCCGAGGTTGCGGGCGCGCTTCATGGGGGTCTCCTAGGGGCCGATGGGCCGATGGGGGAAAGGTTCCCGGTTCCCTGTAACTTGCGCGTGCTGACCCCGGTCCGGTCTTGTGCCGGAGGCGTGAATTCCTGGCAAAGCGTCCTGAGCTCGATGCCCATGGGGGATCCGCATCGATAAAGGTCTTTATTTGACCAGCGTGGCCACGGTTCTCCGCCCCAGGATCGCCAGGCCGGTGCCATCCCGATGTTTTTTGCCGGGTGCTCGCTTCGGGGGTGTAGATACATCTTTGTGCCCGTAATCACAACCCTCGGAACTTTCAGTTCATTTTTGATAGACGCAGGGTGGTCCCCCCGTTTAGCTTGAATCCGTTTGATCCATTCATTGATTTCGGGCGACAGATGTCCCAGACATCAGGTGGTCTGACCTGAATACAGCACTCAACCCCTCCAGCCCTCAATACCTTCCAACCCTCCCCTAAATTAGGAGCCCACCCATGAAGATCACCCGTCTTGCCGGCATCGCTGCCCTTCTCGCCGCCGGGGTCACCCAGGCCCAGGCCCAGGACGTGAAGTTCACCGGCGTCCTCATCGAGTTCTGGCAGACCCAGATGCTGGACAGCAACCTGCGCAACAACACGACCGCCACGGCCGGCGCCTCCAAGTACTACGGTCTCGATTCCCGCTTCCAGGAGAACACCTTCGCCGTCAAGCGCGCCGAGATCTACCTGAACGGGAAGATCACCGACGACGTCAGCTGGAACCTGATGTTCGACCCGAACAACGCCAACACCGCCGCCGTCCCCAACAACGTGCTGCACGATGCGGTCATCACTTGGAACGTCGGCAGCGGGTTCACCGTCAAGGCCGGCCAGTTCAAGATGCCGACCACGTACGAAGCCACCATGGTCGCGGCCACGAACATCCTGTTCTTCGAGCGGAACCAGATCAACCGCGTGTTCGGCGACAAGCGCGACCGCGGTGTCTGGGGCATCTACGCCTTCGGCGATCCCAAGGGCTTCAGCGGCAAGTTCAACCTCGCCGTCTCCAACGGCACCACCGATGACGGCAGCGCCGGCAAGAATAACGACGCCAATGCCCAGAAGGACTGGACCACCCGCCTCGAGTTCGCCTACGGCCCCGAGCACAAGTTCGGCGCCTACTACCGCGAAGGCGTGACCAACCTGAAGGACTCCAGCTCCGTGGCGGCGACGATCCCCGCCACCTGGACCGTGGGCGCTCCCTCCGCCGCCCAGATCAAGGACAACAAGGACAAGACCACCCTCATGGGCGCCTACTACGCCTTTGACACGGCCACTTGGCATGTCAGCGCCGAAGCCGCCACGGGCCTGCTGGGACGCCGCTACCCCACCCTCTTCGCTGCTGCCGCCGGCCCGCTGCGCGAGCACCTCGACCAGAAGTTCCTGGGCTACGCCATCGACGGCGCCTACAAGATGGGCCGCCACTGGTTCACGGCCCGCTACGACGTGCTGAACTACAACACCGGCGACGACTGGTACACGGCGACCAACCCCTACACCACCAACGTGGCCACCGGCCTGCCCACCGGCAACGATCTCAACCCGAAGTACACCGAGATCACCGTGGGCTACAACCTCCTCTTCAACCCCGCGAAGTACGGCGCGGGCAAGCTGAAGCTGGACTACGTCCATCGCAGCAAGAACTTCCTGGCCCCGCGCGCCAGCCAGACCGGCGAGCAGGGTGGCGATTCCCTCGTCGCCTCTTTGATGGTTGGATTCTGATCCGAGCACGTTCTACCTAGCCGAGCTTTCTCGGCACCACAGCCACGGAACTCATGGGTCACAACCCACGGGTTCCGTGGTTTTTTTGGCTCGCGGCGGGTGTAGAATCCTCGATACCTTCCACCCACATTCACACTTTGCACCGGAGCTGCCATGCGAAAGCGCCTCTTGGCCTTGGGCGCCAAGTTCGCCACCAAGAAAGCGGTAGATCACTTCCCCAAGTGGAAGTGATCTGATCCCGAGCGGGGGCACCTCATGGCGTCCCCTCTTTCCACACCCTCCAGGAGTCCCACGCGCCCATGGCTGTATTCCTTCAATCTCTTATCAGCGGCGTCCTGATCGGTGGCGTCTACGCGCTCATCGGCATCGGGCTCACGCTCATCTTCGGCGTCATGCGGGTCGTCAACTTCGCCCACGGCGACATCATGATGGTCGGGATGTATCTCACCTACCTGCTGTTCACGCTGCTGGGCGTGGACCCCTTCGTCTCTGTGCTCATCAGTTTCCCGCTGATGTTCTTCTTCGGAGGCTTCCTCCAGAAGGTCTTCATCAACCGCGTGCTCAACGCCGTCGCCCAGAACCAGATCCTGCTGACCATCGGGCTGGGCCTCATTATGAGCAATACGGTGATGTTGATCTTCACCTCGGATTACAAGATCCTCACCACCTCGTATTCCTCCTCCACCATCCAGGTGGGCGGCGGGGTTTCGATTTCCACGCCCCTGCTGATCTCATTCCTGATCACAGCCGTCATCACCGGGGCCCTGGGCTGGTTCCTGTTGAAGACCGACACGGGCCAGGCCATCCGGGCCACGGCGCAGGACCGCGATGCAGCCCAGCTGATGGGCATCAACGTCAGTCGCATGTCCGTCATCGCCTTCGGCCTCGGCGCCGCCCTGGCGGGAACTGCTGGCGCGTTGATCTCTCCGACCTACTACATCTTCCCGCAGGTCGGCGGCACCTTCACCCTGAAGGCTTTCGTCATCACGGTGCTCGGCGGCATGGGCAGCGTGGTGGGCGCGACCCTGGGCGGGATCCTCATCGGCGTCACCGAATCCATGAGCGCGGTCTACATCTCCTCCGGCTGGAAGGATGTCGTGGTCTTCGTGCTCTTCCTGCTCGTGCTCCTCTTCAAGCCCTCGGGCCTGATGGGCAAGTCGCGGACCTGAGGAGATGACCATGACGAAGACCATCCTCAAGGCCTCGATCGGCCTCCTCATCCTGGCGGCCCTGCTGGTCATCCCCCGGTATGTGGAGAGCCCCTACGCGCTGCACATGATGATCCTGCTGTTTCTCAGCGTGTCCCAGGGCCAGAGCTGGAACATCCTCGGTGGCTACGCTGGGCAGCATTCCGTCGGCCACGCCGCCTACTTCGGCGTGGGCGCCTACACCACCATGATGCTCATGCACGCCAAGCAGGTTGTCCCATGGGTGGGCGTCTGGGCGGGCGTGGCGGTGGTGGTCGTGGTGGCCCTCGTGATCGGCAGCATCTGCTTCCGGCTGCGGGGCCCCTACTTCGTGCTGGCTTCCATCGCCGTGGCTGAGATCATGCGGCTTTCCGCCATCAATCTCACGACGCTGACCAACGGCGCCGAGGGCATCCTCGCCACCGAAATCCCCGCCTTCAAGATCGGCGAGCGGCTGGTGACTGATTTCAGCACCAAGGTGCCCTTCTACTACATCGGCCTGTTCCTGGCCCTGCTCACCATCGCCGTCACCTGGGGGGTGGTGCATTCCAAGCTGGGGTACTACTTTCAGGCCATCCGCGAGGACCAGGATGCGGCCCATTCCCTCGGCATCCACATCGTGCTCTACAAGAACACCGGGCTGGTGATCTCGGCGGTGCTGACCTCGCTGGCCGGGAGTTTCTATGGGATCTACGTCGGATTCGTGGATCCGCCCACGGTGCTGGGGCTGGATGTCTCCGTGCAGATCATGCTGATCTGCATCATCGGTGGCATGGGCACCCTCTGGGGTCCGGTGCTCGGGTCCCTGATCCTGGTGCCGCTGTCCGAGGCACTCCGCAGCAACATGATCACGGAAGGCCTGGTGAAGATCGGCCTCGTAAGCGCGGATTCGAGGATCGGACTCTTTCTCAAGGAGAACCTCGCCCACGCGCATGTCCTGCTCTACGGCATCCTCGTGGTGCTGGTGATCCTCTTCATGCCGGAAGGGCTCATGGGGTTCGTCAAGAAGATGGCCACGCGCCGGAACCGGGAGGCGGTCTGATGGCCATCCTGGAGATCAAGAACGTCAGCAAGTTCTTCGGCGGCCTGGCGGCCAATTCCGATGTGTCCTTCTCCGTGGAGGAGGGCACGATCATGGGTCTCATCGGGCCCAACGGGGCGGGCAAGACCACCCTCTTCAACTGCATCACCGGTTACTACCCCCCGTCCAAAGGTGAGGTCATCTTCGACGGCCGGCGCATGAACGGGCTCCAGCCCGACAAGGTCTGCATGCTGGGCATGGTGCGGACTTGGCAGAAGGTGCGGCCCCTGGCCAAGCTCACCGTGGTGGACAACGTGATGGTGGGCGCTCTGGCGCGGACCTCGTCGCTGAAGGCCGCTCGGGAAATGGCCATGGAGCAGCTCAAGGTGGTCCGGATGGAGCACCGGATG
>DASXUH010000108.1:0-2958 GCA_036504935.1 Geothrix sp. | reverse complement strand
CTGGATCCGCATGCCCCGCTTCGTGGGCGACGCCCTCCTGATGCACCAGGCAGCGGCGCCCCTCCTGGCCGGTGGCCTGCCTCTGGTGGCCTGGGGCCCGGCGGCCACGGTGGAGCTCTTCGAGGGCTCCCAGGGCTATGTCGGGGCCTGTGCCGATCCAGCGAAGAAGATGGGCCTGCTAGAAGGCGCCCGGCTCTTGCGGACCCACCGGCCTGCCTCCATCCTGGCCCTGGCCAAGAGCTTGCGCGCCCCCGCCGCCGCCTTCGCCGCCCGGGTACCCCGCCGCGTGGGCTGCGGCGATGGGGGTGCCTCGCTCTTGCTGACGGCCAGCCTCAACTACTGGGGTCGGGACGACCACTCCCTGGAGCGGTACCGGGATATCGTGCGGCTGGGCTATCCGGAGCTGGAGCCACCGTCCTTCCTGCCGTTCCGTCCCCGGCCGGAAAGTGTCGAGGCCGTGGCGGCGGCCCGCCGGGCGAACGGGTTCGACCGGGGCCCCTATCTGGCCTTCGCCATCGGCGCCGCCGCCGGCGCCAAGCGCCTCGGGCTCGAGCTGCTGGTGGATCTGGCTCAGCGCGCCTTGGCCCGGGGGTTCGGCATCGTGGTGCTGGGCGGTCCCGGCGACGATGTGATCTGGGGCAGGCGCCTGCAGGAGCGGGTGCCTGAGGTGCTGAACCTGACGGCGCAAATCCCCTGGTCCCAGAGCGCGGCCTGGCTGGCGGGCGCCGCCGCCGTGCTCGCCAATGATTCGGGACTGGCCCATCTGGCGGCGGCCTGCGGTGTGCCCGTGGTGACGGTCTTCGGTCCCACCATCCCCCGCCACACGGCGCCCCGGGGACCGCAGGTGACGGTGCTGCGCAAGGAAGGCCTTGCCTGCCTCGAGTGCCAACACTGGCATTGCCCCCTGCCGGACCATCCCTGCATGACCCAGGTGCCCGCCGAAACCATCTGGACCGCCCTCGAAGCCCACCTCGCCACCCCAGTCCTGGAGGCCCCATGAGCCCCAATGTGAAGGCTATCCCCCTCATCGTGCTGGGCGTGCTGCTCAATGCCGCGGCGCAGATCTGCCTGAAGAAGGGCCTCCAGGCCGCCGGGGGCATGCAGCTTTCGGTGGGCCCCCTGTTCTGCCTGATGCTCGAACCCTGGGTGATCGCGGGCCTCGCCTGCTATGCCGTGAGCGTGGTCGTGTGGCTGGGTGCGCTGTCCATGGTACAGGTGAACTACGCCTACCCCTTCCTGGCCCTCGGCTTCATCGCCAATGCCCTCATGGCCCGGGCTTTCCTTGGCGAAGCCATGACTCCCATGCGCTGGGTGGCTCTGTTCATCATTGTCATCGGCGTGGGCTTGCAGGCGTGGAGCGGACGGGGCCAGTGACCTGAAATATAAAACCGCAGATGACGCCGATGGGCGGGTCCCTATGCGTTTCTATCGGTGGGGACCTGCGGTTATCAGTTCTTGAATTCCTTTCCACAGACTCTGCTGAGTACGCCTGATTTCAGTTCTTCGGAACTGAACACCCCCCGATCCAGCACGAGGCTGGTGACGAGGTCCACGGGGGTGACGTCGAAGCTGGGGTTCCAGGCGGGCATGCCTTCCGGGGCCCAGCGCCAGGCCCCGTAGCCGCGCACCTCGGCGGGATCGCGCAGCTCGATGGGGATGGCCGTGCCGTTCGGGCAGGCCAGGTCCACGGTGGAGAAGGGGGCCACTGGATGGAAGGGCACGCCATGGTACTTCGCCTGCACGGCCACACCGTAGGTGCCCACCTTGTTGGCGAAGTCGCCGTTGGCGGCCACGCGGTCGGAACCCACTAGCACGCGCTGGACCTTGCCGTCGCGCATGAGCAGGGCGGCCATGCTGTCGGCGATGAGCGTCGAGGGGATGCCGAGCTTCTTCAACTCCCAGGTTGTGAGGCGGCCGCCTTGCAAGAGGGGCCGCGTCTCATCTGCATAGACGTGGATGCGCTTGCCCTGCTCATGGGCGCGACGGATGACGCCCAGGGCCGTGCCGATGCCCGCGGTGGCGAGGCCGCCCGTGTTGCAGTGGGTGAGGATGCCTTCGCCGTCCTGGATGAGGGCGGCGCCGTGCGTGGCCATGCCTTCGCAGAGCCGCACATCCTCCTCGAAGATGGCCTGCGCCTCGGTCAAAGGATCGCTGGTGGCCTTCATGCGATCCATGGCCCACATGAGGTTCACGGCCGTGGGGCGCGCCGCCCGCAGGGCCGCACAGGCGGCGGCGTACTCGGTCGCGGAGGCGCCGCGCTGAGCGAAGGTGGCCAGGCTCGCGGCTGCCGCCACACCGATGAGCGGCGCCCCGCGCACGGCAAGGCGCTTGATGAGGGCGACCATGGCCCCAGGGTCGCTGCCGTCCAGCCACACCTCCTCGTCCGGAAGCTGTGTCTGGTCCAGCACCCAGAGGGTGTGGCCGTCGTGTCGCAGACCCAGGGAATCGAAGGGGTTCATGGAAGACCTTTTTCTTTAACCGCAGATGACGCAGATTGCGCAGATGAAAACGCGTGATCTCGACCATTCAATCTGCGTCATCTGCGCCATCTGCGGTTTCAATTCAAATGATTTTCGGGCCGATCATCGCCCGCAGCGCGCGCAATTCCAGGAGTTCATCTGTGGACAATGGCTTCGCTCCGCCCAGGGTCTCGGCCTTCCACAGGATGACGGCCACCTGTTCCAGGCGCTCCAGGCCGCCCACGGCCTCGTCCAGGTGCTCGCCCCAGCAGAGGCCGCCGTGGCGGGCCAGGATCATCAGGCGGTGAGCGGGCAGGAAGGGCAGGAGGTTTGTGCCCATGGCCTCGGTGCCGGGGATGGCCATGGGGACGATGGGGATGCGGCCCGCGGCGAGGATCACTTCCGGCAGGCCGTCCGAAGGCAGTTCTTCCAGTTCGGGGCGCGCCAGGGACCAGGCGATGGCCGTGGGGGGATGGGCGTGCACCACCGCCTTCGCCGC
>DASXUH010000107.1:0-12501 GCA_036504935.1 Geothrix sp. | reverse complement strand
GAAGCGGGCCGCGGTCTCCAGGCCGGGATGGGTCGTCAGCCGCCGGGCCGCGCCCCCCTTGAGGGAGCCGAGCCAGAGATCATCCTCCCAGGTGAAGACCACGCGGTCGCCGCGCACGTCCGGCGAGCTCACGAAACGGGGAGCGCGCTCCTGGGCCACGAGGGCACAGGCCACTAGGAATACAGCGGAAGCACGGAAGCGCGGCATCAAAGACTCCGGTGAGGGGTCAGCCACTATACATCGTTAAACGATGAATCCGCGACCCAATCCTGACCCGCACCCCGAAACGCCTTGTGACACCTGAAACCTGGTGCTAGGTTGGGGTTCCAACAGGTTTTCCATGTCCCGTTCCGTTTTCCCCAGCATTCCCGCCGCCATCGCGATGATTCCGTCGCGCAAGGGGGCGTAGGCCGGATCCATTCCACCGATTCCAAGCCCCCCGCACCGCAAGGTCGGGGGGTTCTTCTTTATGGAGCCCCCATGAGCCCAACCCCGGTCCAGCCTCCGCAGGATCTCCTTGAGCGCATCCTCACCGCCCTGGTCTACGACGTGGCCATCGAATCGCCCCTGGAGGCGGCGCCGCGCCTGTCCGGCCGGGTGGGCTGCCCCGTGTGGCTGAAGCGCGAGGACCTCCAGCCGGTCTTCTCGTTCAAGTTGCGGGGCGCCTACAACAAGATCGCCCAGCTCGACCCCGCGGAGCGGGAGCGGGGCGTCATCGCCGCCTCCGCGGGCAACCATGCGCAGGGTGTGGCCCTGGCCGCGCGCAAGCTGGGCCTCCGCGCGGTGATCGTCATGCCCGTGACCACGCCCCGCATCAAGGTGGACGCGGTGCGCGCCCTGGGGGCCCAGGTCGTTCTCCACGGGGACTCCTTCGATGAGGCCTTCGCCCACTCCCAGGGCCTCCTGGCCACGGCCGGCGGGACCTACATCCACCCGTACGACGACCTCGATGTCATCGCCGGCCAGGGCACCATCGGCCTGGAGTTGCTGCGGCAGATGCCCCGGGGCATGCGGGCCGTCTTCGTGCCGGTGGGCGGCGGCGGCCTCATCGCGGGCATCGCCGCCTACCTCAAGCGGCTCCAGCCCGGCATCCGGATCATCGGCGTGGAGCCCGTGGACGCGGACGCCATGAGCCGGTCCCTGGCGGCGGGCCACCGCGTGAAGCTCGATCGGGTGGGCCTGTTCGCGGATGGCGTGGCCGTCAGCCAGGTGGGCGCCCTGCCCTTCGAGCTCTGCCGGCAGCATGTGGACGAGATGGTGCTGGTGAACACGGACGAGATCTGCGCCGCCATCAAGGATGTGTTCGAAGAGACCCGCTCCATCCTGGAACCCGCGGGCGCTCTGGCGCTGGCGGGGCTCAAGGCCTGGGCGGCCCGTGAAGGCGTCGATGCCGGGACGGGCAACCTGGTGGCCATCCTCTCTGGGGCCAACGCCAATTTCGACAACCTGCGCTTCGTGGCGGAGCAGGCCGAGCTGGGCGAGAAGCGGGAAGCCATCCTCGCCGTCACCATCCCCGAGCGGCCCGGGAGCTTCAAGGCCTTCTGCGAACTCATCGGGGCCCGCTCCATCACCGAGTTCAACTACCGCCTGGCGGACCCCGACCGCGCGCACATCTTCGTGGGCCTCCAGATGGCCGACCGCACCGAACTCGAGCCCCTGCTGGCACGCCTGCGGGCCGAGGGGCTCGAAGCCCAGGATCTGAGCGAGAACGAGATGGCCAAGCTCCACGTGCGCCACCTGGTGGGCGGCCGGGCCCCCGCGGCGACCCATGAGCGGCTCTACCGCTTCGAATTCCCCGAGCGCCCGGGGGCCCTGCTCCGGTTCCTGGAGCGCATGAGCCGCGGCTGGAACATCTCCCTCTTCCACTACCGCAACCACGGCGCGGACTACGGCCGCGTCCTGGCCGGCATCCAGGTCCCGCCCGAAGACCAGGCCGCTTTCCAGGCCTACCTCGACGGCCTGGGCTACCGCTTCGTGGACGAAGGCGACAACCCGGCGTACCGGCTGTTCCTGGGGTGAGTCCTCGCTGAAGCAAGAACCGCTCTCCACGAAGAACACGAAGACGCCTGTGGGCTGACGAAGGGCACCAATGGATCACGACCCACACCGGGGCACCCCTTTGCGAGCGGCGGCCATGGCAGCCCAGAAGACTGCCCGGTGCCGCCGCCCGCAAAGCAGGTCACGCTTTGCGTGACCTGGGGCCGCAGGCCCGGATGCCCTGTGCCGAGTCGCTGACGATTGCCTTCGTGGCCTTAGCTTTTGCTTCGTGTCCTTCGTGGATGTCTTTTGGGCCCTGGGTGAAGCAAATCGTCAGAACAGCTTCCCCACCAGGGCCGCCAGGGCGGTCTCGGTGCGGAGGATGCGGGGGCCCAGATCGAGTGGCTTCAGGCCGGCTTTCAGGAGGCTCTGCACCTCGGCCTCGACCCAGCCGCCCTCGGGGCCGATGGCGAGGGTGACGGGGGCCGCCAGAACATTCGGGGCCATAGCACCGGTCCCGGGATGGGCCATGAGGCCCGTGCCGCCCGCCAGCAGGCCCGGCAGCTCGTCTTCCACGAAGGGGCGGAAGAGCCGCGCCAGGCGCAGCTCCGGCAGCACCGTGTCCTTGGCCTGTTCAAGCCCGAGGATCAGCTGCTCGCGGAGGTTCCCGGGCTTCAGGCGGGGGCTGGCCCAGTAGGCCTTTTCCACCTTCCAGGCGTTCAGCAGCACGAGGCGGGCGGCCCCCAGGCTGGCGGCAGCGGCCACCACCCGGTTCAGCACCTTGGGCCGCGGCAGGGCGATCAGCAAGGTCAGCGGCAGCTTGGGCGGCGGTGCCTGATCCAGCGTCAGCGCCAGTTCGAGTGCCTCGTCGTCCAGACGGAGCACCCGGCCTTTTCCCATGTTCCCATCCAGCAGGCCCACGGTCAGGTCGTCGCCCAGGCTGGCGCGGTGCACCTCGCGCACGTGGGCCAGCCGCCGCCCGGTGAGGCGGGCGCGATCCCCAGCCACCAGATCCTCCGGCAGCAGCAGCACCAGATTCACGGCAGGTCCCTCGCCAGGATCAGGTCGCGGTCGATCTGCTGGCCGATCTGGAAGATGTGCTCGCCCACCTCGCGGAACCCCTGGCGGGCATAGAAGGCCAGGGCCTTGTGGTTGTTCTCCCACACGCCCAGCCAGAGGGTGTCCGCGCCCCAGGCCACCGCCATGTCCACGGCTTCCGTCATGAGGGCCGCGCCACCCCCGCTGCCCTGGGCCGCGCGCAGCAGGTAGATGCGCTGCAACTCGACGGGACGCAGGCCGGGGACGCCGGGCTCCCGGTGGCCCAGACGCAGCTGGAGGAAGCCCGAAGGCACCCCCTCGATCTCCAGGATCCGGGCGGGCCGGGAAGGATCCGCCAGCTCGGCCCGCTGGATCCCTTCGCCATAGGCCTGCGTCAGGAATGCGTCCATGTCCTGGGCGGCGCTGATTGCCTCGAAGGTCTCCCGGAAGGTGCGGGCGCCCAGGTCCGCGAGGGTCGCGGCGTCCTCCAGGGTGGCGGTGCGGATGGTGAAGGTTGGCATGGCCGGCTAGCTCCGCTTGGTGGTTGGCATAGGTTTCGGCTTGGCCTTGGCCTTCGCCCGGGCCGCCACGGCGATGGCTTTGGCCATCCACTCCGCCAGCAGATCCGGATCTTCCAGCACCTCTTCGGGCAGCTGGTAGTAGCCCATGGGCTTCCCGGGATCGCCGAAGGGCAGGAAGGGGCCCATGCCCGCCGCGATGAAATCCGGGCGGTTGCTGTCGTCCACCTTGAAATAGAGCGTGTCGTCGGCAGCCAGGGCAAAGGCCCGCCCCTCGGTGAAGAAGCAGAGACCGCCGAACATGGGGCGGGAGGTCACGGGGCGGATCTGCCCCATCTGCTCCAGGAGGTATGTGCGGTAGCTCACTGAGACGGCCATGGGGACATGCTACCTTCCCTGCGGACCAGCCGGAGGCCCGGCGTCATTTGTCAGGATCTTCCATGCGGATCAACACCCTCGACGCCCTGCTCCATGCCGTGAAGGATCGGCCCCGCAAGCGGCTGGTGGTGGCCTGGGCCAACGACGCCCACACGCTGGAAGCGGTGCATGCCGCCGTGGAGGCCGGCCTGGTGGAGGCCATCCTTGTGGGCGACGAATCCGAGATGGTGAGGGTCTGCCAAGAGCACGGCCTGCCCAAGGAGCGCTTCCGCATGGTCCACTCGCCCACGGACACGGAAGCCGCGGCCAAGGCCGTGGCCATGGTCCGCTTCGGCGAGGCAGACCTGCTCATGAAGGGCTTGCTGAGCACCGAGAAATACATGAAGGCCATCCTGAACAAGGACCAGGGCCTGCTGGATCCCGGCGCCATCCTCAGCCACGTCACCGTCATGGAACACCCCGGCCACCCCAAGCTGCTCATCGCCGGCGATGTGGCGGTGATCCCGGAGCCGGAGTTCAAGGAGAAGCTGGCCATCCTCAGCTACCTGGTGAAGACCGCCCAGGCCCTGGGCATCGAGACGCCCAAGGTGGCCGTGCTGGCGGCCTCCGAACAGGTGCAGCCCAAGCTGCGCGCCAGCGCCGAAGCGGCCATGCTCTCCAAGATGGCGGACCGCGGGCAGATCAAGGGCGCCCTGGTGGACGGCCCCATGGCCCTGGATGGCGCCATCGATCCCGAATCCGCTCGCATCAAGGGCATGGGCGGCCCCGTGGCCGGGGACGCCGACTGCCTGCTCTTCCCCAACCTCGAAGCGGGCAACACCTTCTACAAGGCCGGTACCAAGCTGGGCGGCGCCGAGATCGCGGCCGTCGTGGCCGGCGCCCGGGTCCCCTGCATCCTCAGCAGCCGCGGCGACAGCACCAAGACCAAGCTCAGTTCCATCGCGTTGGCGGCCTTGCTGGCCTGAGGGCCCCCTACTTCTTCTCGAGGGCCATCTCCGAGAAGGCCATGAGGATCTGCTGCTTGCTCCCGCCGGTCCAGACGCTGAGATCCAGCGCGGCGGGCAGCGGCAGGCCCTGGATGGGCTGGTTCTTGATCAGGACCTTCAGGCGCATGGGGGGAGCTCCCGCCTTGGCCCGGTACTCGGCTTCGTAGCTGAGGAGCACGAACCCGCCGGGCTGCTTCTCGAAGACCGGCCGGATGGTGGAATCAAAGGCTGGGCTGGTGACCTTCATATCGGTGATGGCGAAGGTCCTTTCCATCAGCAGCTCGACCCGGATATCCCCGGCCTCATCCCAGCCCACCCGGTAGTGGGTGCCGGTGTCCTCAAGCTTGAAGGCGCTGCCGGCGGGGGGGAAAGGGGTCTGGAGCATGAACGGGGTCCAGGTCTGGAAGAACCCCGTGAGGATCTGCTCCATGCCGCCATAGACCTGGTTCAGCCCCGCCGTCGAGGCCTCGTTGGGTGTATCCACGACATTGTGGGAGACCTGCGCATCGCCCTGGGCGCCCACCAGCACCTCGAACCGGATCTTCGTAAAGAGCTTCATGGCCGCGTCGAACGCGGCCGGGTTGCTCTTGGCCTGCTCCGCCAGCAGGGCGGACCAGTCCGGTGTGGCGAAGAAGCGGTACCGCTTGAAGCCCTTCCCCGACAGGTCGTAGTAGGCCGCGCGGGCCTGCCGGAGCACACCTTCGGGATCCGGGGCGGCCTTGGGCGCCGCGGCCTGGAGGGAGGGCCCCCAGCTGGCCATGCCGAGGCTGGCCATGAGGACGAGGGCGATCGGGACAAGACGTCGGCGCTGGCTCAAGGGGCCTCCGGAAGGTCAGTTCATGGACATGGACCTGCCCATTCTAGGTGCACCCGCCCCTTGGACCACTCATTCCGCGCGCCAGGCCAGGCCCCGTTCTCCGCATGGACGGCCTTGTCGCCCGGGAGGTCAGGCGCCGATCCCAGAAGCCGCGGAGCGCGCTGAGGAAAAAGGAATGCCCTTGGCGTGCTTGATAGATATTTTTTTCTCAGGCCGGTGGGTAATCCTTGGCGGTCTCACGGCCGGAAAGGACACGCAGAGCGCCCTTGGCGAGGGCGGCCATCTCGTTCTCGCCGGGGTAGACCTTCACGGAGCATCCCATGGCCGCGGTGAGGCGGGTCAGTTCCGCCACCAGCTTCGGCGACCGGGCCATGCCGCCCGTGAGGAGGATGGCATCGATGGGGGCGCCGTCGAAGGCCGGGATCAGGGCCGTGATGGCCTTGGCGATCTGGTAGATCATGGCGTCATAGACCAGGCTGGCCTCGGGATCCCCGGCCTCCACGCGGCGTTCCACCTCGCGCATGTCCGAGGTGCCCAGCAGGTCGATGATCCCGCCGCGCCCCTTGTTCTTGAGCTTCAGCTCGGCCTTGGTGTACTTGCCGGAGAAGCAGAGGTCGATGAGCTGGCCCGCCGGCAGGGTGCCGGTGCGCTGGGGGGAGAAGGGCCCTTCCCCGTCCAGGCCGTTGTTCACGTCGATGTAGCGGCCCTTGCGGTGGGCGCCCACGGTGATGCCGCCACCCATGTGGGCCACGATGACGTTGACGCGCTCGTAGAAGGTCTCGTGTTCCTCGGCGTAGCGGCGGGCCGTAGCGATCTGGTTGAGGGCGTGGCTGATGACGCGGCGGGGCAGCTCCTTCAGGCCCGAGATCCGCACCTTGGGATCGGCCTCGTCCACCACCACGGGATCCACGATGTAGGCGGGCGTGCCGCTCCCCGCCACCAGCTCTGAGGCGATGAGCGCGCCCAGGTTCGAGGCGTGCTCGCCGCGCTGGCCGGCCTTCAGGTCCGCCAGCATGGCTGCCCCCACCTTCCACGTGCCGTGGGGGATGGGCCGCAGCAGGCCACCGCGTCCGGCCACGGCATCGAGGTCGGCCAGCGCAAGGCCCTTGCCGGCCAGGAACCGCAGCACGGCCTCCTTGCGGAAACCGAACTGCTCGGTGATGGGCCTGCCCTCGAAGGCTTGCAGCTCCTCTGCGGGATGCTGGAGCTCCTCGGTGAACCGCTCCTCGTCGCCCTCGAAGATCGAAGTCTTGGTGGAGGTCGAGCCGGGGTTCAGCACCAGCACGCGGTGGCGCCGGAAGAACGTGTCCTTGGGCGTGCGCTTCCATTCACCATAGGCATGGAGGCGCATCAGCGAGGCCTTCATGGCCAGCCGGATGTCCTCGGGCGTGCAGTCCATGGGCAGGTCCACACCCTGGAACCAGAGGCCGAACATCACGGGGAACTTCTTGGCCTCGGGGAACCGGGTGGCGTAGAGGTGGTAGAGCAGGTTCCCCATGTCCAGGTTGGGGCACACGATCACATTGGGGACGCCTTCCCAGGGCAGGCCGTCCGCATGGTAGAGGCCTGCGGAACGGCGCGACAGCGCCACGCTGACCTTCACCTCGCCCCGGATCTGGATGCTGGCGTACCGGGGACTGTGGGCGATGCGCTCCGCGAGTATGTCCGGCACCAGGTCTGCCGCCTGGCGCACCAGCTCCGGCGAGGGCCCCTCGTCGCTGCCGCGGTTCGAGTAGGACACCATGGCGCAGCGGATCTCCGGCAGCACGTCCTCCGGGATGAGGTCCCGGGCCACGGCGCAGGTGCCCACAGCCACCTCCGCCAGCGTGCGCGGGGTCATGCTCGCGTTCACGCCCACATCCCCGAAGACCACGATGTTGTGGGGGTAGACCTCCTCGGGGTGTTCGTCCGGCAGCACGAAGACGCCGGCCTCGCAGGTGACGCTCCGCTGGGCCAGGATGTCCACCATGGGGCGGAAGAAGGCCTTGGGCTCGTGGATGGCGCCGCCCACCACCATGTCGGCGTGCCCCAGCTTCACCGCCCAGATGCCGAAGCGGCCCGGCTCGGAGACCAGCGCCCGGGCCTCGTCCATCCCCAGGGGCTTGCCATGGGCCTGCCCGAAGGCCACGCAGGCCGCGGCAAAGGCTTCCACCAGGTCGGGCCGGGAAACGGGATCGACGAAGGCGCTTTCCGAGAGGGTGTAGGCCACCCGGTCCGCGCCCAGATGGGCCAGGGTCCGCGCGGCCACGGCCCGCACCTCGGCCTCTGGCGCCAGGAAGACCGGCCGGATAAAGCGGCCCAGGAAGCAGGCGGCTTCGAGGGTGCGCGGATCCAGGGCCTCGGGGAACATCACCGTAGGCCGGTTCCGGGGCACGGCCAGCAGTCGGCTGTCGAGGGAGGCTTCGATGTCAAACATGGGGCTCCGCGGGGCTTGGAAGGCCTTGCAGCGCTGAGTCTAGCAGCGGAGGGATTCTATTTTGCCGATCCTACGGTCACATATCGGGTGGCCGGTCTGCGACCCGGGCCGACTCCACCCAGATCACCTCGCAGGAGCCATCCCCGGTATCCGTGCGGCTCAGGCTGCTGACCCAGTGCCAGCCATCCTTCCCATCCACCCGGACCAGCTGGCCTTTCAGGTCGACCACCTGCCCCACACGGGCCGCCTTCAGGCGCCGGGCGATGCCTTCGTTCGCGGGGATCATGTGCATGTTGGCGCTGTGGCCGATGACCTCAGCCTCTGGGATGGGCATGTGGGCGGCCCGCCAGAAATACCAGCGATCCCGCTGCTCGATGGTGAAGGCTTCGAGGATCCGCGAATCGGACATGGGCCCCCAGCCTAGGGCCAGGTCCACGGGTGACAGTTCGGCCGCCCGGTCGAAGCGGTAGCGCTCCACGTTCAGCACCCGGGCGCGAATTTCGAAGCGCGCCAACGGAGTGATCCGGTGCTCCCGGAAGCTCCAGGGTTCCTGAGGATCCGCGGTTGCCTGGACGGGCTCCCCGGGTGCAAGGATGCCCGCGGGCTGAGACACAGGCCGGCCCTCCCACCACCAGAGCCCCAAGAGGGCGGCCACGGCCACCCCCGCCAGGAGCCCCTTGCGGTCGCGCAGTCCCTCGAGCCATCCGTCCATTCCCCAAGGCTACCCTGGGCGGAGCTTCGCTCAGAACGTCACGACGTCCGTGATGATGAACTGGTGGTGCTCTGTGCCGGGATCCCGCACCAGCGGGTAGGCCACGGTCAGCAGGAACACCCGCCCCGTGGCGCTCTTCAGGTTGCCGAAGCGCAGGCCGCCGCCCACGTCCACGTAGGTCCGGCTCCACGCCCCGGTGTCCGCCCGCCGGATCCCCCCGGCGTCCGCGTACACCACGAAGCCGAGCCGCAGGATGCCGAGCCAGTCGTAGGAGGTGTTGATCCGTTCCTCCAGCGAGGCCAGCCAGCGGCGGTCGCCCAGCAGAAGATGGTTCCCGTAGCCCCTCAGCCCCTCGAATCCGCCGAGATAGAGGTGGTTCTCGGGTTCGGGCCGGAGGACCGCGTCCACCCGCATGTAGGCGGCCTGCGTCTGCGCGTGGAAGCCCTGGTGGTAGGCGGTCAGACTGAGGTTGAGGAAGGCGTCCTGCCATCCACCGGACTCGTGGCGGCCCTCGGCCCGGCCCCGGAACAGGAGGAGCGAGCTGGCCCCGGACGTCCAGCCCTTGGATGCGTGGACCAGGAGGAAGGGCGAGTCGACGTCGCTTCCCAGGCGCTTGAGGTGGGAGCCCAAGTTGACGGTCGCCTCCCAGCCGAGGTTGAAGTCCTCGGAATGGGTCATGCCCGCGAGGTCGCGGAAAGTGCGGAACCGCTCTTCGAAGAGGTTCCACGAGGCATGGGCGCCCCACAACAGGCGGTCCCGCAGGCGGGGAACCGGAAGGCCCGCTGGATCCAGGGTCCTGACCGGGCCATACCGGGACTGCCTCAGGTCCAGGCCTCCACCCAGGCGCACCACCCGCCCGTCCACCGGATCCATGGCCATGGACCCTTCCACGAGGGCGCCCGCCTGCCGGGAGGGGAAGGCATAGGCGACCCGCTCCAGGTTGTAGACGGACTGGGTGGCGTCCGAGGCCGAGGCCCGGAACGTCATGGACCAGGGTGTATCGAGCCCACGGTAGGGTTTCGCGACTTCGAGGAAGCGGGTCTTCCCGTCCGAGAGCGACTGGTAGCGGGACTCCAGAATCCAGGCGCTGCCCAGGAGCTGCCGGTCCAGGTAGCGCACGGTGTCGATGGACCGTTCGGGGGTCCGCTCGTGGGCCAGGCTCAGGTCCTTGCCGAATCCGAGGAGATTGCCCTCATGCAGGGAGAACCCGAAGTCCCGCTGCCCGCCCACCTGGGTGAACCCCACGCTGCCCTTCAGTGTCCAGGCATCCTGGGTGTGCACCACTGCGCGGACCGCCCCGGAGCCGTCGGTCCGGGGTTCGATCCAGGCGTCCTTGAGGAACCTGAAGGCCCGCAGGTTCCGCTCGGACTCGTGGATGAGGCGGGCATTCACCACGTCGCCGGGTCCGAAGAGCAGCTCCCGCCGCACCACTTGCTCCCGGGTCTGGATGTGCAGGGCGTTCGCCATCCGTCCGATCCAGTGGTTCTCCTGGGGCTGGCTGAGGTCGAAGACATCGCCGAGGCGGAGGTCGACAGCGGCGATCCGCGCCTGCCGGACCTCCAGTTCCTCCCAGCTGGGCGGGGCCTGGGCGGCGAGCGGGAACCCCATCAGAAGCGCCGCCGCCACGGCCCCGGAAAACCGGCGGCCATGGCTTCGAGGCGCTCCGGAGGGTACGGGCATGCCCAGAATGGTGACGTCCGTCACGGCGCCGTCAACGGACAAGCCTATGATTCGTGCCTTCGTATGGTTCTTTCCGCGCAGGATCTTGGCCACCCGCTCCCCCCGGAGCTGGGGCGCGGACCCGCGGAAAACCCCCGGAACCCGGGCGGGAGGGCGCGCCGGGCCGGTACACTCGCAGAAATCCCTCCCCTGGAGTCCTCATGGACCTCACCTGGCTATCCGCCAACCCCGGCTTGAGTCTGCTCGGCCTTCTCGTCATCGCCTTCGCGCTGACCCTCCTCGGCAAGTGGATCCGCTACATTCCCAACAACCGCGTGGGCATCGTGGAAAAGCTCATCAGCGGCAAAGGGTCTGTCAAGACCGGCCTCATCGCCCTCGGCGGCGAGGCGGGCTTCCAACCCAACCTGCTGCGCGGCGGCTGGCACCTGCTCACACCCTTCCAGTACCGCATCCACAAGATGCCCATGGTCACCATCCCCCAGGGCAAGGTCGGCTACGTGTTCGCCCGGGACGGCAAGGATCTGCCGCCCTCCCAGGCCCTGGCCAGCAATGCCCACGGCGCCGACTTCCAGGATGTGGTGGCCTTCATCCAGGGCGGTGGGGAAAAGGGCCCCCAGCGGCAGATCCTGCGCGAGGGCATGTACGCCATCAATCTCGTCCAGTTCGTGGTGCTCACCGAAGATCAGGTCTACTACCTGCCGTTGGACAAGAGCGAGGTGGAGACCTTCCAGAAGATGAGCGCCATCATCACCGAGCGCGGCGGCTGGCGCCCTGTGATCATCAAGGGCACGGATGACGCCGTGGGTATCGTGACCGTGCATGACGGCCCCTCCCTGGCCAGTGGCGAGATCATCGCGTCCACCGTGGGCGAGGATCCGCACCAGGCTTCGACGTACCACAACAACTTCCAGGGCGCGGACAAGTTCCTGGTGGCGGGCGGCCAGCGCGGCCGCCAGTACCAGGTGCTGGTGGAAGGCACCTACTACATCAACCGTCTCTTCGCGACGGTGGAACTGATCCCCAAGACGGTCGTGGACGTGGGCACCGTGGGCGTGGTGGTGAGCTACACCGGCGCCAAGGGCGCGGACATCAGCGGCCAGGACTACCGCCACGGCGAGCTGGTCACCATGGGCCAGCGCGGCGTGTGGAGCGAGCCGCTGCTGCCCGGCAAGTACGCCTTCAACACCTACGCCGGCAAGGTGCTCATGGTGCCGACCACCAACTTCATCCTCAAGTGGACCAAGGGCGAGGTGGGCAGCCACAAGTTCGACGAGAACCTGACCGAGGTGAGCCTCATCACCAAGGACGCCTTCGAGCCCAGCCTCCCGCTCTCCGTGGTGGTGCACATCGACTACCGCAAGGCGCCCCTGGTCATCCAGCGCTTCGGCGACATCAAGAAGCTCGTCGAGCAGACCCTTGACCCCATGGTCAGCGCCTACTTCAAGAACATCGGCCAGACGCGCACCCTCATCCAGCTCATCCAGGACCGCAGCGCCATCCAGGAGCAGAGCGGCACGCAGATGAAGGAGAAGTTCGCCCAGTACAACCTCGAATTGCAGGAAGTGCTCATCGGCACGCCCACCAGCGGCGCGCCTGGCGGACAGATCGAGCAGATCCTTGTCCAGCTCCGCAGCCGCCAGATCGCCGACGAGCAGGTGGAGACCTACGGCCGCCAGCAGAGCGCCGCGGTGAAGGAACGGGAGCTGCGCGAGGCCGAGGCCCGCGCCAAGCAGCAGACCCTGCTCACGGAGTCCGCCATCGGCATCGAGGTGCAGAGCAACCAGGGCAAGGCCGAATACGCCAAGGCCCAGCAGCAGGCGGCGCAGATCCAGACCCTGGCCGGCGCCGAGGCGGAGAAGGTGCGCCTCATGGGCGAAGGCGAAGCCAAGCGCATCAAGGTCATGGCCGAAGCCCAGGCCGAGCAGGCCGCCCGCGTGGGCATCGCCCAGGCCATGGCCATCGAGGAGCAGGTCCGCGCC
>DASXUH010000106.1:0-3204 GCA_036504935.1 Geothrix sp. | reverse complement strand
GGGCTCCCGAAGTAGACGATGGGCATGGTGCCGATGCTGGTGTGCGCGGTGTAGCTGGTGGAGAAGCTGGCCTGCTTGGCCATCTCCTCCAGCACCAGCAGGGCGGTCTTCTTGTCCAGGTCCAGGCCGCCATAGGCTTCGGGGACCTCCATGCCCAGGATGCCCAGGTCGCCGGCCTTGGCCAGCAGGTCGCGGGTGAGCTCCAGGTCGAGGCGGTCGATCTCCTCGTCCCGGGGCAGGATCTCGCCGTTCATGAAGTCGCGGGCGGCCTCCGCGATGGCCCGGGCCTCCTCGCTGCTCTCCTCGGGCGTGAACTGGGGCAGGGTGCCCGCGGGGTGGAACATGAAACTGCCGCCGCGCACGGACAGAATGCTGGTCTCGGCCATAACGGACCTCCCGACCTCTTGATCATCTACCCGGAGTCAGGGTCCCTCCAGCGGGGAGTGCGGGACCTGGGTCACAAGTTGGGTTCAGAGCAGCCGCTGCTGCCCCTTGGGGTGGCTCAGGACCACCTCCTTGACCCGGTGGATCCAGCCCGGGCGGTTCCCGGGTTCCAGACCCTCGCAGGGGATGGACCGCTCCTCCAGGAGCTTGTCCACGAGCTTGTCGATGGCCTCGGCGAAGAAGGTGTCGGTGTCCCGTACGCCGTCCGCCGCCAAGTGCCCGGAGAAGGGCACCTTGAACAACAGGTCGTAGCTCTTCATCCAGTGGTGCATGAACCGCTCGATGGGCAGCTGGCGGCCGAAGGCCAGCACCATGTAGGCGTAGTTGTCCAGCACGCTGCGATCGCAGACCACCACGTCGTGCTGGCTGCCGGAGCGGATCTCCTCGGCCATCTGGGTCAGGAAGATCCAGGTCTGGGCCTCCAGCGAGGTCTTCTGGTTGATGGGGAGGGGCGAGAGCCGCGCCACCTCTTTCACGATGTCCACGTGGACGCCCTCCCGCTTGAGGGCCGCGGCCAGCTCATAGCAGAGCGTGGTCTTCCCCACGCCATGGGTGCCGATGAAGGCGATCTTCATGGCCTTTCCCCTTCAGGCTTCTGGGCACGGCGCGCCTGGATGAGCTTGTCCCGCCCGGCCTCTGCCATCTGGAGGGAGGCCAGGGTTCCGGTCCGGGAGAACTGGGCCTGGACCAGGGTGCCCAGCCTCGGGGTGACTTTGAAGGCGACCGGCGGGCGGGACATGCGGCTCCCTCAGAACAGGCCCTTCCCGTCCATGGCGGCAGGCTGGGGCAGGTCCAACAGCTTCAGGAGGGTGGGCGCCACATCGCTGAGGGCGCTGCCGCTGCGGAGCTGCCGGGCCTCGAAGCCCTGGGCCACGAGGACCGCGGGGACGGGGTTCAGGGTGTGGGAGGTGTGCGGGTTGCCGCCCTCGTCGCGCATGCACTCGCAGTTGCCGTGGTCGGCGGTGATGAAGAGGGCGCCGCCCATGGCCAGGGTGGCGTCCGTGATGCGGCCCACCGCGGCGTCGATGGCTTCGCAGGCCGTGACGGCGGCGGCAAGGTCGCCGGTGTGGCCGATCATGTCGGGGTTGGCCAGGTTGCAGACCAGGAGGCGGTACTGGCCCGAGCGGATGGCGGCTTCCAGGCCTTGGCTCACGTCCGCCAGGCTCATCTCCGGCTGCAGGTCGTAGGTGGCCACCTTGGGGGAGGGCACCAGGCGGCGCTCCTCGCCCTCGAAGGGCGCCTCCCGCCCGCCGTTGAAGAAGTAGGTGACGTGCGCGTACTTCTCCGTCTCCGCCGTGCGGAACTGCCTCCAGCCCTGTGCACTGATGAGCTCGCCCAGGATGTGGTCCAGGCTCTGGGGCGGGTAGGCCACGGCGACATAGGGCTCCAGCTCGATGTCGTAGGCCGTGAAGGTGACCAGCTTCACTGCGGGCCGGTGCTTCGGCACGAAACCATGGAAGGCGGGATGCACGAGGGCATGGCACATCTGCCGGGCCCGGTCGGCGCGGAAGTTGAACCAGAGCACACCGTCGTCATCCGCGATGGGGTGGAAGGCGTCGAGCTTGGTCGGAGCCACGAACTCGTCGGTTTCGCCCCGGGCGTAGGCGGCGGCAATGGCGGCCAGGGCGTCGGGCGCCTGCTGCGGAGCTTCGCCGTCCACATAGAGCCTCCAGGCCTGCTCCGTGCGCTCCCAGCGCTTGTCCCGGTCCATGGCCGTGTAGCGCCCGCAGACGGAGCCGATGGTCACCAGGGGGCAGGCCCGCAGCTGGAAGGTGAGCCACTGGAGGAAGCCGTCGGCGCTCTTCTGGCCTGTGTCGCGGCCGTCCGTGATGGCGTGGATCGTCGTGGGCACGCCCTCCGCCTGAGCCCACTGGGCCAGAGCCGCCAGGTGGGTCTGGTGGCTGTGGACACCGCCGTCGCTCACGAGGCCCATCAGGTGCAGGCGCTTGCCCGAGGCCTTGAGCTCCGCCAGCAAGGCGCCCATGGCCGCGTTCTCGCGGAAGGTGCCGCGGCGGATGGCGGCGTCGATGCGGGTGAGCTCCTGCCAGACCACGCGCCCCGCGCCGAGGTTCATGTGCCCCACTTCGGAATTGCCGAACTGGCCGTCCGGCAGGCCCACGGCCTCACCGCTGGTGAGCAGCTGGGTGGTGGCGTAGGTCTTCCGCAGCGCGTTGAAGCGCGGCATGGCAGCCACGAAGGTGGCGTCGAAGGCGTTCCGCGGCCCGTCGCCGAAGCCATCGAGGATGAGGAGCGTGATGGGGCCGGGGATCATGGCGGAAGTCACTTTTTTTTCTCACCGCGCTGCCGGGGCTTCAACCCCTTGGGGAGGTCTTCTTCGGTGACAAATCCGATGGGGCGCTCTTTTGGGGCGCCTTCGATCTGCTCGCCCTGGAGGAGCTTCAGGACCATCTCCAGCTTTTGCTCCAGGGCAGCCACCCGGAGGGACAGCTCCGCTTGGGCGGTGAGGATATGGCGGGCCTCCGCGAAGGCGGGGAGGAGGATCAGCAGGGCAGCTTCCTTGTCCCCCACTAGGCCCGTCAGCAGGGCGGCGCCCGCCTCGGTGAACGCCATCACCGGCGCACCCGGGATGCGCTGGCGCTCTTCGGCGGTCAGGTGGAAGACCAGCGCTTCAGGGAACCGGTCGGGCTGGGCCTGGATGAGGGCCGCCAGATCCCGGGGCTCCAGCCCCAGCTGGTCAGCCAGGGCCTTGTCGGGCAGGGCCGCGGCGTCGCGGACCCAGAGCAGGCGGGAGAGGATTTC
>DASXUH010000105.1:0-10309 GCA_036504935.1 Geothrix sp. | reverse complement strand
TCCATGTCCGCCAGGGACTTCATGGGCCGCAGCACCACGTAGGTGGGCGACCAGGTGCCCGCCTCCACCTCGTAAAACGCGAAGGAGGCCGGGAACTGGCTCTTCTCGTAGGCGGCGAGGGCCATCTTCACCCCGTCCTCGAAGGCCTTGCCCATGCCCTGCTTGACCCGGAAGGTGCGGATCCGGAAGTACCGCATCTTGCCGATCTCCACGGGCGGCCCGTAGCTCAGGTCCTTGCGGTAGGTCCCAAGGAAGCTCCGGGTGCTGGTCAGGTGGTCGCCGTCCTGCAGCGAGACCGCATCGATCTCCTTCTTCAGGGCAGGGTTGTTGTCCATCTCGTTCTGCTTGGCTTCCCAATCGGCGTACGACCTGTAGCCCATGATGAACCAGGCCTCGGAGGGCCCCGTCAACGAGGTCATGCCCAGGTAGTGGTCCGCGGACTTGCCCTTGGCGAGCACGCGGCCCCAGGCTGACTCCGTGGCCGCGTGGGCCGCGCCGTGGCCGGGCTTGACCTCCTCGCGGTAGAACATCATGAGGGGCGGCGGCGGCATGGGGCCACTCTGGGCCAGCAGGGCCGGGGCCGCGAGGAAGGCCAGCCGGAAGCACAGGGAAGAGGAGAAGAGGGACTGCTGCATGGAAGCCCACCTCCAGAGGGCGGACCCGAGGGTAGTCCACACTCATTGTCCGCACCTAGTAATTTTTATGTTGTAACACGATAGTTTAATCTATTTAATACAATAATAAACATGATGGTATCTAATCCTTGGCCTGAAGGTTGGTGGCGGCCCAGGCCCGGCGGAGCTGGCCCCGGAGGCGCTCGATCACCGCGGGGTGGGCGGTCTTGTCGCCGTAGAGGTGGTACTCGCTGGCGGGGGTGGGGGCAAGGTCGCGCAGGCGGGAGCCGTACTTGGCCTGGAGCAGGGCCAGGATCTGCTCGTAGCGCCACAGGGCTTCGTAGCGGACCGGCTCGCGCCAGACCTCGCGGGTCCCCAGGCGGATCACCAGCTCCTCGCCCTCCTGGTCCCAGGCGAGGTCCAGCCTGGGCTCCGGCAGGTCGGGCAGCTGGCTCGCCAATCGCAGCTTCAGGCGGTTGAAGCGTTCGCGGCCGCTCTCGATCTGGCCGAGGTAGGTCCGCTCCCCGGGGGACAACTGCGCGGCGTGCGCCTGCCACTGCTCCAGCGTCGGGTAGGGCAGCACGGCCAGCATGGGCCGGTCCGCCAGGCCATGCTCCCCGGGGCACTGGCAGTCCTGCAAGGCATCATAGAGCTCGGTCCAGCCCTCCTCGAAGGTGCCCGTCCAGCCACAGCTGGGACAGGTGAGGGGGCGGGTCCTCCAGTCGCCGAAGTAGTCCAGGATGAGCGCGGCCACGGGGCCTCCAGGGAAGGGCAACACTCAGTCTTCCCCGATCCGATGGACAGTCCATGTCTAGGGTCTGTTTTCAAAGTGGATGCGAGCCGCGACGGCGGCCAGCCGCGCGTATGGCCAGGCGGTGACCGAAGGGCGATGCGGGACATCGTTCGAGGTCGCCAACGCAGCCAGGGGTGCGGCTGGGCGACGTCCCGGAGGGCAAGGGGCGGCGCCCGGCGCGATGCCGCGTCAAGCTCCTCGTCGATAGTGCCGCTATCGCCTTCGTCGCTTTCCTTGCCTCGCTTGGGCGGCGCCCCTTGCGCGGCCACACCCCACTTTGAAAACAGACCCTGGGTTTTCCGAAATGAAAATCTGGATCAGCCCACGGCCCCCAGGACGCGCCGCCAGCCCGTGAACCGGATGCCTCCTTCGATGCGGAGGAGGGCCCAGCATTCGGTGCCCTCGCCGGCGGTGGGCCCGTGGAACTGCCCGGGGCCGCAGGCGATCCAATCGCCGGGGCCCAGGTGGGCGGGGCCATCCTGCAGGGTGCCGGACAGGACCAGGGACAGTTCAAGGCCACCATGGCTGTGGACGGGCATGCTCATTCCGCCGGGCATGCGGGCCAGGTTCAGGGTGGCGCCGGTGAGGGGATCCCGCAGGAGCCGGGCCACCTGGGCGCCACCGAGGCCCTGGCGCGTCCAGTGCCAGTGTGCTTCCGGAGGCAGGTGGGGCCGGAGGAAGTCCAGGGTGCCTGCGCCGACGGCCCCGCCAGGGGGAATGGCCTCGCCGGCCGCGCGCGTGCTCCGGCAGGTGTCACAGTGCCCCAGATGCACCCGCAGCAGCAGCGCCGTGAGGGCATCACCGCCGGGTTCCAGGGCCCTCCAGGCATCCTCCTCGGGATGGTGCACGGGGCCCCGGGGGATTCGGCCCTGCCGGAGGGCCGCCAGGGCGCGGCCGAGGGCACGCTCCGCGGCGGGTGCGGGCGGCTCGGGCCAGAGCTTCCGCAGCAGCTCCGGGGTGCGCTGGAAGCTGTCGAGGAAAGCGCGGCAGGGCGGGCAGAGACTCAAGTGCAATTTCACACCGAACCAGTCCAGGGGCCCCAAGGCGTCCTCCTCGTACTCGGTGAGCAGGCCGACGACTTCCGCGCAGGTGGGCATGAAGAGGGTCATCGGTCCTCCGCCGGTCGCGGGGCGAATTCAGGGAGCAGGGCTCTCAGGGCCAGGCGGGCGCGGTGCACGCGCTGGCGCACCAGCTCGCGGGTGATGCCCAGGTGCCGGCTGATCTCGTCCGTATCCCAGCCTTCGAGGTCACGCAGGACGAAGACGGCCCGCTGGTCGTCGGACAGCCGGTCCAGGCCCAGCCGGACCCTGGCCTTCAGCTCCTCCTGTTCGACCGTCATCAATGCCTCCGCGTCCTCGCTCCATTCGAGAAGCAGGTCCACCTCCTTGTGATGCCCGTCGTCACCGAAACGTGGCATCAGATCCTCGATGGCGTCCTCCCGGCGCCGGACCCGCTTCCGCCGGGCCATGAGGGCCTGGTTCACGCAGATGCGGTAGGCCCAGGTGCTGAACTTGCTGGCGCCCTGGAAACCGGGCAGTTCCCGGAGGATGGTGAGGAGGGCGTCCTGGAGGGCGTCCTGGCTCTCGGCCTCGTTGCCGAGGATGCGGTCGATGACCCGGAAAAGCATGCCCAGGTGGGGGCGGACCAGGGTTTCGAAGGCCTCGGGGTCGCCCGCGGCCGCCGCCTGGACCAGGGCCGCCTCCGGGGGGCCGGCGGGCGCAGGGCTCATGGGGCCTCCGGCATCGCCTGGCGGGGCAGGCGGATGGTGAAGGCGGAACCGAAGCCGGGGCCGCGGCTGAAGACCCGCACATCGCCTCCGTGGCGGGTCACGATCTCCTTCACGAGGAAGAGGCCCAGCCCCGTGCCCGCCACCTGGCGGGTCATCTCGTCGCCCACCCGGAAGAAGCGGTGGAAGACCCGGGGCAGGTCCTTGGCGCTGATGCCATGCCCCTGGTCGCTCACCACGATGAGGACATCGTCACCATCGCCGTCGAGGGTCACGGTGGTCTGCCTGGGTTCAGCCGAGTACTTGTAGGCGTTGGACAGGAGGTTTTCCACGACGGTGCTCAGGGCCTTGGGGTCCGCGTCCACCCACAGTGGTTCCGGGGAGCGCTCCAGCTTCAGGCCGAGAGCGCCGGGGCCCAGGCGATGGTCCATGCTCTCGCAGATGCTGGCCAGCCAAGGCCCCAGCTCCAGGGGGGCGAGGTGGAGGACCAGGCTCCCGGACTCGGCCCTCGCCACGTCCAGCAGGTTGCCCACCAGCTCGTTCAGGCGCTCGAGATCCTTTTCCATGAGCCCGCGGATCCGCTGGCGCTGCTCCAGGCCGAGCTCCCGCGTGAAGAGGGTCTCCGTCCAGACCTTGAGGGAGGCGATGGGCGTCTTCAGCTCGTGGGTGACGGCGGAGGTGAAGTTCCGCTGGCGCAGTTTGAGGTCCAGCTCCTCCGAGAGCTTCCGGTACAGGAGGACGAAGCCGAACAGCACGGCGAACACCATGAAGGCGCCTTCCGTGCTGGCCCGGAAGACCGCGTGCCAGCGCTGGTCCTCCAGATCCTTCAAGGGGGCCGGGCGCAGGGTGAGGAAGGCGGCCCCATCCAGCAGGAAGGGATCGTCCGGCGCCATGGGGCGGGGGACCAGCTCGACCTGGGGGTAGGCCTCCTGGATGGCCTGCCGGCGTTCCTCCAGACTGGGTACGACCGGGACCCGCCCTTCCACGGATCCGCCTTGGGAGGAGGGATCGGGATGGCTGTGGAGCGCGAGCAGTTTCAGGCTGTCCATCTGCCAGGCCTGGGCCCGCCCGGCCCGCAGCGCCTGGGTGCGCGCCTCCAGCAACCGCCCGGAATCCCGGATCTGCAGACGGATCCACCACCCCACCTGGAGGCACAACACCACGGACACGGACAGGAAGATGATCCGTTGCAATGGGAGGGGCTGGGCGCGAGGGGCCATGCCTCCATCTTGGCAGTGTCCCCGCATGAGACCATCCTGGAGTCCGATGGCCACCTTCAACCCACCGCCCGGCTCGAAGCCGACCCCGCAGCCACCGGAGACGGACTCCGGTCCGAAGCCGGTGCCTGCCGGCACGGGCGCGGGTTCCGGGCCCAAGGTGCTCGCCCCGCCGGTCCAGCGGTCTCAGGGCGCCGAGCTGCTGGCGGAGCTGGTGCAGGCACAGCGGCAGTCCACCCTGGCCATGCACGAGGTCCGGGACCTGCGCGCCAAGCTGAGCCGCCGGTCCCATCAGATGCAGGTTCTCCAGCACGTGTCCGAGATCCTGGCGGCCACCTCGAAGGGGGGCCAGGTGGTCAGCGTGGTCCTCGACGTGCTGGCCCAGGAGTTCCGCTGCCCCCGCGCTGTGGTGTGGACGCTGGAGGATGGCGGCTCAGGCTATGTGCCCAAGGAAGGCGCCGGGCTCACCCGCGCCGAATGGTCAGCCATGAAGCTCCCCGCCCCGAACCCCTTTCCGGACACGCCCCTGGTGTTGTTCCAGAGCCAGTGGCTGGACGCGCCCACGGGCGGCGCGACCCTCGCCACGCTGCGGGGGACCGAAGGCGGGACCCTCTATTTCGTGCCCTTCGAGCACCAGCTGCTCCTCATGGGCTTCGTGATCCTGGCCATGCCCACGGACCGGCGGGTGGAAGAGGAGGAGCTGGATTCCATCTCCATCCTCCAGCGGCAGACCGCCATCTCGCTCTACAACGCCTGGCTCTTCCGGGACCTGTCGGAGCAGCGGGACGCGCTGCAGCGCCAGACCCTTGAGCTGGAGCGCGTGAATGACGCCCTGCGCGAGGCCGACCAGCTCAAGAGCGAGTTCCTCGCCCTCACGAGCCACGAGCTCCGCACGCCGCTCACGGGCATCCTCGGCTTCACGCGCCTGGTTATGGACGGCCTCTACGACGATGCCGAGGAGATGCGGTCCATGCTCCAGGACAGCTACACCTCGGGCCAGCACCTGCTGGGGCTGCTCAACGACATTCTGGATCTCGCGAAGATCGAATCCGGCCGGCTGGAGGTCCATGCCGAATCCACCAGCCTCAGCCAGCTGCTGGACGAAGTGAAGCCCATCGCGGAGGCCTACCCCCGCAAGGCCGGTGTGGAGCTGGTCTGGTCCGATGCCAGTGGCATGCCCGACGTGATGGTCGACCCCAGCCGCCTCAAGCAGGTGCTGCTCAACCTGCTGTCGAATGCCCTGAAGTTCACCAAGGAGGGGACCGTCAGCGTGGTGGTGGAGCGGCATCCCGGCCTCATCGCCCTCCTGGTCGTGGACACAGGCATCGGCGTGAGCCCTGAAGGCCAGGCCCGCCTCTTCCAGAAGTTCGCCCAGGCCGAGGGCGGCCATGCCCGGGAGTACGGCGGCACCGGCCTCGGCCTCGTCATCTGCAAACACCTCATGGGCATGATGGGCGGCACCATAAACCTGCACAGTGAGGGCATGGGGCATGGGAGCACATTGAAGATCACAATGCCGATCGCGTAGTGGCTATCAGCTATCAGCTATCAGCTATCAGCTATCAGCTGTCAGTGGGCCGTTATTCGATTTTGGTTTGTGTGGTTTGGTGGAGGTTTTGCGGATCAGGGAGGAGGCCATCTTCTTGATGGTCTGGACTTGATCCATCAACGATCTGGCCGGCGTTGTTTGGAGATGGCCGAGATCGGAGGCGAGTAGCAGCTGGTATTCCAATTCGGAGGCGGAGCCGAGGGCGATGTGGAGGAAACGCGCAAAGTCGGCGTCGGACCCTCGGCCACAACCCTCTGCGATGTTGGTGGGAATAGAGGCCGCGGACCGGCGCATTTGGCTGGTCAAGCCGAATTGCTCTGATGCAGGGAATTTTGAAGTTTCTTGGTATATGGCCAGCGTGAGTTGGTGCGCATGCCGCCAGACTGCGAGGTTCCGGAAGTCCTGCATAACCCGCCTTGTGATGTGCCCAGGATCATATCGCGGCTGGGGTCTGGTTTATCCTGGAGCAGGCAGCAGGGTACCTCCCGAACGCCCGCCGACCTCTGACAGCCGATAGCCGACAGCTGATAGCCAAGCCCCCCGGAGTCCCCATGACCTACACTCGCCGCCCCCACTTCCTCCCCTTCACCCGGCCCATGGTGGGTGAAGAGGAGATCGCGGAGATCATCGATACGATCCACAGCGGGTGGCTCACGACGGGTCCGAAGTCGGCGGCGTTCGAGGAAAAGCTGAAGACCTACAACGGGGTGCCGCACTGCCTGGTGATGAACAGCGCCACCACGGCCCAGGAGATCACCATGCAGGTGCTGAACCTGCAGCCTGGCGACGAGGTCATCACCACCTCGCTCACCTGGGTGAGCACCCTCAGCACGGTGGTGCTGCAGGGCGGCGTGCCGGTGCTGGTGGACATCGATCCCGTGACGCTGAACATCGATCCCGCGAAGCTCGAGGCCGCCATCACACCCCGGACGAAGGGCATCATTCCGGTGCACCTCACGGGCCTGCCTTGCCAGATGGACGAGATCTGGCGCATCGCGGAACAGCACGGCCTCTGGGTCATCGAGGATGCCGCCCAGGCCATGGGCGCGCACTACAAGGGCACGAAGATCGGCGGTGACCCGCGCTCGATCATGAGCGTCTACAGCTTCCACCCGAACAAGAACATGACCACGGGAGAAGGCGGCGCCATCGTCTTCTTCAACGATGAGTATGAAAGCCGCATCAAGCGCCTGCGCTTCCACGGCATCGACCGCGATGCCTGGAAGCGCTTCGCCAAGGAAGGCAGTCCCCACACGGAGGTCTACGAACCGGCCCGCAAGGCCAACTTCATGGATCTCCAGGCGGCCATGGGCCTCCACCAGATCGAGAAGCTGGATGGTTTCAACGCCCGCCGTGGCGTGCTGTTCCACCGCTACCTCGACCTGATGAAGGACATCGAGGAAGTGCTGCTGCCCTGGCCCGGCGATACCGTCCTCGGCCACTGCTTCCACCTCTTCGTGCTGCGCATCCATCCGGAGAAGGTGGGGCTGGACCGCGATGCCTTCGTGGCGGCGCTCAAGGAGGAGAACATCGGCACGGGCATCCACTACCGCCCGGCCCATCTCCACCCCTGGTACCAGGACTTCTACGCTGCGAACCCGCAGCACCTGCCCGAGGCCGGCCTGCCTCACAGCGAATGGAGCGGTGAGCGTCTCCTGAGCCTGCCCCTGTGGCCCGGCCTCAGCGAAGCGGACCAGGATCAGACCGTGGGCGCCATCCGCCAGGTGATCGCCCGCGCGAAGGCCCAGAGCCGCATCACGCGGTGATCCATCGGCCCAGCCGTTCGTGGGGCAGGGCCGGCAGCGGGGCGTATACCGTCGCCCGGGGATCGTACATGTAGAGGTTGCCCACGCGGCCGGTGTAGGCGCAGGCGAACTGTTGGATCTGGTCCGCGAAGCGGGTCTGCTCGTCCCGGTCCCGGAACATGGGCCCCCAGGTGGGATTGAAGGCGGCCTCCACGGATTTCGTCAGGGTGTCCAGTTCGAGGCTTTGTAGTTCCGCCCGCCGCTGGAGAGCCTCGGCACTGCTGGCCAGGTGGGCGGCCTCTTGGTCCAGGGCGACGGCGGCCTCGGTGCTGAGACGGGGCCCCAGCACACGGCGCCGCAGCCGGTTGCGCTTCCACTGGTCCATGAGCACCGAGGCCCGGCGGAGCGTCCGGCGGCGGATGGTCTCCAGGCGCAGCAGGTCGCGCATGTCCTGGTTCCGCGCCTCCAGCAGTTTGAGCTCGTGTTCCAGCTCCGGCACCAGGAGCATGGTCCGCCAGGAGGCGTTCTTCTTGGACCGGAGGACGTCGCCGTAGATGTGGTCGCCCACGTAGAGCACCTGCTCGCCCTCCGCCCCCAGCTGGGCCTCCAGCCAGGCGGCGTGGCCGCCCGTGAAGCAGCCGGGCCAGCCTTCCAGGGGCACGGGTTCCGGCGTATCGAGGAAGAAGCCAGGCTTGCGGCTGCTCACCACCACCAGATCGAAGTAGTCGGTCCAGCGCGGCCGGGCCGGATCCTGGCCATCCAGCAGGTGGCCCAGCACGCCGGCGGTGAAGGTCCATTCACTGTTGGTGAGGAGGAAGAGCTTCTTCCCGTCGCGCTTGAGCCGGTCCAGGGCCAGGGCCAGCTGGGGGTCGTGCGGAATGAAGAAGTCGCGGTGTTCCAGGATCTCCGCCTTCATCTCGCCGTTGCGGTGGGTGGTGTCCACGGCCCATCGCACGTCGCGGAAGAGCTGGAGGTAGTTCTCGGCTTTGAGCTGCCCCTGGTCGAAGCCATCCACCATGCGGGCGTAGAGGTGGCTCTCGGGGATCTCGAAGAGCGTGTCGATGCTGCGGAACCCCTTGGCGGAAGTGGAGAGCCGCCGCCGGCTGTAGACCGCCTCCAGCTCGGGGCGGGGCATCACCTGGGTGCCATGGCAGGCGCGGACCACCTGGCGCTCGCGGTTGAGCTTGAGCAGGTTGCCCCGCAGGCCGTCCAGCATGAGGCCACGCACCGCGAAGGCCGGGTCGTACTCGATCTCCAGGAGCCACGGCGAGTAGCCGCGATCGCGGACCAGGATCCGGGCCGCCTTCTTGAAGGCCAGCTCGTCGACCTCCGGCGCCCGGTAGCGTGCCAGGGTATGGTCCATGTCGAAGCCGATGGCCCGGATCTCCCCCATGGGCAGCGTGCGCAGGGCAAAGAGCTTGTGCTCCGGCGGTAGCCGGTCCTCCCCGTTCAGCAGCAGCGGCGGCGCGGCGAGCAGGGCGAGGTCCCAGGCGGTCATGGAGCGAGTCTACTCTTCGTGCCCGATGCCGTGGGTCGCGACCATGTGGGTCGTGGAGCAGGCTCCCGGGGAGCCTGCGGAGCGGGGCCCCACAGAGAGCGAATCATGCCGAACTCACGCGCTGGGCTAATCGGATTCCGAGCCGATGCCGTGGGTCGCGACCATGTGGGTCGTGGAGCAGGCTCCGGGGGAGCCTGCGGAGCGGGCCCCCACAAGGTGCGAATCATGCCGAACTCACGCGCAGGACTAATCGGACTCCGAGCCGATGCCGTGGGTAATGCTCTGGTGCCCGAACACCTCCCAGGCCAGTTGGCGGAAGCGTTCGCTGTGACCCCAGTCCTTCTCACGGTCCATCCACAGCTTGTAATGAATGAGCTCGTGCTCGAGGATTCGGAGCTGCACGGCCTCCGGATCGTGGCAGTTCATCCCGCACACCTGCTGGGGCCAGGGCCAGTCCCGGCGGCGGAGCAAGGGGATGCTGAGGCGGATCTCTGGATGCCACATGCCGCGCGAATCCTTCTCGATCACGAAGAGACCTGCGCACCGCGCCATGCGCGGCGACCAGAGCACCGGCGGCGGCATCAGGTCCCAGCCCGCCTCGCGGAGGATGGCCTGGGCCTTGTGGCGGAGGGTGAGCGTCATGCCTCTAGTTTGGAGCGGATTCGGATGGTTTGGGTCACGACCGGGGTATCAGTCAAGCCGTGAGCCTGTAATCGAATCCGTCATCGAGGTGTCGAGCAGGATTCTGAGAAACCTGGTCGAATTGAACGGGTTGATATGGCTCCAGATTCCTGTTTGCCTCCTAAGACCCAATGGCAATGGGGTCACATGGCCACTGTCCTGAGGGCCTCTCGCACTTTGATTCTGAGCATGGAGGGTGTGAAGGGTTTCTCAAGGAAGTGGACACTAGCCTCGAGGACTCCATGGCGCAGTATGGCGTCATCGGTGTATCCGGACATGAATAGGACCGCCAGGCCAGGGTGGAGCGATGCTGCATTCTCGGACACCTGACGCCCGTTCATCCCTGGCATGATCACGTCGGTGATGAGCAGGTGAATCCGATCCAGGTACTGGGCGCAGAGAGCAAGGGCCCCCTCCCCGTTTTGCGCCTCCAGGACCGTGTAACCCGCCTGTCGCAGGATGGTCCCCGCCACTTCGCGGACGTGC
>DASXUH010000104.1:0-17151 GCA_036504935.1 Geothrix sp. | reverse complement strand
CCCCCTCTTGGAGGCTGCATGACCCCCTGGACCCAAGTCTATTCCCCCGTCATGGGGAATATCTTCCTCTCTGCACTGGTGGCCGCATTGCCGGTCTTCGTGCTGCTGGGCTTTCTGGCCAAACATGTGAAGGCCCACTACTCAGCGATTTTGGGCCTCATTACCTGTATGGCGGTCGCCATCCTCGTCTACAAGATGCCCACGGGCATGGCCAGCATGGCCGCCGTCAATGGCGCGCTCTTCGGCCTGGCTCCCATCGGCTGGATCGTGCTGAACGCCATCTTCATCTACGACATCACCGTGAAGTCCGGTGATTTCGAGGTGGTGAAGCATTCCATCGCCGGTCTGGCGGCGGATCGACGCATCCAGGCCCTGCTGATCGCCTTCAGCTTCGGCGCCTTCATTGAGGGCGCCGCCGGCTTCGGCACGCCCGTGGCGATTTCCGCGGCCATGCTGATCGGCTTGGGCTTCCGTCCCCTCCAGGCCGCCGGCATCGCCCTCATCGGCAACACGGCTCCCGTGGCCTACGGCGCCCTGGGCAGCCCGCTCATCGCCCTCGCTGGCGTGACCGGCCTACCTCTCGAGATGCTGAGCGCCGCTGCGGGCCGCATCCTGCCGATCTTCTCCCTGATCGTCCCTTTCTGGATCATTTGGACCATGGCGGGGCGCAAGGCGATGCTGGAAGTCTGGCCGGCCTGCCTGGTGGCTGGCGGCAGCTTCGCCATCACGCAGTTCCTCGTGAGCAATTTCCACGGCCCCTGGCTGGTGGACATCATCGGCGCCATCGTCTCCATGGCGGCCCTGGTCCTGTTCCTCAAAATCTGGCAGCCCAAGACCATCTGGCGCTACGAGCACGAGCGTGAAGACGCGCACGAAGCCGCTCCCGATCACAGCACCAGCAAGGTCGTGAAGGCCTGGATGCCATGGGTATTCCTGTCCCTGTTTGTGTTCGCCTGGGGCACCCCCCAGGTCAAGACCTTCCTGAACGGCGGCACCAAGGACAAGCCCAACTTCCTCGCCGGCTACACGACGAAGACCTACGAAATGCCCCTGCTGCACAAGATGGTCATCAAGGCTCCTCCCGTGGTCGCCAAGGCCTCGCCCGAACCCGCCACCTGGACCCTGAACTGGCTCTCCCTCACGGGCACCAGCCTGCTGCTGGCCGGTATCTGCAGCGGCCTACTGGCCGGTTTCGGCCCCCTGGAACTGCTCAAGATCTTCGGCAAGACCATCAATCGCGTGAAGATGTCCCTGCTCACCATCGCCGCCATGCTGGCCCTGGGCTTCACGTCCAAGTCCGCGGGCCTGGACGCAACCATGGGTCTGGCCTTCGCCAGCACTGGCGTCCTCTTCCCCTTCTTCAGCGCCATGCTGGGCTGGCTGGGTGTGGCCCTCACGGGCAGTGACACTTCCTCCAACGTGCTGTTCGGCGGTCTCCAGAAGATCACGGCCCAGCAGCTGGGCCTGAACCCGATCCTCACCGCCGCGGCCAACACCACCGGCGGCGTCATGGGCAAGATGATCGACGCCCAGAGCCTCGTGGTGGCCTCCGTCGCCACCAACCAGCAGGGCGAGGAAGGCACCATCCTCCGCTATGTGTTCTTCCACAGTCTGGCCCTGGCCGCCATGGTCGGCGTCGTGATTTTCCTCTACGCGAAGGTCCTGCCCGCCAACTTCATGCCGCAGCTTCCTCCCGCGGCCCCCGCGGTGGTTGCCCCTGTGACCGCGCCTGCGGCTCCAGGCGCTCCGGCCACCCTGCCCGCCCCCGCCCCTGCCAAGTAGGCCGGGCGGCATCTTGACGTAAGACCCGGGTCCCGCCGCGCCCCTGCAGGCCGGCGGGACCTTTTTCGCGATCGCCTGATCCAGAGGATGTTTCTCATGAGCACCGCCACCGCCACTTCCCTGAGGGAATCCCTCGTGTCCATCGTCGGTCCCGACCGTGTCCTCGACCGGCCGGTGGATCTGATCGCCTTCGCGTCCGACGCGAGCTTCTACCGGCTCATCCCCAAGGCCGTGGCCTTCGCGGGCAGCGTGCAGGAAGTCCAGGCCCTGTTCCGTCTCAGCCGCGAACTCGGGACCCCCATGACCTTCCGGGCCGCGGGTACCAGCCTCTCGGGGCAGTCCGTGTCCGACGGCATCCTGGTGGAAGTGGCCCGCAACTGGCGGGGCATCCAGGTGCTGGAGGGTGGCGGCCAGGTGAAGGTGCAGCCCGGCGTCATCGGCGCGCACGTGAACCACGCCCTGCGGCCCTATCGGGCCAAGATGGGCCCCGATCCCGCCTCCATCAACACCTGCACCGTGGGGGGCATCCTCTCCAACAACTCCAGCGGCATGTGCTGCGGTGTCACCCAGAACGCCTACCACACGCTGGAATCGCTCACCTTCGTCCTGCCCTCCGGCACGGTGATCGACACCGCCGCGCCGGATGCCGACCTGCGCTTCCGCGAGGCCGAGCCCGCCCTCGCGGAAGGCCTCCTGAAGCTCAAGCAGGATCTCGAAGCCAACCGGCCCCTGGCCGAGCGCATCCGCGCCAAGTACAAGATGAAGAACACCACGGGCTACTCGCTCAACGCCTTCATCGACTACGAGCGCCCGGTGGACATCTTCCGCAACGTGCTGGTGGGCTCGGAAGGCACCCTGGCCTTCATCGCGGAAGCCGTGCTGAACACCGTGCCCGACCTGCCGGTCAAGGTGACGGGCTTCCTGATCTTCCCCGACCTGCACGCCGCCTGCGCGGCCATTGTGCCCCTGCGCGATGCGGGCGCCGCGGCCCTGGAGCTGCTGGACCGTGCCTCGCTGCGGTCCGTGGAGAACCAGGCCGGCACACCGCCCACCATCAAGACCTTGCAGGAAGGCGCTGCCGCGCTGCTGGTGGAGTTCCAGGGGCGCGACGAGTCCGCCCGCGCCGAGCTGGAGCGCCTGGCCCTGGACGCCGCCGCCCACCTGACCTTGATCGAGCCCGCCCGCTTTACCCACGATCCGGTGGAGCAGGCCCTGATGTGGAAGATCCGCTCGGGCACCTTCCCGTCCGTGGGTGCCGTGCGCGCCCGCGGCACCACGGTCCTCATCGAGGACGTGGCCTTCCCCGTGGACAAACTGGCCGATGCCGCGGTGGACCTCACCAAGCTCTTCGCCAAGCACCGCTATGACGAGGCCATCCTCTTCGGCCATGCCAAGGACGGGAACCTGCACTTCGTCATCACCCAGTCCTTCAACGACAAGGCCGCGGTGGATCGCTATTCCGCGCTCATCGACGATGTGGTGGAACTGGTGGTCAAGAAGTACGACGGCGCCCTCAAGGCCGAGCACGGCACGGGCCGCAACATGGCGCCCTTCGTGGAAGCCGAGTGGGGCCCCGAGGCCAAGGCCGTCATGGAGCAGCTCAAGAACCTGGTCGACCCCCAGCGGCTGCTGAACCCCGGCGTGATCCTCAACGCCGACCCCAAGTGCCACCTGTCGGACCTCAAGCCCATGCCCGGCGTGGAAGAGGAAGTCGACAAGTGCATCGAGTGCGGCTACTGCGAGCCCAAGTGCCCCAGCCGTGAGCTGACCCTCACGCCCCGGCAGCGCATCGTCGTGCGCCGCGAGATGGCCCGCCTCGAAGGCAACCGGGAGAACCCCGCCCTGCTGTCGTCCCTGCAGGAGGCCTTCCCCTACATGGCCCTGGACACCTGCGCCACGGACGGCCTGTGCGCCACCGCCTGCCCCGTGGGCATCGACACTGGCCAGCTCACCAAGCGGTTCCGCCGGGCCAGCCACAGCCGCCGCGCCCAGAAGATCGCCCTCTCCGTGGCCCGCAACTTCGCCATGGTGGAGCCGGCCATGCGCCTGGCCCTGCGCAGCGGCCACATGGTCCAGAGCCTCTTCGGGCCCAAGGCCATGCCCTTCATCACCCGGATCATGAAGACCTTCGGCGCCTCTCACCAGTGGAGCCCGGAGATGCCTAAGCCCGCCAAGGTGCCGCTTCCCGTGACTTCCCTGGAGGGCGCCCAGGCCATCTACTTCCCGGCCTGTCTCTCCCGCATGATGGGCCACCTGCCCGGCGAACCCGAGGAGATGAGCCTGGTGGAGGCGCTGGTGAAGGTATCGGCACGGGCCGGCTACCCCGTTCACATCCCCCTCGACGTGGAAGGCACCTGCTGCGGCGTGCCCTTCTCCTCCAAGGGCTACGATGAAGCCCACCGCTACACCATCAACCGCACCATCGAGAAGTTCTGGGAGTGGAGCCAGCAGGGCCGACTCGCCATCGTGATGGATACCAGCCCCTGCACCTACGGCGTGCTCACCAGCCGTGGCTATCTCACGCCTGAGAACCAGGCGAAGTTTGACAAGCTGAAGATCATCGACAGCACCGCCTTCGCCAACGATGTCCTGCTACCCCGCCTCCAGGTGACCCGCAAGGTGGGTTCCGTGGTCCTCCACCCCGTCTGCTCGGTGACGAAGATGAACCTCCTGCCTCAGCTGGAAGGGGTCGCCAAAGCCTGCGCCGACAAGGTCGTGGTGCCGCGGGACGCCGGCTGCTGCGGCTTCGCCGGGGACCGGGGCTTCACCCATGCCGAGCTAACCGCCTCCGCCACCAAGCATGAGGCCCGGGAGGTGAAGGCCGAACGTTTCGATGGCTACTTCGCCAGCAGCCGCACCTGCGAGGTCGGCATGACCCGTTCCACGGGCCAGGTCTACCGAAGCTTCCTATACTTGCTCGAGTCCGCGACCCGACCGGAGGTCTCCAAGTGAACGGTACCAAGCCCAAGAAGGTCTACTTCTACGGCACCTGCCTGGTGGATCTGTTCTTCCCCGATGCCGGCATGGCCGGCATCCAGCTCCTGCGCCGGGCCGGCGTGGAGGTGGTCTTCCCCGAAGGCCAGACCTGCTGCGGTCAGCCCGCCTTCAACTGCGGCTACTGGGAGGAGGCCCGGGACGTGGCCCGCACCCAGGTGGCCCTGTTCCCCGAGGATCTGCCCGTGATTCTGCCCTCCGGCAGCTGCGCGGGCATGATGAAGGTCCACTATCCCGAGCTGTTCCACGGCCAGCCCGACGAGGCCAAGGTCCGCGCCTTCAGCGCCCGGGTCTACGAGCTGACCCAGTTCCTCGTGGAGGTCCTCGATGTGCAGCTGGAGGATCTCGGGGAGCCCGTGAAGGTCACTTGGCACAGCTCCTGCCATGCGGTCCGCGACCTGGGCCTGAAGGGCGAGCCCCAGGCCCTCATCGGCCAGCTCGCCAACGTCGAGCTCGCGCCCCTCACCCGGGAGTACGAGTGCTGTGGCTTCGGCGGCACCTTCTCCGTGCGCCATCCCGAAATCTCCGGCGCCATGATCACCGACAAGATCGCGGACGCCACCGCCACCGGCGCCTCCCTCGTCCTGTCCACGGACGGCGGCTGCCTGATGAACGTGAACGGCGCGCTGGAGGCCAAGAGCAGCAAGCTCAAGGTCCAGCACATCGCCGAATTCCTCTGGGAGCGCACCCGTGCACGCTGAGAAAGAGATCCACTTCCGCGATGCAGCAGCCAAGGCCCTGCTGGATCCCCAGCTCCGGGCCAACTTCCGCCGCGCCATGGACGGCCTCATCACCAAGCGCAAGGCCCAGTTCCCCGATCCGCGGGACCTCCAGGACCTGCGCGACCTCAGCACGGCCATCCGGTCCCGCAGCCTCCTCTGCCTGCCGGAATTGCTGGAGCAACTGGAAGCCAGCTGCGCCAAGAACGGCATCAAGGTCCACTGGGCCGAGACCTGCGAACAGGCGAACCAGCTGATCCTGGGCCTCCTCCAGGCCAAGGGCGCCAAGACCCTGGTCAAGGGCAAGAGCATGGTCTCCGAGGAGATGCATCTCAATGCCTTCCTCGAATCCAAGGGCATCGAGGCTCTGGAATCCGATCTGGGCGAGTACATCATCCAGCTGGATGGCGAGACGCCGAGCCACATCATCATGCCGGCCATCCACAAGAACAAAGACCAGATCGCCCGGCAGTTCAGCCAGAAGATCAAGGATGCGAAGTACACCGAAGATGTCGACGAGCTCACGGCCATGGCCCGCAAGGTGCTGCGCCAGAAATTCCTCGACGCCGACGCGGGCCTGTCCGGCGTGAACTTCGCCGTGGCCGAGACCGGGACCCTGTGCCTGGTGGAGAACGAAGGCAACGGCCGCATGAGCACCCACGTGCCGCCTCTCCACATCGCCGTCATGGGCCTCGAAAAGGTCGTGGCACGGCTGGAGGACGTGGCACCGCTCTACGCCATCCTTACGCGCTCGGCCACGGGGCAGGCGGTGAGCACCTACTTCAACCTCATCACAGGCCCCCGCGGCGCGGACGAGAAGGACGGCCCGCAGGAAGTCCATCTGGTCATCCTCGACAACGGCCGCTCGCGGATCTACGCCGATCCCCAGCTCCGCGCGACCCTGCGCTGCATCCGCTGCGGCGCCTGCATGAACCACTGTCCGGTCTACACCCGCGTGGGCGGCCATGCCTACGAGGCCATCTATCCTGGACCCATCGGCAAGATCCTCACCCCGCAGATGGAGGGCGTCGGCGTCCGCCACGACCTCATCCACGGTTCCAGCCTCTGTGGCGCCTGCGGCGAGGTCTGCCCCGTGGAGATCCCCATCCCCGAGATCCTGGTGCGCCTGCGCCGGGAGGCCACCCACGATGATGTGGGCTCGACCGTGGCCGGCAGGGGCACGGGCCGCACCGCCACCGAAGACTGGGCCTGGCGCCTCTGGGCCGGCGTGCTCAAGCGTCCCGCCCTCTACCGCGTCGCCACGTGGTTCGCCACGCGCTTCGGCAGGGCGCTGCCCGCCAACGCCCCGCTGATCAGGAACTGGACCCAGTCCCGCACCAAGCCCGTTCCGGCCCGCCGCTCGCTCACCGAACGCCTCCGCGCCGAGGGAGTCTCCCATGAGTAGTCCGAACCTGTCCGCCCCGGATTCCCGCACCGCCATCCTCGGACGTCTTCGCGCCGCCGGCGATTCGGGCGCCCTGCCCGCCCTCGACACGGCGGTTCTCGAGCGCCGTCAATGGCCAGCCGCCGAACGCGTGACCCGGCTGCGCAAGGGCATGGAGGCCGTCCACACGGAATTCCTCGAAGCCACTCCCGCCGACTGGCCCGCCGTGGTCCGCGCCTTCTGCGACCGTGAGGGGCTGAAGAACCTGCTGTACGGCCCCACCAGCGAAGCGGGCGCGGCCCTCGCCGCCGCCTGGGCGCCCGGCGGACCGGAGCTGAAACCCTACGACCGCCCCGTGGAAGCCTTCAAGCAGGAGCTGTTCGGCGACATCGATGCCGGCTTCACCGGCACCGTGGGCGGTGTGGCCGAGACCGGCGGCCTGCTGCTGATGCCCGGCTCCGCCGAGCCCCGGCTCATGTCCCTGGTGCCGCCCATCCACATCGCCCTGCTGCGCGCCTCCACCATCCAGGACAGCTTCTGGTCCGCCGTGAAGGCCCTGGGCTGGGGCCGCGCCCTGCCCCCCAACGCCCTGATGATCTCCGGCCCCAGCAAGACCGCCGACATCGAGCAGACCCTCGCCTACGGCGTCCACGGTCCCAAGCGTCTCATCGTGGTGCTCGTGGACGATCTGAAGTAGACGCAGACCCGCGCCCACGCTAGACTGCTCCTTCATGGCTGGGTAGCTCAGGTGGTTAGAGCGAGGGTCTCATAATCCCTAGGTCGGCAGTTCGAGTCTGCCTCCAGCCACCACACAGAACACCGGAGCCGAGCGGCTCCGGTGTTTTTGTACGCCCACCCAAGCCAAGGACTCGGACTGCCGAGAAGCAGTGGCGGCCAGGTAGCCCATAGCGAGCAAGGCCCCAGTGGGGCCTGCGCAGCGTACATGGGCGTGGCCAGCCACGCGCGCAGTTCGAGTCTGCCCCTCCGGGCTGCGCGTACCCCGGTCGGATTCAGTGTCGGTTGCTGCCAGGATGTAGCCAATCCAGCCGAATGGTGCCCATAGCGAGCAAGGCCGCCCCAGTGGGGCCTGCGCAGCGTCCGCGGGCGCGGCCCAACCACACGCCAGGTCGAGTCTGCCTCCTTCGGGTCACGCGGACGTGACCGAAGTCGTACGTCAGCCACCACCAAGAAGATCGGAGTCACGGCTCCGATCTTCTTCTGTACGCCCGGAAGAGGAAGCAAAATCGGACTGCCGAGAAGCAGTGGCGGCCCCGGGCCCCCACCCTTCGGACGGCCATCAGGCCATGCTTTTCCATTTGCCTCGCGAATGGCGGCCAAAACTATGGACGGCCCGTGTGTTGTAAAAATTAACAATATTTAACACGTCTTGCCCATGCGAATCCTGCCTAATCGATGGATACACCTGACGGGATTCATGGCTTTCACAACCTCTTCGTGAGGCTGTGTCCTGTCCTTCCGCGGGGCCGCATATGTCGCTCAGTAGGTTTGTCATCGTTCTATCTCTCGTGGGTTTCTTGGGCAACAGCCTTCATGCCCAGGGATATGAAACCAAGTTCAAGGCCACGGGATTCAAGCCCGGCGACGTCTACCACACGGATGAAGGGGTCAATGTCTCCTTGACCGGCGGTGGCCTGGAAGTGGAGATTCCTCTCGGCCCTGCGCTGCCAGGGCCCATTCCCCTCCGGCCCGTGGTCCATTACCACGGTAAATACAGTCAACCGCTGAACTCCAACTGGGCTTATGGCCAGGCGTTCCGTGACGGATTCATCGGGTTGGGCTGGACAGCAGGCCAAGTGGATGCCTACGAAAAGGCATATAAACGCTGGCTACCCCCCAATCTTCCCTTCGGAGAGGCCCATCCGGGACAGCTGATCTTTCGTGCGGGATCCACGGCCCTGGGGTCGTCCTCGCCCGACCTGACGCTTACCTCTCCCTTTGGCAAGACCACCAGCTACTACCTGGGCATGCCGGGAGCCTACACCTACAAATCTTCCAACTCGGGCAACTCCCCCCATTCTGATGTAGCCACAATCGGCGCCGTGGCCCGAACCATGGCTCCGGAATGGGATCGGACGGCGGCTCCAATGTCCGGACCAGGGATGGATGTCCTGCCCGGCACCACGGTGTCGTCCTCACTAGGTGATTCCATCGGAGCCCGGCTTTCAGGTGGCACGACCCTTGTTTTCGGCCCTTCCGTGGACCGGATCTTCCGCAGGTGGAGCGCCTCGGTCAACCCCATCATCAGCGAACTGCTTCTGGTCCCCCACGAGATCCTGCAGGTGGACAGGGACTTCATCACCCTATGGCGCCGGAGCCGCAACGTCTACTCCCGCGAATGGGACCCGAAGGACGTGAACGGAACCTCGGCTGACTACCGATGGACCCAATCGGTCTACCACCCCGTCTGGATCAAGACCCGCAGCGGTTTCCGGGCCGACATCACAATCTACCGGAACACACCCGGGGGTCACAATGGCACCCTGTCCGATGGCGGCATCCTTACAGGTTACAGGGTATCCATCAACCATGGCGCCACCTGGTTCCAGGTCGGCTATGCCTCCGGAGTAACCTCCGGCCCCACGGTGACCTTTGGCGGTATGGACACGAATCAGGCGGATGGGGCCTCGTTCGGCGGATTCACGCCGCCAAGCCCCGGGGGGACGGGCCTGAACCCCTTGTATGACTTTCAGCCAGGTACGACCATCGGATACGACAGCAACTACTCGAGCCCGTTCTTCTGGGAACTGGAATACACCTCCGCTTCTCTGGGATTTGGGGCCTCATCAATTACCTACAGTGGCCTCACCACCGCTTTCGAATGGAGGGGCCCCCAAGGCCAGCTCTCCAGGTTGACCACACCCAGTGGCAAGACCTACACCTTCACCCACGAGCTGTTCCGGGGCGTAGGCACCAATCCGAGATCCGCCGCTCACGGGGTCAACTGGCTCTGGAACCCTGACACGCCCTACGCCCTCGACTACTACTCGATGGTCACCCGCATGGACGTCCAGGAGAACCTGACCGGGTCAGTCCAGACCCGTAGCACCACGTACCGCTGGAAGCTGCCCGAGGTGGATCCCACCTCGCCGTGGGGAACCATCCGGTGGATTTCGCCCACCCAGGGGGTTGCCCAGACCTTGCCCGGTGGCGAGACCATCCTCCATGTCTTCTGTCCGCCGATCGACAGCGACAGCTCCTCAATCCCCCTGGAGCCGGTGGGCCGCACCCTCCTGGCTGCCCGCCAGGCGGTGTCCGCCCGCTACCACTATGTTCCCGGAGACTCAAGTTGGGAGTCGTTCTTCTCCCGTGGAGCGGATCCCGCCACCACAACCTGGTACGCCCGCGAGCGTTTCGAGGGTTGGGACCTCCGGAGCTGGGAGAGGACGATCCAGACACCGCACGGTGCGAACCCGGTTTTCCTGAGCACCAACACGGAACCCCGTCCCACACGCACGATCAGGGAAGAGAAAGCTGGCCCCGTGGAGGTCACCGAACAGGACGACTGGAATAAGGCTCTCAGTCAGTACGAGGTGAAACGGACCTATGTCATGGCTCCGGGCGCCGCCCCCCTTGCCCAGTTCTGGGCCCCGGGCGCCCTGCAGGGACTGAACGCCCCCCTATCCCCCGGGATCTCGACCTATCTGCGGCCTCCGGGCCTGGCCGAACCCACACCGAGCGGAGCTCTCGCCCATCAAGTGACCAGGACGTTCTTCTCATCGGACACATCCGCCGCCCTCCTCGACCGGGAGCAGAAGGTGGAGACCAAGGTGATCCTGGCACCGGCCACGGGAGCGACCGGATTCACGCGACGGGTCCAAAACACCTTCGATTCGGGCGCCCGCGCCCATGTGGTCACCCAAGCTGACCAACTGGACCTTCTGGGCGGGGCCAACGCCCTCAGCCTCCGCTTCAATCAGCAGCCCCTCGGTCTGTTCGAAGTGAATCAGCTCCTGGGCGTTACATTGATGTCCAGCTTGGCCGGCACGGAACTCAGCGGCCAAGTGGGCGCCGCCTACGGGTACGATGCGACAGGCCGATTCATGAGCTCCATCCAGCAGTCAGGGGCCAATTGGAGCGAGCAGGAACCCGACCACGACAACATGGGTCGCCCACTGACCCACAAGGACCCCAACGGCTTCTCCACCCGCTATGCCTGGGACACTCTCGGCCGACTCACGGGAATCTTCCCTGAGCCACTCGAGTCCGCCACGGCCATCCGGCCCGAAAACACCCTTCGCAGAACAACGCTCACTCGAGGAAGCCAGACCCTGGTCTACCACTACAACGGCTTCGGCGAGCTCATCGGTGAAGAGCGTGCCGGCCCTGGCGGTCAGGTGTCCCACAAAGTCCACGGTTACGACCCCGGAGGGCGCAAAACCTTCGAAACCACCTGGCAACAGGGTCCCGTCTCAGACTTCACCGAATGGGCCAGACCCAAGGTGGGCGGCAATGGCATCACAGCCTGGACCTACGATGGCCGAGGGCGGGTCATCAGGGTGGTGAACGCCAACGGTGAGGCGACGGATACCGACTACCTCACCCCCTTCCGGACCCAGAGGAAGGTGTATCCGGATGTCGCCGGCGTGAGCACCACAGCGGCTTCGCTCTTCGACAGGGATGTCCTGGGCCGCCTGGTGAAGGTCACGGATGCCGCCGGTCAGGTGACCTCCTACGCCTACGACGCCGCCGGCCGCATCCGTCGGGTCCAGCAGGGGTCCCAGATCCGTTCATGGGCTTACGACCTCTTCGGCCGCCTGGACACTCTGATTCAGCCAGAATCCGGCACCACCAGGTACGCCGCATTCACGGTCACCGGCAAACCCACTCGCGTCACCTACGGCTACGGGAGCGCCACCCCCAAGACCATCTCCACGACCTTCGATGCGCTTTCCCGCCCCCTCGCCGTGACAGGTTCTGATGGCTCGGTGGACCAGGCCTTCGTCTACGATGGCGCCGCTGCTGGCGGGCGTAGTGCCTTCGGTCATGCCATGGCCCAGCTCAGCTACAGCCGGGACCGCAGCATCGAGCTTTGGTACACCTATGATGGTTTGAACGGTCGCCTGGGTCGCCTTGACACCCGCGTAGGAGATGGGGCCGCCCCCGCCAGTCCGGGTCAAAATTTCAGTCAGACCTTCGACTACGCCGAGGATGGCCTGCGCCAGTCGGCCTCTGTGGATGGCCGCACCCAACGCATCAGCCTCGACCCAGCCTCCCGGTTGCCGTTGGGAATCACCCACAGCCGCAGTGACGGGTACACCCTCCTGGTGGCCAACTTCACTCAGGATGGACTTCTCTGGGCGCCCACCCGAATCGACTACGGCAACGGGGCCTTTACCGAACTCGGGTACCGCCCGGACCAGACGGGGCTGGCCAGCCTGTCGCACAGTCTCCCCGGCACTGTTGGTCTGCGGGCCGCATGGATCTACAACTATGACGGCGCCGGTTGGCTCAAGGGGGATGGTCAGGACGCCTACCAGTACGACCCTCTGGGACGGCTCAGCCAGGCCCTCGTGCAGCGCCTGAACAGCCCGCAGGTACTTACCCAGAAGTTCGGTTATGACACCGTGGGCAACCTGCTTTCCAGTGTCACCACCCCGAATACGGGCGCACTGCCGAGCACGCTCAGCAACTTCGCCTTCCCTTCCGACGCCACCGAGTTGGCCCGGCGCAATCAGCTGCCCGCAGGCCAGACCGGTGCCCAGTACGATCCCCAGGGCAACCTTACCTATGTGTGGAAGACGGTCAGCGCCAGTGGACCGTTCCTCCAGATGACCTATGACGCCCTCGGGCGCGTGCAGGCCATGTACGACTCGGCCAGTGGGCTCAAGGAGACCTACGCCTACACCCCAGAAGGCCTGCGCACCCGCATTGATATCTTCAGGGGTACTGCCCTCCGGAAGACCCGATTCAAGATCTACAACGATCAGCATCAGATGGTCTCCGAATACGAGATCGCACAAGTCGAAGCACCTGCGGCAGCCCGCGCCCAGCTGGCCGCCACCCGGGATTCCCAAACCAGGCCTGCTGTTCCCAATGCGCGAAGTCTTCGATCGAAATCGGGTCGGAAAGCCAAGGTCGCCCACAAGGACGCCATGCTCCTGGCGGAAGCGATAAGAAGTGGGCGATCAAAGACCCCCGCAGGCACTCCGGCGGTCCGTTACCGGAACAACGATGGGACCTTCCCAGGGCCCTTCCCTTCCCTCATCGACCACAATGGCCCCGCCGGGGCCTACATCACCTATCCGATCGGGGCCGTCACCGTGTCCCAGGGTGTTGCCATAAGCTTCACCGGAACCACGGATTTCGGCGCGGACTACACCTGGGATTTCGGTGATGGGACACCCACCGCGTACGGTTCCTTCGAGCCGGGGAGCCGGACCACTACCATCAGCCACGTCTTCAATACCCTCAGCAATCCCGCCTTCCAGGTGACCTACACCGTTCGGAATACGGCCGGAGGCTACACCCAAAGTTCAGCCGCCCTCGGGGTGACCGTAGTCATGCCTGCACTCCCCGTGATCAAGGCCTTCACCGCCGATGGTCTCAAGGACACGGCGACGGCCTATTGGGGGGACTCTGCGCTGCTGGCCTGGGATGTCACGGGAGCCACCAGCCTCAGCATCGACCAGGGCGTGGGAACCGTAAGCCAAGCCCTCCAAGGCAGCGTAGGCGTCACGAACCTCCAGGCCACGACCACCTACACCCTGACAGCCACCAACGCCGCGGGATCCGTGACCCAGGGTGTCCGGATCCGAGTCCTCCCGAAGATCCAATCTTTCTCGGCGGATGCCAACCCCATTGACGCCGGGACTAGAACCACACTCGGCTGGAACATTGCCGGCGCTACCGCGGTCAGCCTCCAGGAAGGTGGGGACCCACCGTGGGATGTGACCGGAACGACCACCCGTCCCGTGAACCCCCTCGCCCCCATGCTGTATGTGCTGACCGCCTCCAATGCCGATGGGACCTCCCCGTCCTCCTCGCTGCGACTGAACGTCACCCCGGTCATCAGCACCTTCAGCGCATCTCCCGGCACCATTTCCCCAGGCCAGACCACAACGTTGTCCTGGGCGACAGTGGGCACGGGCCTGACCCTGACCATGACCCCTGGCATCGGTCTTGTCACCGGCACGAGCCAAGGCGTCAGTCCCGCCGCCTCGACGATCTACACCTTGACTGCCACGAACAGCTATACCAGCGTCAGTCGGTCAGTCGCGGTGAACCTGAACGGCCTTCCCACCATCCTGTCGCAGCCCAGGAATCAGTCCGTAGTGGCCGGACAGGCGGGGACATTCAGCGTCGATGTTTCGGGCCCAGGACCCCTGTCCTATCAATGGGTGAAGAACGGGGTTCCCGTCAGCGGGGCCACGGGGAGCAGCTACACCACGTCCGCGACGGTTCTAGCGGACGACGGCACCACCTTTACAGTGATGGTGGCCAATGCCTACGGGAGCGTCCTGAGCCAGTCGGCCACCCTATCGGTAGCTCCGGATCTGGTGGCCCCCACGGTCGCCGCCACCGAAACAGGAAGCAGCGGAATCATCGCCCTCGCGGCCACCGCCAGCGACAATGTGGGCGTCAGCAGGGTGGAGTTCCATGTGGATGGTGTGCTGGAGGGGGCAGCCACCGCCTCCCCCTATCGCATCGGATTGGACTCCACCACCCTGAACGATGGAAGCCACACCCTGATCGCCAAGGCTTACGACAGTGCGGGCAACATGGGCGCCTCCACCCCCGTGGTCTTCATCATCGCCAACGCTACAGGGGTGCCCCCGGCCATTGCCGCCCAGCCCATTGACCAGGTGGTCATGGCAGGCCAGATGGCCACCTTCACCGTGTCGGCGGGTGGCTCTGGGGCACCCACCTACCAGTGGTATTTCGTGCCCCCCGGTGGCGCCAGTCGAATGGCCATCACCGGGGCCACCAATGCTACCTACACTACGCCCGCAACCACTCCGACCGACAGTGGCACGACGTATACTGTCACGATCACCAACGCCTATGGATCTGTGACAAGCGCTCCCGCGACCCTGACGGTGAACCCTGCTTCCCAGGTCGGCATCCTGGTGTGGAAACGGGACATCGTCTACGTCGGCACCAAAGAAGTAGGTGAGATCGATGCCGATGGCCTCCACATCACCCAAGTAGACCACCTCGGAAGCCCCCGCCTCCTGAGCGACCGGAACGGCAACCTCGAAGACGAGCAGAAATACATGCCCTTCGGCCAGTACCTCGACGGACAGCAGAAGAGCCGCAAAGGGTTTACTGGGCACGAGCAGACAGATCCTTCGGGCCTGATCTATATGCAGGCAAGGTTCTACGCACCCATGTATGGCAGGTTCCTGAGCCCAGACCCTGCACGGGACCAGCATTTTGAAGAGACGCAGAGCTGGAATATTTACTCGTATGTTCAGAATAATCCAACTATGAAAATTGACCCCACAGGGATGGTTGGTGAAGAGATATCAATGCTGATGAGTGCATTAACCTGGTATCTTTCAAAATCATCCGTTTCAGCTAGTCACCCAGCTACTAAGGGATCAGGCACCTACCACCCCAAGCACGGAATGACGCTAAAAGAGAAACGATTTAGTTCCCCGCCCCCTCCTTCTTCACCGGATCACGGGTTGAACCCTAGTGGGTTGAAGGTTTCCTTCGACCCTGGTGTTGTCGGGAATGTTGGATCACACGTGCCTAGCATCCTCAAAACTGCTGCAGGCGAAGCCGGTGTTACATCGATTCGATTCAGCTCAATCAATGATGGAAAATCGCATGCCAACAATTCTAAACACTATCTGGGAGGAAACCCTGGTATGGATATTTCGGTGCTTAATGGGCTCCATGTTAAACCCGGATCTGCTCTTGTGCTTAGTTTTCAAAAGGCGGTCGATAAGGCTGCTGGCTCCGCTTCGGGTCAAAACTTTGGACCGGACTATTTCACAAAAAATGGAAAACTATTTACTCCAGATGAAAAGACAAAAAATACCCACCAAAATCATATTCATCTTTGGATAAAGAAAGAAGAGGTTAAAAGATGAAAATTTTGAATAAATTTTTATTGTTTGCAATGTTTTTAATGTCGAATATAGGATGTACGCAATCAACACCATCTATAAGATTTGGATTGTTCGTACAGGGGGTAATTGAGGGTGAAAGGGATTCAGGTCGTCATTTTTATGATTTACTTTATTATTCAGATTACAGTTTTTGGGAATTAAATAAGACTTTCTTCCGGATTGATTATGTTCAATTGTTAAGATTAAATGCATATAAAATTAATAAAAACAAAATTAATATTACTGGATCTATCTATTATCGTGTTGGTAAAGGACAAATATTTTTGATTTCAAAATTCAATAAAGAGGTTCAAATTAAACTATCCCCGTATGGAAAAATCATGAGCGATAGCGGGGATCTTTATATCGAAGTAATTAATGATGGTTCGATTAAGAATAAAATCGAGAACCATAAAAACGGTGAATTAGTTGTCGAAATAGATTCACCCATTAAAACTAGTTTCTCAGTTAAACAAGCACCGAAGTTTGGGACTGGTGATTAGGCTGTGATTCGCCAAAACCAGAAAACTATCTTTAGCAATCAATCTACAGCCCGCGATTTGACCTCACACCCTTCCCATTCTCACCAGGAAGCAAGCAGGCTAAACAGAACACCATCAGAGGTAGCACAAGAGGCTTCATGACATCCCGCATGGAAGGCTTCGATGAGTTGCAGCGGAACATTGAGAACATGGCTGGCAATCTCCGCGAAATCCAGGGAACGAATCAGGTCCCGATGAGCGAGGCCTTGACACCGGAGTTCCTGTCCTTGTGCTTTCGGTTTGTTTCACTGGAGGAGATGTTTTCCGCCAGTGGGTTCAAGGTCGATTCCCCGGAAGACTTCAAGGCGATTCCGGATGATGAGTGGAACGCCTTCATCCGCCAGCACACGAGGTTTGACACCTGGCAGGAGATGCTCGGAAAGACAGGTGCCGTCTGGGCAAAGAATCACCTCGGACGCTGAGCCGTCCTTTGTAGTGTCCCCCCGATAGTTGGACAAGGTTGAGAGTTATTCAGGCGGCGGGTTTGGGGTTGAGGAACGCCTGATGGGGCGTTCGGTAATCGAGCGACTGGTGAGGGCGCTCGTGTGTAGTGTCCCCCCGATAGTTGGACAAGGTTGAGAGTTATTCAGGCGGCGGGTTTGGGGTTGAGGAACGCCTGATGGGGCGTTCGGTAATCGAGCGACTGGTGAGGG
>DASXUH010000103.1:0-23499 GCA_036504935.1 Geothrix sp. | reverse complement strand
TAGCCAGGGATCAGCTGAAGCACACCTTGGCCGTGGTCCACTCGCAGCGCATGGCGCCGTCCCAGGTGCAGGCCCGCTTCAGGCGCGTACAGGGTGCCCCGGGCCACGAAGATGATGAGGATAGAGGCCGTCGGCAAGGAGATCGGGCGAGGGAACGCCAGGCTGAAGGCCTCCACCCGGACCCGGCACTGCCGGGGATCCACCATGAGGTTGAAGTCCGTGCAGGGTCCGTCCACCAGGGTGGCCATGGCAGGCCAATCCCCGGGAAAGTGGATGGGAACGAGCGGTTCGATGAGCGCCACCCGGCCGTGGGGGCCGAAGTCGATGTCAAGGCCCGCGCCCTCCAGCAGGAGCAGCCACCGTTCCAGGCCCGGAAACGCGGAGAAGGGCCCGGAAGCGGCCACCTCCGCCGAGCTGAGGCGCCAACGGAAGCCTGTCGCCAGTGTGGCCGCGGGGGGGTCCACGGCCAGTTCCAGCGTCGTGCCCCCGCCATTCTTCCAGGGCATGCGGCGACCTTCGGAAGGCTTCAGATGGGTCCAGTCCATCGGTCCATCCTAGGCGGGTTATCCTGTCGGGATGCATCTGTCCTGGCCCCCACCGGCGCGTGTCGCGCTCGTCCTCGCCCTGCTCTGGGTGGCCTACGTCCTGCTCTGGACACCGGGCCCCCTGGCCTTGAGGATGCTTGGGCTCTACCCGAAGAAGCTGGGCTCGCGGGTGGTGGGCTGGGCCGCGGCCTGCCCACTGCCCCACACCTGGCGTGAGCCCCTGCTGGGCCGGTTCGCCGGACACTACGGCATCGACCTCACGGAAGCGGAGTTCCCCCTGGGTGAGTATCCCAGCCTCCAGGCCCTGTTCACGCGGCGCCTCAAGGCCGGCCTCCGCCCCCAGGACGCGCCCACGCCCGGCGGCCTCAACAGCCCCGTGGACGCCTGCATCATCGCCAGCGGCCGCATCCAGGCCGATACAGCCATCCAGGCCAAGGGCCTCTCCTACCGCATCTCCGAGCTCCTGAAGCATGAGCAGGGCGTAGAGCGCTTCGATGGCGGCCACTACCTCACGCTCTACCTCTCACCCAAGGACTATCACCGCATCCACGTGCCGCTGGAAGGCAGGGTCACCGCCGTCAGCCGTGTGGAGGGCGAACTCTGGCCGGTGAACGATGCCAGTACGGGCGCCGTCCCGCGCCTCTACGAGCGCAACCGCCGCGCCGTCTGGACTGCCCAGGGCGCGGGTTCCGATGAGGGGCTCGAGGTGGCTGCCGTGCTGGTGGGCGCCACGCACGTGGGCGGCGTCGTGATCGACGGCTGCTGGCTCGGCGGGCGGGAGCTGCCAAAGGACGGCGGGTTCAAGGTGGACCTCCTGCCCTGCGCGCCCGGCGACGACCTCGGCACCTTCGAGTTCGGCTCCACCGTGGTGCTGCTCATCGGCGGGCCCAGGGCCAAGGATTGGCTGCCGCTCCGGACCGGAGGCGGCGTGAAGGTGGGACAGCGGCTGGGGGCGTACCGGTGAGCGAAACCGAGATCTTCAACCAGGATCCCCTCTGGGACGACGGTGGCGACCTGCCGGGTGCCCTGGAGGCTCTGTTCACCGCGGCCGGTGAAGTGCTGGACCTCCCCCGGCTGAGGGATCTCACCGGCCTGGGGGACGGCGCCCTCCAGCAGGGTATCGAGAAGCTGCAGGAGCGCCTGAGCGGCCCCGCCGGCCTGCGTCTCCTCGAGGTGGGCGGCGGCTGGCGCATGGCCACCAGCCCGCTCTACAAGGAGATGGTCGCCCGGCTGGTGACGACCACGCGCAGCGGCAAGCTCACCCCGGCGCAGATCGAGGCACTGGCCATCATCGCCTACCGCCAGCCCGTCACCATCACCGAGTTGAACGCCATCCGCAGCGTCACCAGCAGTGCCAACCAAGTGAAGAGCCTCATGGAGCGCCAGCTCATCACGCCCGCGGGCCGCAAGTCCGTGGTGGGCCGGCCCATGACCTATGCCACCACCCAGGCCTTCCTGCTGCACTTCGGCCTGAAGAGCCTCCACGACCTGCCCCGGCTGGAGGACTTCGGCGAAGGCCGCCTGGAGGCCCAGGCCCTGGCCGGTCTCGAGCCGCCCCTGCCCGAGGATGGGCTCTTCGGCGAGGGAGCGGTGGAGATGATTGAAGAGCTGCCCGACGAAGGGGCCGAACCATGAGCCAGCCCACGACCCTCAGCCTCCAGGAACAGCCGGAGAAGCCGAAGGCCGAGAGCCCGACCGGCTTCTTCCTCCAGCCCTGGCAGAAAGGCTGCCTGCTGATCGTGCTCCTCGGCGTCCTCTACCTGCGGATCTGGCGCCGCAAGCGGGCCCACATCCTTGTGTGCAGCCACTGCGGAAAGAAGAACCCCCCGCACCAGAGCAACTGCCAGAAGTGCGCCGCCCCGCTGATGCGGATCCATGGGTAGCTGTCAGCTGTCGGCTATCAGTAACTGAGAGCTAAAATTCAATATCGATGGACTCTTCGGCGAGGTCGTTCTCTTCGCCCAGCACTTCGCAGGCGGCGCCGTACATCTGGAGCACGGCAGTCTTGCGGTTGCTCAGGCTGGTGAGCAGTTCCTTGACGCGCTGAACTTCGGAGGCGATGGTGTTGTTGATCTGGGACACCTCGGAGCGGCAGCGCTCGCGGGTGGTCTCGTAGAAGGCTTTCTGATCCTGGCTGAGATCCATGGGAACTCCCTGGGTGCGATGAAATTGTCCGGAAAAGCTGATCTTATCCCGATCTCCAGCTCAGGACCACCGAGTCATGACCACCGGGCAATGGCCAGCAGGGCCACGAGGATCGCCGCAAGGCCCAGGATCGCGGGCAGCAGCCAGCGGGGCCTCGGCGGGGCCTCCTCGATCGGGTCGATGGCTTCCAGCGGTTCCGGGGTGGACTCGGAGACTTCGCTGGGCATGGGGGCTTTCCGGACGGCCGTTTCAGTCTGGAGGCCCAGGTTGCGATGCGTGCCGCTCGTGAAGCCGGCAGGGGGCGGAAACCGGGAGGCCATCAGACTCTCCAGGTTCTCGCGAGTCCCGTTGAGCAGGGCCTGCATGTATTCCGCCACGTCGTGTTCCGTGATGGGCGGGCCCTGCCGCTGAAGGTAGTCGCGCAGGTCGCGCTCCATGAAGCGTGCGGAGGGGTAGCGGTGGTCCACGCCCTTCTGGAGGGCCCTGTTCACGATGGCCACCATCTCCTTCGACACGTTCGGGTTCAGACTGTACAGGTCGGACACCCGGCCCAGCCTCACCTTCTCGAGCACGCCCAGTTCGGAATCCGCCTGGAAGCAGCGCTCGCCCGTGAGCAGCTCGAACAGCACCAGGCCCAGGGAGTAGAGGTCCGAGCGGTTGTCCAGGGGCTGGCCCGTGGCCTGTTCCGGGCTCATGTAGAGCAGCTTTCCCTTGAGCGCCCCCGCCACGGTATGGCTGGCCTTGCTGGCGGCCTTGGCGATGCCGAAGTCCACGAGCTTGACGGCGCCTTCGGTGGAGAGGATCACGTTCTGGGGGCTGATGTCCCGGTGGACCAGCTTGAGCTCCCGGTCATCGAAGCCCCGCTTGCGGTGGGCGTAGTCCAGGGCCGCTGCCACCTTCATCACCACGAAGGCCGCCACCTGCTCCGGGAAGGGCAGGCCGTATTCCCGCACCTTCCGCAGCAGCGTGCGGAGGTCACGGCCGTTCACGTACTCCATGGCGATGTAGTACGAGTTGCCGGCCTTCCCCAGGTCGAAGATCTGCACGATGTTCGGGTGCGTCAGCTGGGCCGCCAGCTTGGCCTCGTCGATAAACATGGTGACGAAGTCCTCGTTGTCGCTGAAGTGCGGCAGGATGCGCTTGATGGCCACGATCTTCTGGAAACCCTGCACGCCGCGCTGCTGGGCCTTGAACAGCTCGGCCATGCCGCCGATGGCGATCTTCTCCAGCAGAAAGTAGTTCCCGTATTCCTCGAGGATCTCCGGCGCCCCGGCCGCCACTGGCTTGGCCTCGTGGGCCAGCGGGGTCGCGGGGGGCCCGGCCGGGCCGCCGGACCAGGCGAAGGGATCATGGACCCCGGAAATGCCGCTGAGGGTATAGTCCGACGGCCCCAGTGACTCGATCGGGTCGGGAGCCAGCGATGGGGGCGTTGCCGAGGTCGCGGCCGATGCCATGGCCGGGACCACGCGCACCAGATTCCTGACCGGAGTGGGGTCCCGCAGGGCATCCGCCTCTTCGATCACCCGGCCGAAGATTTCCGCCGCACTGAGGGGAGGCTGCGATCCCGAAGCCGCCGAACCAGCCGTGGGAGGAACAGGTTCCGGCCCCCCCTCCAGGTCCGCCAGAAGGTCGCCGAAGATGTCCGTGGTGGTGAGCTTGGAAGGCCCAGGGCGGTACCGGCGGAGGATGGCTGCGATCTCACCGTCGGGACGGGTCCGCTCCAGGTATTCCTGAACCCCGGCTCCGGCCTCCTCCCCGCTGGCGGAGCCCTCGGTCAGCACCAGCACCGGCAGCCGGGGGTTCCGTTCGCGTAGGCGCTGGATCAGATGGCCATTCGCGCCATCGGGCGCGGCCGAATCCAGCAGCAGCAGGTCCGGGTCCAGGCCCGCCTGGAGGAACGCCTCCGTCCCGTCGTGGTGGACCCACTGGACCTCCCAGCCGTCGCTTTCCATGGCGGACACTAGGCTGGGAGTCCGCGGGGACTCGCCATCCACGATGAGCAGGAGGGGGCGCGGCATGGGCATCCGGAAGAAGCAGTGAGGATTCAGGGTAGCTGGAGGCTTTCCTCCTCGCCATAACCCCAGTGTTGAGGTAGACTTTTCGTTCGGTCCGGTCCTGCCCTGCAGGCCCAGCCGAAATCCACGGGAAAGGAGGTGCATCCATATGCCTTTGGTCAAGGTCAAAGAAGACGAAACCTTCGAGTTCGCCCTTCGCCGCTTCAAGCGGAAGTGCGAGAAGTCCGGCATCCTCAGTGAGCTGAAGAAGCGCCAGCACTACGAGAAGCCCAGCACCAAGCGCAAGCGCAAGATGCTCGCCGCCCGTAAGAAGACCCTGAAGCGTCTCGCTCAAGAGCGTCGCATGATCGGTTGATCCTGCCTTCGTGCAAAGCTGCGCTTTGCGCGCAAAGGGCCCGCATCCGCGGGCCCTTTTTGTTTTACTGAAGACTGAAGACTGAATACTGAAGACTGAATACTGAGGACTGAAGACTGCGCCCCATGAACCCCGAACTCCACGCCCTTGAATTCCCCGATGCGGTGCGCCTGATCCAGTCGGGGGCCCGCACGGCGCCGGCCCGCGCGGCGCTGGGGGCCATGCAGCCGTGGGATGGACTGGCAGGGCTGCGAAGGCTGCACCAGATGGAGCTGCAGGATCTCTGGATGCAGTCACCCGATCTCCTGCCGGTGCTGCCCATGGACGAGGCTCTGGACGAGCTGCTGAACCCGGCGGGCTGGCTGCTGCCGGAGCACTGGCGGCAACTGCGTGACGGCCTGAAGGCCATGGCCCGCCTGCTGCAGAGCCTGGCCGCCCTGCCCTGGCCCGAATCGCGCCCGGCGCCCGCGGGCACCCACCTGGGCATCGACCGCCTCCAGGTGACGGCCGCCCTGCTGCCGGAGCCCGGGCCCATCGCGGAGCGCCTGGCGAAGAGCTTCAACGCTGACGGCCAGCTCGATCCCCTGCGCATCCCGGCCCTGGCCAGCCTCCACCGCCACCGGCAGGACGCCTTCCAGACCGTGCAGACCAAGCTCCAGAAGCTGCTGAGGGTCACACCTGACGCTTTCAACGAAGCCATGGTCGTGGAGCGCAACGGGCGCTTCTGCCTGCCCGTCCGCCAGGAACGGCGCAGCCTGGTGCCCGGCCTGGTGCTGGACCGCAGCGGCAGTGGCGCCACCGTCTTCATCGAGCCCATGGAGGCCGTGCCCCTCAACAACGCCTTCGTGGAGGCCGATCGCGACTACACCCAGGCGGTGCAGGCCTTCCTCCGTGACCTGCTGGCGGGGCTGCGGACCCGGCGCGAGGACTTCACCCGCTGGCGGGACCTCCAGGCCCACGCGGACCAGGGGCTCGCCCTCCTGCGCTGGGCGGCCCTCTGCGACGGGCGCCTGCCAGACCTGGAGGCCGACCCCAGGCGGGGCCGCCTCTGCCTGCTGGAGGCCCGCCATCCCATGCTGCTGCCCGCCGTGCGCGAGGCCATGGGCCTGGAGCCTCTGGCCCATCCCGTGGTGCCCCTGAATCTGGTTCTGGAGGCGGAGAAACCAGGGCTGGTCATCTCGGGCTCGAACACCGGCGGCAAGACCGTCGTCCTGAAGACCGTGGGCCTGCTGTCGATTCTGGCCGCCTGCGGGTGCGCCGTGCCTGCGAAGGAAGGCTCCAGCTTCCCCGCCCTGCCCAGCCTCCATGCGGACATCGGGGATCATCAGACCATCACGGGAAGCCTCTCGACCTTCAGTAGCCATGTCTTGCATCTGAAGAAGATCCTGGAAAATGTCCATGATGGCGGCCTGGTGCTGCTGGACGAGCTCGGCACGGGCACGGATCCCAAGGAGGGCGCCGCCCTGGGCATCGCCCTGCTCCAGACCCTCTCCCGCCGCCGCTGCTGGATCCTCTGCTCCACCCACCTGGGCGAGATCAGCCAGTGGGCCCTGCGGCACACCCGCTTCCAGAACGCCTCGGTGCAGTTCGACGAGGACCGCCTGGCCCCCACTTACCGCCTGCTGGTGGGCCAGCCGGGCCAGAGCCGCGCCCTCACCATCGCCGCCAAGCTGGGCCTGCCCAAGGCCGTGCTCGACCACGCCGACAAGGTGCTGGGCCAGCGGGAGCAGGACTGGCGTGACTTCCTGCGGGAACTCGAAGCCGAACGCACGCGCCTCCTGGAGGAGGCCGAGACGCTGCGGCAGCAGATGGCTGCCGCCGAGAAGGACCGGGAGATCCTCCGCCAGCGGGAGGAGAGGCTGCGGAATGAGCGGGAAGTCTTCCAGCAGGAGTCGAAGGAAAAGGTGGCCCGGGTGCTGGACTTCCTCGACCACGAGGGCAAGCGTCTGGTGAAGGAACTGAAGGAGCGCCAGAAAGCCGCCGACGTGAATGCCGACCGGCTGGGCACCGAGGCGCACGAGCGGGTGAAGCAGCTCACGCGCCTGGCGGAAGCGGAACTGGCGCCCCGCGGGGCCAAACCGCGGCCTTCGGCCCCCCTGGAGGTCCGGGAGGGCGGCTACGCGCGCCACCGCGGCCTCGGGGTCGAGGGTAAGGTCGTCGCCCTCAAGGGTGACCGGGCCACACTGGAGACCCCCCAGGGCCGCCGCTTGGAATGCCGCCTCGGGGAGCTGGAACCCATCGGGGCCCGGGAGGCGGCGCCGAAACCTTCCGGCAAGGTGCGGGTGCGGGCCGAGGTCCAGGACATCGACTCCGAGATCAACCTCATTGGCCGGGCCAGCGACGATGTGGACAGCGAGATCTACCGGTTCGTCGAAGAGGCCCTGGCCGCAGGGCGGCGTTTCGTCCGCATCGTCCACGGCCATGGCACCGGGAAACTGAAAGCGGCGGTCCGCGAGGCCCTGCGCGGCCATCCCGGCATCGCGCGGGTGGAGGACGCCCCCCAGAACCAGGGCGGCGCGGGCGCCACCGTCATCACCCTGAGATGATCCGTGCGGCCGCTCCGGCCCCGTTCATGAAGAAGGCCCCGCGTTTGCGGGGCCTTCTTCATGCGCCCTCGAGGATCAGAACTTGGCGCGGATGCCGAGCTGGACCTCGCGGGTCTTGTCCTTGGACACCGTTCCGAGCTGGCCAAACTCGGCGTTGGTGATGATGTAGCCGTTGGGGGAACGGACGCTGTAATCGGCCTTGTTCAGCAGGTTGTAGATGTCGACGATGCCTTCGATCTCGAACTTCCCGTAGATCTTGAAGTTCCGGCTCAGGCGGAAATCGAACTGGGTGTAGCCCGGCTGGCGCAGGTCGCCGCGGGTGTGGCCCAGGGCGAAGTGGTTGGCCATGCCATCGCCATTGAGATCGCCGGCGTAGTAGGCGGAGTAGGGGAGGCCGCTCTGGTACAGGCCGCGGACCGACCCCTCGACGCCCCAGATGATCGGGAAGTAGGCCACCACATTGACCACCCACCTGCGGTCGCTGTCCCCGAATCCGTAATTGGAGGCGGGATCCTGCGGGTTCGGGGTCAGGGAGGCGCCCAGCTCACTGCTGAAATTCGAATTGGCGGAGGTGTAGGTCCCACGCTCGAAGGAACCAGTGTCCTTCGCCTTGGCATAGGTCACGTTGGCGACCAGGCCCGTCTTCTCGTTCCAGGTCTTCTTGGCCGAAAGGCTCAGGCCACGGTAGTGGGCCCATCCGTCGGTCTTGACCAGGTAGACGTCGCTGAAACCGCCCACGGGGTTCCCGGGAGTGATGGAGGCGCGGTTGAAGTCCACCCGGTGGCCACGGATGACGGCATAGTTCGGGCGTGCCGCGGTGCTCCAGGCATCAATGCTAGGGTCATAGCCGTCGTTGTAGGCCTGGCCACCGACCTGTCCCAGGTTGATGTTCTCGAAGCGCTGGAGGTTCTCGTACTTCACGTAGGTGGCCGCCAGGCCGACCACCAGGTTGTTGCCGAAGTCGTGTTCCACGCCGAGGCTGGCCTTCTTCGACCGGGACAGTTTGTTCTCCGGATCCCAGAGGGAGGTGGAGGAGGCGCCCGCCGTGAAGATCGGCATGGCGGCCACGGTGGCGAGCTCCGCATCGCTCAGCTTCCTCATGGCGCTTCCGCTGATCAGGTTGGAGGCGCTCAGGAGGCCGCTGTTGAAGAGCGCCAGATTGGACACGTTGGCCCGGTTCAGGGAGAAGCCGTAGTTGGTGATGATCTGGCCGTTGCCGGTCATGGTGTTCGAGTGGAGGAGCAGCGGGGTGGGGCTGCTGAAGGATCCGTAGCCGCCGCGGATCACGGTCTTGCCCTTGCCGTCCAGATCGAGGCTGAAGGCGAAGCGGGGGTCCACATTGCTGGCGCTGGAAGCCTTGTCCAGTCCCTGGAAATTGGGATTGGGGGCGGGGTTGTCGGAGAACGTCTGGTTGATGGTGCGGAGGCCCACCGTCAGGGTCAGGCGCCGGTCGAAGAGGCCGGAGTACTGGGCCTGGCCGAAGAAGCTGTTGGTCCTGGTCCACATCTGGATCCGGCCATTGTAGGGACTGACCGCCCCCGAGTAGGTGATGGATCCGGTGTTGGGCGCGGCGAGCAGCGTCCCGTTCGCCCAGTCGGCCGCAGAGGCATAGGTGCCGAACTGGAACCGGCCGGCGTTGTTCTGGAAGAACTGGTTGTCCACGTCGACCTTCATGAGATCGAGCCCGCCCTTCACCTGGAGGTCGCCATGGCTCCAGGTCGTGGCGCTGAAGAGCTGGAGGGTGTTCTCGTTGCTCTCGCGTGGCGTGGAGGTCTTGGTCCCGAAGGCCATGAAGCTGGCGCTGGTGGGAACCTCGAGCGAGGGGACACCGGCCACGGAGTTGTTCCGCATGGGCCGCGCCTCCCGGGCGATCTGGAGGCGGCTCTCCGTGAACAGCTCGTTGGACCAGATGTCGTTGGCCTCGATCACCCAGCTGATGGAGTTGGTCTTGGTGGGGATGTTGTTGCTTTCAGCGTTGTTCGGGTTGGCGCTGGTGTTGTTCAGCGTGTCCGTCATCGTCTGGTAGTTCATCCGCAGGACGAAGCGGTGGCTCTCGTTCAGGGCATAGTCGAGGCGCCCGAAGTAGACCGTGTTGGTGTTCTCCATGGGGTAGGCATGGGGAGGGATGCCCGCGCCGGGATTGCCGAGTTCCTGGGCAAGGGTGAGACCATTCTGGTTGGTCTGCACACCACCCAGAGGGCTGGCCACCAGTCGGTTGAAATCGACCTGGGTCATGCCGGCATTGGCGCTGATGGTGGTCGGGTTCGGGTTGGCGGTGATGCTCTTTTTGTAGCGCTCCACCCCGACGAAGTACCAGAGCTTGTCCTTCACGAGGGCGCCACCCACGTTGAAGTTCACGTTGGTGGAATCGTTGAACCTCTGAAGGTTCGTCGGTGTGTTGAAGGTCCCGTTCGGGTCGAAGGGCACCGCCTTGGGCTTCGCGCTCCAGCTGGTCCGCCGGATCTGGTAGAGGGCGCTCCCGAAGAATTCATTGGTTCCAGTCTTGGTCACCGCGTTGATGGTGGCGCCGGCCTGGCCGTACTGGACGTCATAGCCATTGGTGACGACCTGCAGTTCCTTGATCGTGTCCGCGCCGAAGATGAAGGGTGTGTAGACGCCGCCGCGCTGCTCGTTGAAGAACGCGGAATTCGTGCTCGCCCCATCGATCTGGATGGCATTGAAGATCTGGCGGCCACCCTCGACCACAAGCCGGTTGTTGCTTCCGGAGATCACGCCGGGCGAAAGCTTGGCCACGTCGGCGAAATTGCGGCTTACCAGGGGAACCGCCTCGATCATCGCAGCGTTCACGCTGGTCATGACGTTGACTTCTTTGGCATCGACCCCGCCCGAAACGCCCACGATTTCGACCATGGCCTCGGCCTCGGCCCTGTCCAGGCTGAAGTTGGCGATGGTCGCCTGGCCCAGGTAGACGGTGACGTTGGCGTCCTTGAGCGTCCGCATGCCCGGCGCGGCCACAGTGAGCTCGTAGCTGCCGACGGGGAGGAGGCCGATCTGGTACTCGCCCTGGGCGTTGGAGGTCGCGCTCCGGGCAAAGCCAGTCTCACGGTTGCGCAGAGACAGGGCCGCATTGGCAACGGCCGCACCGCTCTTGTTCTTGATGGCCCCGCGCACCGCGCCCGCGGTGGAAGAGGTCTGGGCCGAGGCGACCGTGGCACAAGCCAGGGCCGTCAGCGTAAGGCTGGTCCAACGTCGGTTCATCGTCGCTCCTGAGGCCAGAAAGGTTGGCCGTCGATATGGATGGAAAGTCCCGGTTTCATCGGGCCTTCCGTGGCAGGGAAAACCCAAGGATCACCGAACTTGACCGGGCGGCTCAAGTGCCTTTTTCACCCAGGACGTTTCCAGAAATTTTCGACAACCATCACCTGGTTGTCACATCACGGAAATCCGAGTCAGGCCAGATTCCTGGCCTTCAGAAAGGTCACGAATCCGAAGTCTCCATCGCTGATGTGGTGCTTCAGCCAGCCTTCCATGAAGGTCGGAACCATCAGGGCCAGGGCGTGGGGGCTCTCCTGGAACTTGCTGAGCAGCTCGTGGAGGCTGGTGAGCATGGACGCGTGCTCGGACATGTGCTGGGTCAGGTCCGGGTACCCATACCGCGCCATGAAGGATTCCTCGGTGGCGAAGTGGCGCTCAGAGTGGTGGACCAGGGTGGCCAGGAGCGCCTCGACTTCTTCGCGATCAGCCCCGGACTGGACGGAGGCCCTGAGGCGATCGACAACGGCGAATAGTTCCTGATGCTGTTCGTCAATGATCTGGATGCCCGTGTTGTAGCGGGTGTTCCAAACGACATCCATGGCCCGGGTCCTTTTCGCGGCTAAAAACTTGGGATCCAGGCGGGACCGCCAACCATGTGCGACCCATCACGCGGACCTTCATGCAGACGACTTCAAGGTGAATGTAGGCTTCTGAGATCAACCGATCAAGAGGTATTATGCCCTTCCTCCCGGGCACCGGTACCGGTGGACAGATCCCGGCCGCCAGCCACGATTCCGAGTCCGCCCACCCGACGGAAAGGGCCCCTGCTGGGCCCATCTGCTGGTACCGGTGGTCGGACTCCGGTCCCCGCCGCGTGGCTGGCTGGCCCCGGCGCTCTTCACCGAGGAGGCCACATCCAGTGGCCTTCTCGGTGGCGCCTACCGGGCCGCCAGCCACGATTCCGAGTCCGCCCACCCGACGGAAAGGGCCCCTGCGGGGCCCACCTGCTGGTACCGGTGGTCGGACTCGAACCGACACTCCTTTAGGGGGAAACGGATTTTGAGTCCGTCGCGTCTGCCATTTCGCCACACCGGCCAGAGGGCCCAGGATATCGCGCCAATGCGGGTTTTCATAGGCTGGTGAGGGGAATCCTCCGCCCTGCCCCGAAGGCCTTGGGGCTCACCTTGAAGGCGAAAGGGAGCTGGCGCCGCTTGAACTCGGTGCGGCGCAGGAGGCCCAGGATGCGCGGCAGCCCCTCCCGGGCCTGGGCCAGGGCCTTGCCTTCCAGCAGCAGGGCCAGGTCATCGGCGAGCCCCTCCTCAGGCCGCTGGGCCTCGAGTGCGGCGCCCAGGATGGCGTCGAGCTGGGCGTAGGGCAGCAGACTCGCTTCGTCCGTCTGGCCGGGACGCAGTTCCGCCGTAGGGGGACGCTCCAGCACGCCGCGGGGCACGGCCTCCCCCAGTTCCCGTGCCACGGCGTAGACCCGGGCCTTGAGGCAATCCCCCAAGGGCGCGAAGGCGCCGATGCCGTCGCCGTAGAGGGTGAAGTAGCCGGTGGCGGCCTCGCTCTTGTTGCCCGTGTTCAGGACGGCCACTCGGCCGGTGCCGAGACGGCGATGGACTTCCGGTTCCGAGGTCAACGCCATGAGCAGACTGCCCCGGCAGCGGCTTTGCAGGTTCTCGTCCGTGAGGCTGAAGGCGCGCCCCGGCAGGGCCCGCTCCAGAGCCCCGGCGAACCCGGCGAAGGGCGCGTCCGCATCGAGGCTGAGGAAGGACATGCCAAGGTGCCTGGCCTGTTGTTCCGCGAGGGCCGAGCTCTCCGTGCTGCTGAAGCGCGTGGGGAGGGCCACCCCCAGCACGCGTCCCTGGCCGAGGGCCTCCACCGCGAGAGCTGCCGCCACGGCGCTGTCGATGCCACCGGAAAGCCCCATCACCAGTGCCTCGAGCCCCTGCTTGGCCAGGTTGTCGCGGATCCCCAGCACCAGCGCGGTCCGCAACCAGGAGCCTTCCTCCACCGTGCGCCAGGCTTCGCCGGGCCGGCCGGTATCCACCATGTACAGGCCCTCGTGGAACGGCTTGCAGCCCTGCCAGCGCCCGTCCGGAAGCGCTAGGCCAGACCCGCCGTCGAAGAGCAGCCAGCTTTCGGCCCCCACTCGGCTGGCGTAGGCGATGGGGAGGCCGTGCTTCTTGGCCAGCCCCGGCAGCAGGCGGCGGCGCTGGGCATCCTTCGAAGGGATGGCCCAGGGGGCGCTGCGGCCCGGCGGCAGGTAGCTCCCCAGCCCGCTGGGACTGGCGCTGCCGTTGAGGATCAGCGTGGCGCCCGCCGCGGCCAGGTCCGCGATGGGATCCAGGCCATAGCCCACTGGGGCATTCCCCAGTTGCGGATCCGCCCAGAGATCCTCGCAGATGGAGAGCCCGATGCGCTGGCCGCGGAAGGCCACCAGCGGCTGGGGCGAGGGATCCGGCTCGAAGTACCGGTGTTCGTCGAAGACGTCGTAGCTGGGGAGCACGCGCTTGTGCGCGCAGTGGCGCAGAGCTCCCTCTTCGCACCACCACAGCTCGTTCCAGAGGCGCCCCGAGGGCGCCGGACTCGCGGTGCCGAAGAGCAGCGGCACGGAGCCGGACAGCGCTGCCAGTCGGCGGGATTCGCGCTCGATGCGCACGCGCAGGCCCTGTTCCCAGAGCCGGTCCTCGGCGAGATAACCCGGAATCGCGAGTTCCGGCCCCAGGACCAGTTCCGCCCCGGCGGCCACGGCCTCGGCATAGGCTGCCTCCACCCTGCGGCCATTCCCCTCGGGATCGCCGAGGTGAGCGTTGAGCTGGAGCAGGGCGATTCTCATCCCATCCAGGTTACCAGCGGATCTCAGCGCAGGTGCCGCCCTCGGGGCGGGGTGCCAGGCGCAGATCGGCCCCCTGGGCGTTGAGCCATTTCAGGGCCAGCGGAAGGCCCAGGCCCGTGCCATCCGGCCGGCCGCTCTCGAAGGGCCGGAGCATGCGGATGGCCGTGATCTCCGACAGCCCGGGGCCGTCGTCCAGGATGTCGATCCGGCCCTCGGCAATCCGCACCAGGATCCGGCCCCCGAGGGGCGTGGTCTGGCAGGCGTTCTCCAGCAGGTTCACCACAGCCTGGTGGAGCAGCAGCGGGTCGCCCGTGGCCCCCCCTTCTCCCTCCACCACCAGCTGGCGGCCCTGGCTCACCGGGCGGCGCTTCAGCTCCACCACCGCCTGGGTGGCCGCCTCCTCGAGGCGGAGCGGTTCCGCCACTGGATCCAGCGGCTTCGCCCACTGGAGGAACCGCTGGACGAGCCGCTCCAGATCCTCGGTCTCCTCCAGCAGGGCCTCCGCGGCTTCACCGTGGCCGGCCCGCTTCAGCATCTGCCCCCTGCCCTTGAGCACCGCCAGGCCGTTCTTCAGCTGGTGGGCCACGCCCGCGGTCATCTCGCCCAGATCCGCGAAGCGCTCCCGCAGCTGGCGGCGATGCTCCTCGGCTTCCGCTTCGGTGACATCCTCGAATTGCACCAGCGCGCCGATGCGATCCGGGGCCTCGATCCGCTGGAGCCGCCACCGGCGCCCTCCGGCAGTGCAGCGCCAGGCGGGCCCGGGCTCCCGGCCCAGGGCCTCGCGCAACCAGGGGAAGGGCTCCAGCACGAAGGCCGCCTCCAGGCCCACCACACCGCGCCGCACCCCCAGCAGATCGCACCCGCGCCGGTTCAGGGCCGCCAGGCGCTGGCGCTGGTCCACCCACAGCACGCCTGTCGGCAGCACATCCAGCAACCGCTCATGGACCGTGCGCAGTTCGCCCAGAGAGTTGGCCAGCTCGCCCCGCTCCCTCAGGCTGCCGGACACCGCCGAAAGCAGGAGCGCCTCGGGATCCGCCTTGACACGGCGATGCATCCGCGCCCAGCGCGCAAGGAGCACGGCCACCCCACCGATGGCCACTCCGGCCGGGAGGGTCAGCGCCAACCATGCGATGGTACGGGAGCTCGGTTCCATGGCCCCAGGGTATGCTCATTCCCATGGACAGACAGCCCATCTACGTGGTGTCGGGAGGATCCGGCGAGACCGCCCAGCGGATGGTCCAGGCGGCGCTGACCCAGTTTTCCAAGGGTGAAAGCTCCGCCCTGGTGCGGCGGTTCCAGAATGTCCGGTCCAGGGAGGACATGGACCGCGTGCTCCAGATGGCCGCGGAGAAACGGGCTGTCATCATCCACACCACCGTCTCCCGGGAGATGCGGTTCTACCTGGCGGACCGCTGCGCGGAGTTGCGGCTCACCCAGGTGGACCTCTTCGGCAACCTGCTCGACACCCTGGCCCTCTACCTGCGGGAGCGCCCGGAAGAGCGCCCCGGCAGCTTTCACGCGGTGGGCGACAAGTACTTCCGCCGCATCGAAGCCATCGAGTTCGCCCTGAAGTTCGACGATGGCATCGACATGGGCGGCCTGCCCGAGGCGGACATCGTGCTGGTCGGCATCAGCCGCACCAGCAAGACCCCCCTCTCCATGTACCTCGCCATGGAGGGCTACAAGGTGCTCAACGTGCCCCTGGTACCTGGGGTGGCCCTGCCTTCCGAGCTCGATACCATCCCCCAGGGCCGCATCGTGGGCCTCACCATCCAGCCGGACCGCCTCCAGGAGATCCGCGCCTACCGCCTGAAGCGCCTGGGTGCCGCAGGCAGCGCTGACAACTACAGCGACCTGGCCCACATCCTCGATGAACTCGTCTACGCCGACGAAATCTTCAAGCAGCACCGCCGCTGGCCCATCCTCGATGTCACCGGCCGCAGCATCGAAGAGACCGCGGGCCTGGTTCTGGACCGCGTGTTCGGCAAGGAGCGGGCGGTGTGAATGCTGGCTGTTGGCTCTCAGCTGTCGGCTCTCAGCTGTCAGCTATCAGTGAAAGCCGACAGCTGAGAGCTGACAGCTCCCCTACAGCTCCTCCTCCAGCCGCTGCACGAGGGTCCTGAGGATCTTGATCCGCCCGTAGTACTTGTCTTCGCTCTCGACAAGGGTCCAGGGGGCAATCTCAGTGCTGGTGCGGTCGAGCATGTCGCAGATGGCGGCCTCGTAGGAGGGCCATTTCTCCCGGTTGCGCCAGTCCTCCTCGCCGAGCTTGAACCGCTTGAAGGGCGTGACCTCGCGCTCCTTGAAGCGGCGCAATTGCTCTTCCTGGCTGATGGACAGCCAGAACTTGAGGAGGATCGTCCGGCTGCGCACGAGCTGGTCCTCGAAGTCGTTGATCTCGCTGTAGGCGCGCTGCCAGTCGGCCTCGGAGCAGAAACCCTCCACCCGCTCCACCAGCACTCGGCCGTACCAGCTGCGGTCGAAGATGGCCACCATGCCCGGGCGGGGCAGGGATCGCCAGAAACGCCAAAGGTAGGGCTGGGCCCGCTCCTCTTCGGTGGGTGCCGCGATGGGATGGATGTGGTACCGGCGGGCATCCAGGGCCTGCGTGATGCGGCGGATGCTCCCACCCTTTCCCGCCGCATCCACGCCCTCGAAGGCCATCACCACCGAGTGCTTCCGGAAGTTCCGGTGCCGGGTCAGCAGGTTCAGCTTTCCCTGGAGGGTGAGCAGCTCCTCTTCGTAGTCCTTCTTGTCCATCCGTTTCGAGAGGTCCAGGGCCTTGAGGATGTCCACGCCGTCCAGGGAAGGTGGCGGCGGATGCAGGGGCAGCGCGGGCACCACCGGAGCCGGATGGTCCAGGCGGGCCCGCAGGCGCTCCAACAGGATCTTGCCCACGGTCAGGCGCTGGTAGTGGGGATCCGTGGCCTCCACCACGATCCAGGGAGCGTCGGCAGTACTGGTGGAGCGCAGGGCCCGCTCGGATACCTGCCGGAAGGTGTCGTACATCTCGAAATGCTTCCAGTCCCGGGGCGTCACCCGCCAGCGGGTCTTGGGATCCTTCTCCAGGCTCTTCAGCCGCTTCTTCTGGACGTCCTTGCCAAGGTGCATCCAGAACTTCAGCACCAGGGCGCCCTCGTGGATGAGCATCTGCTCAAAGCGGGCCACCCGGGCCATGTCCTGGTCGAGCTCCGAAGTCTTGATGCGCCCGCAGGCCCGCTCCAGGATGGGCCAGGTGTACCAGGATCCGTCGAAGATCCCGATCTTTCCCTTGGGTGGCAGCAGGCGCCAGTAGCGCCACATGTAGGGGCGCTCGCGCTCCTCATCCGAAGGCTCGGCCAGGCCGTGGGTCTGGATGTGGCGTGGATCCATCCACTCGTTGAGCGTGTTCACGGTCTCGCTCTTGCCGGCCCCGTCCACGCCCGCCACCAGGATGACCACGGGGAACTTCGCAGTACTGAGGTCGAACTGAGCATCCAGAAGGGCCTCTCGAAGGGCTGGAACCTCCCGGTCCCACACCTCCTTGTCGATCCTGTGGCCGAGCTCCGCGGATTCGAACATGGTTCCTCCGGGGCGAATGCGCTCTCGTTTCGGGTGCGAGAGGGCGATGGGCGATTCTATGCCCAATCCCGGTTGTGGAATGATGGGGCACCATGATCTCCATCATCGACCCCATCCAGCCCGCCCTGGCCCATGCCCGGCGCATCCTCTTCGAGCCCTTCAGCGCCCGGAAGTGGTTCGTGCTGGGCTTCAGCGCGTTTCTCGCCCAGCTAGGAGGCGGTGGCTCCTTCAATCCCGGCAATCCGTTCAGCGGCTCGAATCATCGTGGCGCGCCGGACTTCAGCCCCGTGACCGGCTGGATCTCCACCCACCTCCCCCTGGTGATCGCCCTGGGCGTGGTGTTCTTCATCCTGATCCTGGCCCTGGCGGTGCTGTTCCAGTGGCTGGGCAGCCGGGGCGCCTTCATGTTCCTGGATGGCGTGGCCCGGGACCGGGCGGAGATCGTGGAACCCTGGACCCGCCTCGAGAGCCTGGGGAACCGCCTCTTCCGCTTCCGGCTGCTGCTCCTCCTCGCCTCGCTGGCCCTCCTCATCGTCTGTGGCGGACTCGGCGTCCTCATCGCCCTGCCCGACATCCATGCCCGCCATTTCGGGACCTCCGCCCTCACCGGGACGATCACCGCCGGGGGCCTCCTGTTCCTGGGGCTCCTGTCCGTCGCGGTCATCGGCCTGCTGCTACGTGATTTCGTGGTGCCCATCATGTACCACCGGAACCTGGGCACCTCGGAAGCCTGGGCCATGCTGCGCCATGAACTCCTGCCCGGAAACCTCTGGCGGTTCGTGGGGTTCTACCTGATGACCTGCCTGCTCTGGATCCCCGCGATCCTCCTGATCCTGGCTGGCTGCTGCCTCACCTGCTGTGTGGCGATCCTGCCCTACCTCAGCTCCGTGGCATTTCTGCCCATCTTCGTCTTCTTCCGCTGCTACTCCCTGGGCTTCCTGGAGCAGTTCGGCGAGGACTGGCGGATCATCGAGGTCCCGGGTACGGATTAAGCGCAGCCAATCCAGTGATAAAGGCCTGGAAACTTCTTGAGCGGTTACGAGCGGGATCCATGTGTTGGGCAATATCCCGAGCGGCCTTCAGCTTGGCCAAACCTCCAGGGTGATAGCCCTTGCTTTGAAGCACACGTTCAAGGGCCTCCGCGGTCCCGCCGGCAATATCATCCGGGTCGCGATACTTGGCTTGTGTGCCCAGAGTTGGGGGCACCTTGGGATAGGCGGCCACGATGGCTTCTACATCACCAAAGAACCAGGCTTCGAGTTCCTCAATGGCGATTCGATTCAGCACGACGAAAGTGCCACCCCGGGCAGAAGACTTGGTGGGGAGCCCCACTGCCAGGGCGGCCTCTTCCAGTTGCCGTTTTAGATCTTCACAATTGCTATCGTCCCGATCTACCAACACAACCACTCGCAGGTCCGGCAGTTTCATGTTTGCGAAACCCTGGAGGCGGGCCCTTAATTGCTTCAGCAGATTTGTTTTGCCTTGGAGATTTCGTAGATCGTATGTCGTGGTTGAGGGGAGAAGTCTGGGCAAAAGGAGCCTCAGTGCTTCTTCTGCAGAAGGCTCCTCCAGAAGGAACTCAACGTGCATGGCCATCCTTTTGAGCTCTTAGAGGTCGCTCGTCTGGCCTCATTGGATCTCCAACACCGAAGAATCCCTCCATCCAGAGTTGCCCTAACTTGGCCCCCGCCTCCATGTGCTCGGGAATCCCGATTAAGTCGGCGGCTCGGAAGGCCTCTGTGTAGCCCTTGGTATCCCGGCTGAGGACCCAGACCTCCTCTGGTTTCATGGCGTCCAGGAAGAATGGGCTGTGGGTAGTCACAATGAGCTGGCTGCGGGCGGACGCTTCACGGCATTCTTCCGCGAGTTCGTAGAGAAGGCGCGGGTGGAGATGATTTTCGGGCTCTTCAAGCCCTAGGAGGGCTGGTGGCGCAGGGTCGTAGAGGGCCACCAAATAGGCGAGCATCTTGAGCGTTCCGTCGGAGGCCCATTTAGCCAAAATTGGCCTATCAAAAGGGGCATCTTTCAGCAGCAGAAGAAGACGTCCATCTCCCATCAGATCCGCATCCACACGCTCCATCCTGGGAACTCTTCGACGGAGCTTGTCGAGGATCTTTTTCAATAGATCCTCGTTTTGCTCTCGAAGGTACTGGATGACATTGGCCAAGTTATCGCCGGTTTGGGAAAGATGTTCCTGAGGCCCAGCTTCTGGCACAGTTCGGGTGTCAACCGCGGTCAGGTACGACAAGCTCCAGCCAGTGATGAATCGACGAAGGGCGGCCACACGAGGGTGCTTCGCCAACTGCCCCAGGGCGTTAACGGCCAGATCTTCGGGAGATGAGAGCGATTCCTCAACCCTTTGATCCTTGTCGTCTGGTAAGTCTCCAGAAATCACCTTCCCTTCACCATTGGCAAAATCCAGAAAGCGGAAAGGCTTCCCACCCTTCTTCGTGGGATTTCGCGCCCATCGAAGCCATTCCTCAGCGACAAATGGCCCTCTTTTCCCCTCATCAATCGATAAGTGATAAGTAATTGGAGCGGTTTTTGGGTTTTCCCGATATCGAAGCTCGAATTCGATCGGACCGACTGCTCCACGACTGCGCAGTTCCTTAAACCGACCTCTGCGGTCCCAAGCCTTCCGCAGCCCAGTGCTGAAACACTCAGACAGAAAGGCGAACACATCAAAGACCGTGCTCTTCCCACTTCCGTTTGGGCCGAGCAGCACAGTCATGGGTCGAAGATCGGTAAAGGAGACATCTCGCAGAGCTCTGTAATTCCGAACCGTCAAGGCCTCGATGCGAGGGGGCGACACTATGGTTTTCGGAGCCATGGTTACGAGTCCTTTCCCATCAGGTTAGCCGCATCTGTCCCAACCCACCTTAGTGTCAGTACTCGTTCGCCAGATCCGTCGCCCGCACCTGCTTTTCGAAGGGCTGGAATACGGGGGCGCCGGCGGTCTGGGCAATCCACTCGGCCACGCGGATGCCGTCCACGGCCGCAGAAGTGATGCCCCCTGCAAAGCCCGCGCCCTCGCCGCAGGGATAGAGGCCTGGGTGCGACACGGACTGTCCGTCCTCCCCACGCAGCAATTGGATGGGGCTGCTGGTGCGGCTTTCGATGGCGAGGAGGATGGCCTCGCGGCTGGCGAAGCCGTGGATCTTCTGGTCGAAGGTGGGCAGGGCCCCCGCCAGCTGCTCCCGCACAAAGTCTGGCAGGCAGGTGCGCAGGTCCGCGGCCACGGCAAAGGGCTTGAAGCTCGTGCGCGGCAGGCACCCGGAAGCCCGGCCCTTGAGGAAGTCCTGCACCGCCATGGCCGGGGCACCATAGGCTTCGCCAGCAGCGCGGAAAGCGGCCTGCTCCCACTTGCGTTGGAAGTACATGCCACCCAGGAGGTGGTCGCTGCCGAAATCGGCGGTGTTCACCTTGGCCACCAGGCCCGAGTTGGCGAAACCCGAGTCGCGCTTCTCGTTGCTCATGCCGTTCACCACCACGCCGCCGGGCTCGCTGCTGCACTGGATGACCTCGCCGCCGGGGCACATGCAGAAGCTGTAGGCGGCGCGGTTCAGGCCGAAGTTGCAGACCAGCTTGTAGTCCGCGGCGGGCAGTGAGGGATGCCCCGCGCTGGGGCCATACTGCGAGCGGTCGATAAGGCCCTGGGGGTGCTCCACCCGCACGCCCATGGCGAAGGGCTTCTGGCGCATGGCCACGCCGTGGCCGTGCAGCATCTCGAAGGTGTCCCGCGCGCTGTGGCCTGGCGCCAGCACCAGGGCCTCGCAGGGGATTTCCTCACCATCGGCAAGCACAGCCGCACGAACGCAGCCCCGGTCATCGAAGCGCACACCCGCCAGTCGCGCCCGGAAGCGGTACTGGGCGCCGCGAGCTTCCGCCTCCTTCCGGATGAGCACCGTGCAGCGGCGGATGACATCGGTTCCCACATGGGGCTTGGCCAGGTAGAGGATCCGGGGATTCGCGCCGAAGCGCACGAAGGCCTCCAGCACGTAACGGGTGGCGGGATGGCCGATGCGGGTGGTGAGCTTGCCGTCACTGAAGGTGCCCGCCCCGCCTTCGCCGAACTGGGCGTTGGCCTCGGGATCCAGCACCGCGTCCTTCCACAGGCCCGCGATGGCCTTCACGCGCTCGCCCATGGCGGGGCCGCGCTCCAGCACGATGGGCTCGATGCCGTAGTCCAGCAGGCGCAGGGCACAGAAGGTGCCGGCGGGGCCGCTGCCCACCACCACCACTCGGGGTTTGCGCGGTGGCTTCGCCACGGCGTAGGGGGCCGCCGGCGGCGCGGATTCCAGTTTGAGTCCGCCCAGCATCGATCCCAACTCAAGGGCGCGATCCGTCTCGAAGCTGAGGGCGGTCAGGAAGCGGATGGCGCCCTTGTGGCGGGCGTCGAGGCTCCGGCGCTCCAGGGTGACGGCCCGATAGTCCTTCGGTGCGCCGCCCAGGGCATGGGCCAAAGGCACCGCCAAGTCCAGCGCCTCCTCTCCCAGGTTCAGCGGCAGGTTGGAGAGCAGGTAGCGCACAGTCGCCTCGGCAGAAGGAGTCCCCGGAACTCAAAGCCAGGTTCCAGATTAACGCCTGGAGCCGGGCGGCGCCTGTGTGGATTCAGCGATCCAGCAGCTTGATGAAGGCGATCACCGCCCCCTGGGGATCCCGGGAGACCCCGAACCGGCCGACGGTGGGGATATCCGTAGGAGGCACCATGCACACGCCTCCCAGGCGGGTCACTGCGGCGGCTGTGGCGTCGGCGTCGGCCACCGCGATGTAGGGCATCCAGGCGTTGGGAACGCCTTCCCATTCCGGCCCCGCCATGCCCATCATGCCGCCCACGGGGGTGTCCCCGGCGTGGAATTCGGTGTAGGGCATTCCGAAGTCGGTCTTGGTAAGGGCCCGCCAGCCGAAGAGACCGGTGTAGAACGCCTCGGATCCTGCCGTGTCGGGCGAGTAGAGCTCGGTCCAACAGAGACCGCCGGGACGCCTGAAGATGCCCGCCCCGTGGTGCGCACCAAACTGCCACAGGGCCAGGGAGGCGCCGTCCGGGCCGCGGATGAAGGCCATGCGCCCGACCCCGGGAATGTCGAAGGGGGCCATCAGGACCTGTGCGCCAAGTTCCTCCGCCCTGGCGCAGCTCCGGTCGGCGCTTTCCACCGCCACGTATGAGTTCCAATGAGTCGGCGCGCTCTGCTGGGGCCCCATCTGGTAGCCAGCCGCCGCGTCCAAGCCCTCGGCTTGGAAGATGGTGTAGTTCCCCATGGCCGAGGGCATGTCGTAGGAGGACCAGCCGAACAGGGCCCCGTAGTAGGCTTTCGCGGCGGCGACGTCGGTGCTGGCGAGTTCAGGCCAGCAGAAGTGGCCGAAGGGTGCGAACTGGGGTTCCGGCATAGGGCCTCCTCTGGGTCGGGCGAAGCATACTCCGATATCGCGTCCGATGCCGAAATCAGCCTTCAGCAGAAGAGGCGACCTGGCGCACGGTCTCGGACTATCTTTGAGGGCGGTGGGACCCATGGGGGCATCGAATCTGACACAGGTGGTGGTGGCCGGGGGCACGGGCCTGGTGGGCCGCCCCCTGATCCGGTCCCTGGTCGAACAGGGCAGCCGGGTGACCGTGTTGACCCGCGCTCCGCAGGCCGCACACCTGCCTCCAGGCGCCATCGCCCATGACTGGAACGATCTGCCGGTGGTGCTGGAGGGCGCGGACGTAGTGATCAATCTGGCGGGCGAAGGGATCGCGGAGAAGCGCTGGAGCACCGTCCGCAAGGCCGCCATCCGCGACAGCCGGATCCTCGGCACCCGCCGGCTGGTGGAGGCCATGAAGGACTGCGGCAAGCCGCCCACCGCCCTGGTGAACGCTTCGGCCATCGGCTACTACAATCCCGAGAACCGGACCCCCGTGGACGAATCTGCCAAACCCGGGGGGGGCTTCCTCGCCGATGTCTGCCGGGCCTGGGAGGCGGAGGCCATGGCGGCCTCGGACATCGGTGTCCGCGTGGTCCGGATCCGCATCGGTGTGGTGCTGGCCCGGGAGGGCGGCGCCCTGCCGAAGATGGCCCTGCCGGTGCGGCTCTACCTGGGGTGCAAGCTCGGATCGGGCCAGCAGGGCCTCAGCTGGATCCATCTGGATGATCTGGTGGCCATGTTCCTGGAGGCCGCCCGGAATCCTGCCTGGGAGGGCCCCTTCAACGGCACGGCGCCGGAACCCGTCAGCAACGAGGTCTTCACGGACCTCCTGGCGCGTCGGCTCCATCGTCCCCTGCTGCCGGTGCCGGGGGCC
>DASXUH010000102.1:0-7664 GCA_036504935.1 Geothrix sp. | reverse complement strand
CTCATGGGCATCGGCGCCCAGGGCAAGCTGCTGGACAAGGACGGCCGGTTCCCCGGCGCGTCCAAGGCCTTCATGGCCGATGCCGTGGGCACCACCTTCGCGTCCATGTTCGGCACGACGGCCATCACCGCCTACATCGAGAGCGCCTCGGGCGTAGCCGAGGGCGGCAAGACGGGCCTCACGGCCCTGGTGGTGGCGGGCTGGCTGGCCCTGGCGCTGTTCCTGTCGCCCCTCTTCCTGATGGTGCCCCTCCAGGCCACGGCGCCGGCGCTCATGATGATCGGCTTCTTCATGCTGTCGGAGATCAAGGAGATCCGCTTCGACGACGTCACCGACGCCATCCCCGCCTACCTGGCCGTCATCGTCATGCCCTTCACCTTCTCCATCGTGAACGGCATCGCCCTCGGCATGATCGCCTACACCGTGCTGAAGGCCGCCACCGGGCGCTTCAAGGAGATCAACCCGATCATCCTTGTGCTCTCCGTGATCTTCCTGCTCAAGCTCCTCTTCCTGTCCGCCTAGCCGCATCCGGCTGCATTCACCTGGAGAACCCATGACCAAGCTCGCCCTCACCCTACTCGTGGCGGCCGCCCTGCCCCTGTCCGCCGCCGACTGGAGCGACACCTTCATCGGCTACCGCACCGGCACCCAGTTCCGCGAGCCCGGCATCGACGGCACCGTGAAGAAGAACATCGTCCAGCTCGGCCACGTCAGCGGCTGGGCCTACGGCACCAACTTCTTCAACGTGGACATGCTCATGTCCGACAGGAACGACCCCACCGCCAGCGGCAACAGCGGCGCCAACGAGGTCTACGCCCTGTATCGCGGCTCCCTGAGCCTGGGCAAGCTCACCAAGACCGACCTCGGCTTCGGCCCCGTGCGCGACATCTCGCTCACCGCCGGCTTCGACTTCAACGCCAAGGACAACGCCTTCGCCTCCAAGAAGCGCTTCCTGGTTGCCGGCCCCACCTTCCACTTCAAGGTGCCGGCCGGCTTCTTCGACCTGGGCATCCTGGCCAGCCACGAGCAGAACTACAACGGCATCGTGGGCAAGTCCGTGGACTTCAAGACCACGTACTACCTCACCGCCGCCTGGGGCATCCCCTTCCAGATGGGCGAGGTGGGCGCCGAGTTCAAGGGCTACGCCAACTACGAAGGTGCCAAGGGCAAGGACGGCTTCGGGGTCGAGACCAAGCCCGAGACCCTCGCCAACCTGACCCTGATGTTCGACATCAGCCCCCTCTTCGGCACCAAGAAGAAGGTCTATGCCGGCCCCGGCTTCGAGTACTGGAACAACAAGTTCGGCGGCCCGAACCACGAGGGCCCCGCCCCCGCCACCAACAAGCGCGTCACCGCGCCCATGGCGCAGCTGCAGATCCACTTCTGAGCCATCTGGCTGTCACAAAAAAGGGGGCCCCGCGGGGCCCCTTTTCGTCTGGATGACGGACCTCACCCCAGGAGCTTGGCCATCACGTCCGAGTGCAGGTTCCAATGGAGGAAGCCAGCCAACCCGAAGATGAAACCGATGCTGGCAAAGACCCCCGCCACGGCGAACAGCCAGCGTTTGCGGGTGAGGACCGTGACCCCCGCCAGCGCCACGGCCACGCTCATGCAAGCCTCGGCGAGATCGAACTGGTCGTCATGGATGTTCATCGCGTCGTAGTCCTTGGCGGCCTTCTCCGCCTCGCCCTTGATCTGCTCCTTCTCCTTTTCGTACTTCTTCCCGGCCGCTTCCTGGGCGGCGATCCGGGCCTCCACCTTGGCGCGCAGCTCCGGCTTCAACCCCGGGCTCATGTCGAGCTGGACCCTCAACATCTCCACCGCGTTCTCGGCGATGTGCTGCTTGGTGCTCTTGCTCTGGTAGTAGGCCCACTGGTCCACGGCCTTGGCCTGGGATTGCTGCATGGCCTGGACGACGTTGCCGTCTTTCACGTTGCACAGGGCCATGAAGGTCGCCACCACCGCTACGAAGAGGGCGATGAACCCGTTGAAGCGGCTGTCTCCCGCGTGGTCCTGCACCCCGTCCTGGATCGGGTCGAGGGGTTCCGGCATGGCTGCCTCCTTGAAGGCACACAGTCTAGGGCATTACCCCACGAGCCGAAGCAGTCCACCCTCACCCCGACCCGCTAGACTATCCCCTGCGCGCCCATAGCTCAGGTGGATAGAGCAGCAGCCTTCTAAGCTGCAGGTCGCTGGTTCGAGTCCAGCTGGGCGCACCAAGCGCGCCCAGCTGGACTCGGGCCAGTGAGTGGGATCGTGGAGACAGCGCGGGGCGCTGTCGGAACGAGACCGGCGATCGGCGCAGCCGAGCGCAGTTCGAGGCCAGCGTGAAGTGGGTCGGCGCCCACCCGTGCGCCCAGCTGGATTCGGGCCAGCCCCGGCCACGCGGACGTGGCCGGGATCTAGCGTCGAGTGGGATCGTGGAGACAGCGCGGGGCGCTGTCGAAACGAGACCGGCGATCGGCGCAGCCGGGCGCAGTTCGAGGCCAGCGCGAAGTGGGTCGGCGCCCACCCGTGCGCCCAGCTGGACTCGAATCTACGAGATCAGGCCGTGTGAAGGCTCTTCAGGTAGCCCGCCATGGCCAGATCCGACTCGCAGATGTGGTGGTCCAGCCACTCCCCGACCAGAGCCACCGCCTCCAGCCCCAGCTCCTCGCCCTTCGCCCGCCGGTACTGGAGGTCGCGGACCCGGAGGACCAGGTCCTGGTGCTGGTTCGCGTGGACGATGCGCTCAGGGAACCCCGCCTCCTTCATAAGGGTCTCTTCGGTCTGGCAGTGCTTGATGAGATGCCGCGCCACGAAGGCCAGCCCCGCGTCCAGCTGGTCCTTCGGCGCCCCAGCGTCGAGGTCACCCGCCAGCCGGGCCAGTGCCTCGAAGAGCTCCTGGTGCTGGTGGTCGATGGGCTCCAGTCCGGTTTCGAGCTGTCGGCGCCAGCGCACGAGAGGACGCGCGCTTCGAAGGGCAGGGGCGGATTTCACCCGCAAAGAATACCAGAGCATCGGGAAGCTCGATGCCTGAACGGGAACCCGACCTCAGCTCGTCGGCCCCATCCGCCAACGAAGATTGGATAAAATCATCCCCCCATGCCCGCCCTCCAGGCCGATGCCATCGCCGCGGCGGCGGCCTGGCTCGTCGCCCGGAGCCTGGAGGCGGCGCCGATCTGGTGAGGAAGAAGGTCGTTTCGACTCACCCGGCGGGATGAGACCGGCGCCCTCACAAAGGTGGCTTCAACTCCCAGCCGCATGCCGTTCTCCGTACTTCGCGCCGACTCACCCGGGCGGGATTCGAACTGCGTCTGGCTTCGCCAGCCGCCGGTCTTGCTCCGGCGCGACATCTAGTCGCGCCTCCACAATCCCACTCGGAGGTTCGAATCATCTTCTTTTATCCCGACCAGTCAAAGGGGAGCCGAATGGCCCCCCTTTGACTGGTCGGGGCGAGAGGATTCGAACCTCCGACCCTCTGCTCCCAAAGCAGATGCGCTACCAGGCTGCGCCACGCCCCGATGGAACCAGTTTACTTACTTTCCGCCGATGGCGACGCTGCGGAGGTTTAGGCCGGCGCGCTGGAGGTCGAAGATCCGGGAGGCGAGCCCCACCAGGAGCTGGATCTCCATGTCCTCGCGGCCGCGCTTGGTGGCGCCGGCGGGGGGGATGGCGATGAGCTCGTTGGCGGTCCGGGTCTTGGACCAGGCCAGGTCCATGGCGAAGGAGATTTTCTTGTCCTGGCTGGCCAGTTCGCCGGCCACATGGGACATGAGGCCGTCGCCGCCGTAGCCGAGGCGGAGCCAGCCCGGGCCCTCGAAGCCGCGGCTGCTGTTGTTGATGTTGACGGCCTGGAGTTTGTGTCCGGCGCCGTAGCTGAAGTCCATGCGGGTCTGGACGCCCTGCTCGTCATTGCGGAAATCCAGGCGCTGGGGCATCTGCGTGGCCTTGTCCACGGTGACCTCCAGGCGCCCCCGCTTCCAGAAGCCGAGGCTCTGGGCCATGCTCTGCTCCCGCCGCTTGGCGTCCCAGGGCTTGGTGGGGGCGTTGAAGACGAGGCGCTGGAGGGTCCGGCCGCCGCTGGTCTCCTCGCCGGCCAGGCTGGCGTGGAAGGTCGGGGCGTCGATATAGACGGCCTTGATGTCATTCAGAGTCTGGCGGAACCAGGCCATGTAGGTCCGGGGCGCATCGGAGGGGGGCAGGTCCACGCGGGTGGTGTAGGCGTTCTGCTCCTTGCTGTAGAGAAAGCCGCGGGTGCCCCGGCGGGTGTAGAGCAGAGTGCCGAAATCCCCGGCCAGGTCCGTGCGGAAATCGCCATTGGCGAAGTAGGTGCCCTTGAGGCGGAGGTTGGCCTGGCCGCCCTGGCTGTTGCCCTTCACCTGGCCCTGGCTGAGGCTGTCCACCTTTTGGTTCACGGCAGCGCCGCTGAGGCCGATGCCGAGGGTGCCCTGCATCTCCACGGACGTGATGCCCTGGTAGGGCTGGCCGAACCAGCCGGCATCCACGGCGTCGAGCACCTGGAGGAAGGCCCGGCGGGCGACCTCGGAAGTGGGCTCGGCCTTCGGGGCGGCCTTCCCGGCCGCGGGCTTGGAACTGACGGGGCCCTGGGCGGGCAGCAGGGAGGCGGTGAGCAACAAGGGCAGAATGGCGAAACGCATCAGATCTCCTGACTCATGAACGGGAGTGCCGGGGAGCGGCCTTGGGTTCCGGCCGTTCCTTGGCGAAGCAGGCCCGGCAGAGGGCCTTGGCCGGATCCTCCGGCAGGAAGGGCAGGTACTCCTGGGCCCCGCAGGTCGCGCAGGTGATGTGGGTGAGGACACGGGCGGCGTCCTTTCCCCCCTTGCGCTTGTAGGTGAAGGAGCGGCGGTAGCAGTCGGGGCACAGGTAGAACTTCTGGCCGGTTTCCACCTTGAAGTGCATGCCGCACTCAGCGCAGATCTTCTCCCGGGGGGCCCTGGGGTCCGGGGGGACCACGGGGGCACGCTTGGTGAGCCGGATGGGCACCTTGGGGGGCGCCGGGGCGGGCGTCGCCTCCGGTGCCGCGTCCCCGGAAGCGGGGTCATTCGAGGGTTTCAGCCCTTTGATCATCGTTGATGGTCCTACTGCGGCGCGGGCCGGAAGGTTCAGGGTACCGCATCCCGACCCCGCCTGCGAGTTTCCGTCCTGGCGGGGTCCTGGCATCCTGGGCCCATGCCCTCTTCCGCCGACCTCCTGGAGCCCCTGCGCCGCGGTGAGCCCCGGGCCCTGGGCCGGGCCATCTCCTGGATGGAAAATGGCCACCCCGGTGCCCGCGATCTGATGGCCCGGCTCTGGCCCCACCTGGGCCGGGCATCGGTGATTGGCATCACAGGTCCCCCGGGAGCCGGGAAGAGCACGCTCACGGACCAGCTGGCCCGGACGCTGCGGGCCGAAGGCCAGAAGGTGGGCATCCTGGCCGTGGACCCCACATCGCCCTTCAGCGGCGGCGCCATCCTGGGCGACCGCATCCGCATGCAGCGCATCGCGGCGGATCCGGGCATCTTCATCCGCAGCATGGCCACCCGGGGGGCCCTGGGCGGGCTGGCCCGGGCCACCCAGGACGCCATCGACCTGCTGGATGCCGCGGGCTTCGGCACCATCCTCGTAGAGACCGTGGGCGTGGGCCAGGACGAGGTGGACGTGGTGAGCTGCGTCCAGACCTGCTGCGTGGTGCTGGTGCCGGGCATGGGCGACGAAATCCAGGCCATCAAGGCCGGGATCATGGAGGTGGCCGACCTCTTCGTGATCAACAAAGCCGATCGCGAGGGCGCCGACCAGGTGGAACAGGAACTGACGGCCATGAAGTCCCTGGCGGCCACGCGGCCCTGGGACCCGCCGGTGCTCCGCACCATCGCCCAGCAAGGCGAAGGCGTGGCGGAGCTGCTGGCCCAGGTGCGGGAGCACGGCGCCTGGCTCCGGGCCCACGGCGGCCTGGCCCGGAAGGCCCAGGAGCGGGCCCGGCTGCGCTTCGAGTCCCTGCTGGCCGAGGCCGCCCTGCGCCGCGCCCGGGCCCAGGCCGGCCCCGAACGAATAGAGGCGGCCATCCAGTCCATCGCCGACCGCAGCCTGGACCCCTATACGGCCGTGGCCGGGATCCTGGACGAAGGCTGACCTCGCAGGGGCTCAGGCCTGGGCGATGATGCCGTAGAGGTCCGGCCGGCGGTCCCGGAAGAAGCCGAAGGAGGCGCGGTTGCGGCGGATCTCGTCGAGATCCAGGTCCGCCGTGATCACACCGGATTCGCGGCGGCCCAGCTCGGCCACCTTGTCGCCGCGGTGGTTCGCGATGAAGGAGTGGCCGTAGAACGTCTGGCCGCCTTCCACGCCGATGCGGTTGGCGGCCACCACGGGCACCACGTTGGACACGGCGTGGCCGATCATGGCCCGCTGCCACAGGTCCTTGGTGTCCAGCTCGGGGTTCTCGGGCTCGGTGCCGATGGCCGTGGGGTAGAGCAGGATCTCCGCGCCCAGCAGCATCATGGCCCGGGCGCACTCGGGGTACCACTGGTCCCAGCAGATGCCCACGCCCAGCTTGCCGAAGCGGGTCGGCCACACCTTGAAGCCCGTGTTGCCGGGGCGGAAGTAGAACTTCTCCTCATAGCCCGGGCCGTCCGGAATGTGGCTCTTGCGGTAGACGCCGAGCAGGGAGCCGTCGGCATCCACCATGGCCAGGCTGTTGTAGAAGGCGTGGCCGTCCCGCTCGAAGAAGGAGACGGGGATCACCACGCCCAGCTCCCTCGCCAGGGCCTGGAACCGGGCGATGGTGGGGTGGCCCGCCACGGGCTTCGCCCAGTCGAAGAAGGCATCCTTCTCCTCGCGGCAGAAATACGGCCCCTCGAACAGCTCCGAAGGCAGGATCACCTTGGCGCCCGTGGCCGCGGCCTCGCGGACGAGGCCCTCCACCTGGGCCACATTCTGGTCGAGCCTGTCCGTAAGGGCGCACTGGAGCGCGGCGACACGGACGGTGTTCGCCGGCTGGCTCCTGGATTCGCTCATGGTACCTCCGGCTGCTGCTGGGTGATGCAGTGGAAGGCTCCGCCCCCGCTGAGGATGGCGCGGGCGGAGCGGCCGATGACGCGATGGTGCGGGAAGAGCGGCGTCAAAGCCGCCACGGCCTCCTCATCGTAGGGCGTGCCATAGGTGGGGACCACCACGCTGCGGTTGCCGATGTAGAAGTTCACGAAGCTGGCAGGCATCAGCTCGCCATCTTCGTCTCGCACCATACCCGGCGAGGGGATGCGCACCACCTGGATCCGCCGGCCCTTGGCATCGGTGAAGCCCGCCAGGTCCGCGGCCAGGCGGTCCAGGGTGGCCGCGTTGGGATCGGCGGGATCGCGGGCCTCCATACAGACCACCAGGCCCGGCGCCACGAAGCGCGCCAGGGTGTCGATGTGGCCATCCGTGTGGTCGTTGAGGAGGCCCTCGTCCAGCCAGAGCACCTTCTCGGCACCGAGGCCATCACACAGGGCCGCCTCGATCTCCGCCTGGTCCAGGCCGGGATTGCGATTGGGATTGAGCAGGCACTGGCGGGTGGTGAGCACGGTGCCCTCGCCATCCACCTCCACGGAACCGCCTTCGAGGATCCAGGCGTGGTCGGTCCGCGGGGCGCCGCTGAGGGCCGCCACGCGGCCCGCCACCCGGTCGTCGTCGGGCAGCAGGTACTTCCG
>DASXUH010000101.1:0-7452 GCA_036504935.1 Geothrix sp. | reverse complement strand
GGCCTCGGCGCGCTGGGTGGCTTCGGCCCGCTGGGCAGGCGTGGCCTTGCCCTCGGTCAACCGTACGGCGATCACGCGGAGGGGTGGAAGACCCCGTCGCTCGGCCACTCGCATCCAAGCCAAGCCCTCGGTCAGGTCCTTCGGAACGCCCCTGCCGCTGGTGTACATCAGGCCATAGAACAAGCATGCATCAGCTTCGCCAGCCTGGATACGCACCTGATAGGCCGCCATGGCCCGGTTGTACCAGGCATTGGCCGCTTCAGCATCTGCAGGGCGCATCAGGTCACCCGTGAGGACCATGGCATCCGGCAGGCCGTGATCCGCCGCGATCTGGGCCCATTGTAGAGCTGCCCTAGGATCACGGGGCAGGCCGGAACCGCTGAGGTACGCTCTGGCCAGAAGGAGTTGTGCCTCGGCATCGCCCCCTTCGGCGGATTTCTGAAGCCAGTACTTGGCCCTGGCTGGGTTCTTTGCAAGAAATCCTTCTCCACGCAGGCAGAGGATCCCCATGGCCCGCTGATCCGTGGGGTGCCCCAGGGCGGCGCCAAGCAAGCCCCGCCAAGTGCTTCGGCCATCCCAGAGAGTGGCGGCCAGGAAAGCGAGGGGGAAGACGACGGCCAGGGTGCGGAGCAGGCGACGGAACGCGACGGCACTGCTGCCGCCCTCCCGGTTGGAGCGGATGGCCTGGATGGCCCCGGCCAGCAGGGTCGCGGCCAAGGCGATGGTCAGCGGCAGGAGGGCCGCGATCCCGAGGTAGGTCCAGTTCATCTCAGCCCTTCAGCTTCGCGAGGGTATCCAGCACGTCCTGCACGTGCCCCTTCACGCTCACCTTGGGCCAGACGTGGCGGATGAGGCCCTTGGGATCGATGAGGAAGGTGCTGCGGATGATGCCTTCCACTTCCTTGCCGTACATCAGCTTCTTCCCGAAGGCGCCTAGGGGCTTGAGCAGGGCGAGGTCCGGGTCGGAGAGCAGGCGGAAGGGGAGCTGCTGCTTGGCGATGAAGTTCTGGTGGCTCTTGAGGCTGTCGCGGCTGAGGCCGTAGACCTGGGCGCCGAGGGACTGCACCCGGGCCAGGTTGTCGCGAAAGTCGCAGGCCTCGGTGGTGCAGCCGGGGGTGCTGTCCTTGGGATAGGCGTAGAGGACAGTCCAGTGGCCCTTGAGGCCCGCGGCCGTGACCGTGGCGCCCTGGTCGTCCTGGAGGGAGAAGGCGGGGAGGGGGTGTCCGATGAGCGAAGTCATGGGCCGTAGCCTAATACGAGTCGGGCCCATGGCGTGGAGGAAGCGGCCCGAAAGCCTTTTTTTCGCCACCGATTTCGCTGATTTCGCTGATGAAAAGCGGATCCCTGCCCCAGCGCAGCATGGGCTCCATGGGGGGCGCCACCGTCGCGCCTTTTTGGGGGCTCGGCGGTGACGCCCCCATGACTTCCGGCGAAGCCGGAAGCGGCCTCCGGCCGGCCCATGCGGGAAGCATGCGAGACCTAATCACTGAAATCACTGAAATCGGTGGCTAATAACTTTTCCCTGGAACCGCGACCCCCGGCCGTCTGTGACCGGAGACATGCCCGGATGCGGCCAGAATGGGGCGGCGAGGATGACCATGGACCTGACCGAGTTCCTGTCCGCCGAATGGAAGCCGGCCCTCGGCTGCACGGAACCGGCGGCGGTGGCCCATGCCGCCAGCCTGGCCGCGGCGCAGGGCGCCGGCCGGGTCCGTGAGGTGCGGCTGATCGTCGACCCCCGTACCTACAAGAACTGCCATGCCGTGGGCCTTCCCAACAGTGGCGGCCATACCGGGATCCTCTGGGCCCTGGCCCTGGGTGCCTGCCTGCCGGAGCCCGCGCTGGGGCTGGGCTGCTTCGCGGCGGTGGATGCGGCCGTCCTCGCCGCGGCAGGGGAACTGGTGGACCGGAAGGTGATCCGCGTGGAGGTGGATACCTCCCGCCTGGAACTCCACATCGACTGCGCCGTGGCCCGGGAGGGCGGCACGGGCCGGGCGGTGCTGGAGGTGGAGCACACGCACCTGGCGCGGCTGGAGGCCGATGGCAGGCTGGTGGGCGGCAGCCCCGCCCGGGCCGGGGCCGGGGGCGCGCCATCGGTGCGGGCCCGGGTGGGAGCCATGGGCCTCCAGGAACTGCGGGGGCTGGCGGCGGAGCTCTCCGAAGAGGATCGCCAGCGGCTGCGCGAGGGGGTGGCCTTCAACCTGGCCATGGCGGAGCACGGGGTTTCCCTCCTGCCGGAAGGTTTCGTGCCGCCGCCCGGGCGGGACCCCATGGCCCGGCTCTCCCGGTTGGTGGCCGCCGGCGTCTTCGCCCGCATGTCCGGCGAACCCCTCATGGTCATGTCCCTGGCGGGGTCCGGAAACAAGGGGATCACCTTGGCTGTGCCGGTCACGCTGTGGGGCCGGGCGGGCGGCCATGCCCAGGCGCGGATCGACGAGGCCCTGGCGTTCGGCTGCCTGGTGACCTCCGCCACCACCCATCGGCTGGGCACCCTGTCCGCCGTGTGCGGGGCCGCCAACGCCGCGGGCATCGGCATAGCCCTGGCCATCCTCCTGCTGGAGGGGGCCAGTCCGGCGCAGATGGATCTGGCCGTGGCCAACATGGTGGGCAACGTGGCGGGCATGATCTGCGATGGCGCCAAGATCGGCTGCGCCATGAAGGCCATGACGGGGGTGGACGCGGCCTTCCGCTCGGCCACCCTGGCCCTGGCGGGCTTCGGCATCCCCGCCACGGACGGCATCGTGGGCACGGATGGCGACGACTCGCTGGTCAACCTGGGCCGGCTCGCCCGGCGCGGCATGACCGGCGTGGACGCCGAGGTGCTGGAGATCATGCAGGCGAAGCTCTGAGCCCCTCATCCATGTTTGGGTGCGGCTGAACCGGATGCGCTCCAGGCAAGACCGAGCACCACGACCAGAGCGCCCCAGCCGAGCGGACTCGGATCGGTGGCCAGGCGGGGGAGCTGTTCGAGCAGCAGGCGGCCCAGGCTGTCGTGGCTGGGGCCCGGACCCAGGCCCAGGGTGGACAGGGTGGCTTCGCCCCAGAGGGCACCCAGCCAGGCGCTGGGGAAGAGGACCGCGGCCTGGTCCAGGGCCCAGGGGGCCCAGCGGCGGAGGGTTGAGGCCGGGGTGGCGCCCAGGGTGCGCTCCGCGGCCCAGGCCGGCGACCGGCGGAAGGTCTCGAGCTTGCCGCGCAGGGGCGGCTCCAGGTGGGGGGCCAGCAGCAGGCCCAGCAGCAGCAGGAGGGCCGCAACGCCAACCCCCCCGAGCGCCGCGGCCAGGGGAAGCAGGAAGAGCACCGGTGGCAGGCTGCGGAGGGCGGACAGGGCACCGCGCCAGCGCCGTCCTCGCCAGGCCAGGAGCAGCGCCAACCCCAGCGCCAGCAAGGCACAGGCGCTGGCGAACCCCACGCTGCGGGCACCCGCGAGCAGCAGCCGCAGCAGGGCATCTCGGCCGAGTTCATCCACCCCCAGGGGATGCCAGAGCGAGGCCGCGAGGCCGCCGTGGAAGGGATCCAGGGGCAGGTCCGGCAGGAGCAGGGCCAGCAGGAAGAGGAGGCGCCACATCACGCCACGGCCTCCACTTCCAGTGACCGCGACAGCAGGCAGAGCAGGGCCAGGGCCGCCACCCAGGCCGCGAGGCCGGCCCGGTCCCGCCCCGCCACGCGCTCCATCCAATCCATCCCGAGGCCCGGCACGCCCAGCATCCGTTCCAGCACCAGGGAGGCCGTGAGCCAGATCGGCAGACGGGCGGCCAGCCAGCGGCTGACGAGGCGGGTCAGGGTAAGCCGCCGCGCCCGGCGCACCACCTCGGAGCCCCAGGCGGCGGGGAAGGGCACCTCCCCGGGAAGGGCCGCCGATAGCCAGCGGACCTCGCCCGGGAGCGCGGCGGCGAGGAAGGCCGCGAGCCAGCCGCCCTGGCCTGGCGGGCCCCAGGCCGCGGGCCAGCAGGCGAGCAGGACACCGGCCCAGAGCAGGTCGGGCGGGGCTTCCAGCAGGGCCAGGGGGCGCCGGGCCGCCAGGTCCGGTCCCCCGAGCCAAGCCAGCAGGGGGGCCGCCAGGGCCAGGGTGCCCAAGGCGAATGCCGCGGGGAGCAGCGCGTGGACGGGGAAGGGCGGGGGCGGGACCGGCCGCCAGAGGATCCCCGGGAGGCTCCAGGCCAGGACCAGTGCCAGGGCCCAGACGGCCGCACCCTGGGCGACGGTGCCCCACGCCCTGGGGCGCATCAGCGGCTCCAGCGCCAGCCCGCGGCCCCCGGCGTGCCCAGGTACAGGCCCAGGACCCCGGGTTCCACATGGAGGCGCTTGTCCACCCACACCACGCTCTGGAAATCGAGGATGGGCAGGGCCGCAGGGTGTCCGGCCCAGAGGCTCTGGAGGTCGCGCCACCCAGCCTCCCCGGGAAGCCGAAGCCCCGCCGCCAGCGCCGCGAACCGGGGATCGCGCCAACCGGTGACATTCATGGGGCCCTTCGGATCCATGTACTCCAGCACCGCCCATGGGTGCGGCTCGAACACCACCACCGAACAGGCCAGGTCGAAGTCGCCCCGGCGGAGCCGGTCCACGAGGATGGCCTGCTCCAGGGGGACCAGCTGGAGCTCGTAGCCGTCCCTCCGGGCCCGCTCCCGCAGCGCCAACAGCAGGTTTTCGGTCAACGTCTCGCCGGTGGCGTAGAGCAGCTGCAGGCGGGCGGGGGGCCTGGGCGGGCCGGCTTCGTTCTCGATGGCCTGGGGCTCGAAGCCCAGGCTTTCGGGCCACAGACCGCGGCTGGGCCTGGCGTTCTGGCCCAGGAGGCCGGGCGGAAAGGCGTCCTGGCGCCAGCGCTCCAGCAGCTGGAGAGGCCCCGCTCCCGCGTGGCTCCAGACGACCAGCTGCGCGTTCATGGGCTGGACCACCACGCGGTGGGTGGCCGGAGGCGTGAGGGGACGGGGAGGCGGGGCGCCCACGGTCAGCCAGCCCTTCTGGAGGGCCTGCAGTACCGCGGCCGGGTCGGGCAGCAGGCGGAACCGGATGCCGTCGATGCGGGGCTTCAGGAAGTGCTCGCGGCGCAGGAAGGTCCAGGCGGCGGGTTCCTTCTGGTAGAGGAAGGGGCCCGAGCCCCGCTCCGGATGGTCTTTCTGGGTCACGGGCACCCGCGCCAGTTCCAGCAGCAGGCGGCCCGGGGGCTTGGGCGAGCGGAGCCACACCTGCCCATCCTGCAGGCGCGCCACGGCTCCCTCCAGGATGGCCCGCTTGGTGGGGCTGGCCCTGGGATCACGGCGGATTTCCTCGAAGGTCCAGAGGACATCCTCGGGGGTGACCGGACTGCCGTCCGTGAACCGGACGTCGTTGCGCAGAATGAAGGTGATGGCGCCATCCTTCTGGGTCCGCCACGACGTGGCCAGCCGCGGCACGGCCTGGCCGGTGGGGCTCAGGCCCACCAGGGCGTCGCCTGCCAGGGACTGGAGGATCCACTGCTCGTAGCTGTCGCCGCAGATGAAGTCGATGGGCCCCGGATCCCGGGGCAGGGATTCCTCCACCATCTGGGCCCAGGCCGGGGCCAGGGCCGAGAGAAAGACCAAGGACAGGGCGGCGAAGCGATTCCGCATGGCTGGAGGCTCGAGGAAGTTTCCTCCAGCATGCCCGGGGCCGTGGGGCCTGCCAAGGGGTGGCTCGTCAATGTCAATCCATCCTTCAATCCTGTTCATCCTGTCTGCGTTTTTGCCGGGCCCGCCTACGGTCAGAGGATCGGTGTTGCTACTCTGAATGGTGGAGGCGCTGTGGCCGATCTTTCGGAGTCCAAGCTGTTCTGGTGGTGGCCGCTCATGGACCGCCACCGGCGCACCCTCTACTGGGGGCTGGCGGCGACCATCTGGTGCAGCGTGGCCGCCTCGGTGGTGCCCTATTGGTCGGGCCGGGCGGTCCACGCCCTGGAGCGCCACGACTGGCATGGCTCGCGAGTCTACCTGGCCTGGATGCTGGCCTTCACGGCGGTGGCGGGCATCGGCCGCTACCTCATGCGCAACACGCTCATCGGCCTGAGCCGCGACGTGGAGCGGGAGCAGCGCGAATCCCTCTACAGCTTCCTGCTGGCCCGCCCATTCGCCTTCTACGAGCGGCAGCGGGTGGGCGACCTCATGTCCCGGGTGGGGGATGACGTGGGGACGGTCCGCATGGCCACGGGGCCGGGCCTCATGAGCTTCCTCCAGGTGCTGTCCATCCTGCCGGTGACGCTGGGGCTGATGTTCAGCACCAGCTGGCGGCTCACCCTGGCGGTCATGCTGCCCTTCTCCTTCCTGGCGCTGGGCTTCTACATCATCGGGAAGTGGAGCCACATGGTGCAGCAGAAGCTGCAGCTGGCCTTCTCGGCCCTGTCGACCTACAGCCACGAGACCATCAGCGGTGAGCGGGTGGTGCAGGCCTTCGGACTGGAGGCGGCCCGGGTGGCGCAGTTCGACGCCCTCAGCCGGCGCCACGCCTCGCTGAGCATGAAGCAGTCGGTGATCTTCAGCGCCTATGCGCCCCTGTCCGCCCTCATCAGCGGCGTGTCCGCCCTCGTGCTGGTGACCTACGGCGGCAGCCTGGTGGTGCGGGGCGTCCTGAACCTGGGCGACCTCACGGCCTTCACGGGATTTCTGGTGGCCCTGGCCTGGCCCATGATGAGCCTCGGCTGGTCCGCGAACCTGTTCCAGCGGGCCAAGGCGGGGCAGGAGCGGCTGGATCAGCTGCTCCACAGCCCGGAAGCGCCTCTGCCCCCGGCGGAGGCCATCACGTTGCCGGAGGTTCCGGCGTCCCTGGCTCTGGAGGGTGTGAGCCACCGCTTCGAGACTGGGCGCGGCCTGGGCCCCCTGGATCTCGCCCTGGCGCCCGGCGACAGCCTGGCCGTGGTGGGCGGCATCGGCTCCGGCAAGACCCTGCTGCTGCAAGTGCTGGCGGGACTCCGCGCCCCCCAGGCGGGGCGCATGCTTGTGGACGGCGAGCCGCTATCCGACACCACGCTCCGTCGCCACTGGGCGGGGCTGGGCTGGGTGCCCCAGGAGGCCTTCCTGTTCTCGGACACCCTCCGCATGAACCTGGCCATGGGGCGTCCCGACGCCACGGAGGAGGAGATCTGGGAGATCGCCCGGGTGGTGGCCATGGACGAGTTGATCCTTCGCCTGCCCGATGGCCTGGACACGGTGGTGGGCGAGCGGGGCGTGGTGCTCAGCGGCGGCGAGCGCCAGCGCACGGCCCTGGCCCGCGCCCTGCTGCGCCGCCCCCGCCTGCTGCTGCTGGATGACGCCCTCTCGGCCGTGGATGCCGAAACCGAGAGCCGCATCCTCGAGAACCTGCGGACCTTCCTGGGCAAGTCCACCCTGGTGCTGGCCACGCACCGGGTCTTCGTGGCCGAGACCTGCGCCCAGGTGCTGGTGGTGGAGGAAGGGCGGGTGGTCCAGCTCGGCACTCCGGAGGCGCTGGCCGCCCAGCCGGGCCTCT
>DASXUH010000100.1:0-1638 GCA_036504935.1 Geothrix sp. | reverse complement strand
TCCGGCCCCAGCCGGTGGATCAGCATGAGCATGTAGAAGGGGTCCACCCCGGCGTAGAGGCTGCCGCCGAAGATGGTGCCCACGTAGTTCCGGGTCCGCCAGGAGAGGGGCAGACGGATGCGGACCTCGGACCAGTCCGAGGCGATGAAGGCCACCCGGGCGCCCGTGCCCCGGAAGCAGGGCCAGACGTTGAATGCCCAGCGGAAGAGGCGGGTGCGGAGGGATTCGCGCAAGGCCGATGCCTAGAAGCGGACCGTGACCTGCTCGCCTTCCTTCATGTGCACGGTGTCGATGAAGCGCACCTGCCGGCTGCCGTAGGTGAGGATGAGGCTGGAGGTGCGGACGCCGTGCCCGAAGTGCAGCACGCCCTTCAGGAGGTTGCCGTGGGTCACGCCGCAGGCCGCGAAGACGATCTCCTTGCCGGGGCAGAGGTCATCGGTGAAGTAGATGCGGTTGAAATCCACGCCCATGGCCTCGGCCTTCTCGCGGCTGGCGGTGTTGGTGTCCACCTTGAGGCGGCCCTGGATCTCGCCGTTGAGGCACTTGAGGGCCGCCGCGGAGAGCACGCCTTCGGGGGCGCCGCCGGTGCCCATGACCGCGTGGATGCCCGTGCCGCTGACGGCGGCGCTGATGGCGGCGCTGAGGTCGCCGTCGCCGATGAGCTGGATGCGGGCGCCGGCCTTGCGGATGTCGGCGATGAGCTGGGCGTGGCGCTCACGGTCGAGGACGGTGACGGTGATCTCATCGACCTTGCGGTCCAGGGACTTGGCGATGATCTCGAGATTCTCCTGCACGGGGGCGTCGAGGCTCACCTTGCCCTTGGCGGCGGGGCCCACGACCAGCTTTTCCATGTAGAGGTCCGGGGCGTGCAGCAGGCCGCCCTTCTCGGTGGCCGCCAGCACGGCGATGGCGTTGGGGGCGCCGGTGGCGCAGAGGTTGGTGCCTTCCAGGGGGTCCACGGCGATGTCCACCGCCGGGTGGTCGCCATCCAGATCGGCCCCCATGCCCACTTTCTCGCCGATGAACAGCATGGGCGCCTCGTCCCGCTCACCCTCGCCGATGACGATGGTGCCGTCCATGCGGACGGTTTCCATGGCATGGCGCATGGCCTCCACCGCCAGCTTGTCGCTGTGCTTGCGGCGGCCGTGGCCGATGGAGGAGGCGCAGGCGATGGCCGCCTGTTCGACCACGCGCAGGAATTCGAGGGACAGGGTCTGTTCCATGGGGGGCTCCCGGGGAGGCTGGTCGAAGCAGGGTCAGGCGAGCCGGTTCACGCTCTGGTGGATCCAGTCGAGGAAGGCCTCGGATCCGGCCTCCACGGGAAACATCAGGATTTCCGGGACTTCGTAGGTGTGCAGGTCGGTGATCACTTCCGACACCTGGGGGAAGAGGGCCTGGGTGGTCTTGATGATGAGCATCACCTCTTCATCGAGGTGGGTCTCGCCCTTGAAGTAGTAGTAGCTCTTGATGCTAGGGACGATGTTCACGCAGGCGGCGTAGGCCTGATCGACCAGGGCGGCGGCGATGGTCAGGGCTGTCTCCTCGCTGCCGCAGGTGGTCATGATGGTGCAGACATCGCTCATCGGGTGGACTCCCCGCCCGGCGGGCGGAACCGGTCATTGTAGCTTGGGAGCGGGG
>DASXUH010000099.1:0-3554 GCA_036504935.1 Geothrix sp. | reverse complement strand
CCCCTGCGCGGCATGAAGCGGGCGGGCATGAACAACAGCCTCACCCGGACGCGGCTCAAGCCGAACCTCATGGTGGGCGGCTACGGGCAGTTCACCTACCACTTCAACTACTGGGGACCCACCGGCGTGAACCGCGAAACGGTGGTCTACGTCCGCAAGCTCGGCCAGCTGGTCTGGTAGGAGGACCGTCATGGATATCCGCTCCCAAGTGGCGATGGTGTTCCACCTGGACAAGTGCATCGGGTGCCACACCTGCTCCATCGCCTGCAAGAACGTGTGGACCGACCGCAAGGGCGCCGACTACATGTGGTGGAACAACGTGGAGACCAAGCCCGGCACCGGCTATCCCACCCAGTGGGAGAACCAGGAGGAGTACAAGGGCGGCTGGGTGGTGAAGGACGGCAAGGTCCAGCTGCGCCTCACCTCCAAGGGCAAGTTCCTCCAGAAGATCTTCCACCAGCCGTCCCTGCCCACCATGGACGAGTACTACGAGCCCTGGACCTACCGCTACGAGGACCTCTTCAACGGGCCCGAGCAGGACGACCAGCCCACGGCCATCCCCGTCAGCAAGGTCACGGGCCAGTACATCGACATCGAGGCCGGGCCCAACTGGGACGACGACCTGGGCGGCTCGCCCCTCTACGCCCGCAACGACGTGAACCTCTCGGCCCTCAGCGAGGAACAGCGGCTCCAGCTGCTCTCCATCGAGACGCTGGTGATGTTCTACCTGCCGCGCATCTGCAACCACTGCGCGAACCCCGCCTGCGTGGCGGCCTGCCCCAGCGGCGCCATCTACAAGCGCGGTGAGGATGGCATCGTCCTCATCAACCAGAATGTCTGCCGCGGCTGGCGCTACTGCGTGTCGGCCTGCCCCTACAAGAAGGTCTTCTACAACTGGAGCACGGGCAAGTCCGAGAAGTGCCTGCTCTGCTACCCCCGCGTGGAGACGGGCCAGGCCCCCGCCTGCTTCCACTCCTGCGTGGGCCGCATCCGCTACATGGGCGTGCTGCTCTACGATGCCGACAAGATCGAGGCCGCGGGCCTGAAGGCCGATGCCGAGCTGGTGACGGCCCACAGGGATCTGCTGGCGGATCCCAACGACCCGGCGGTCATCGAGTCCGCCCGGAAGAACGGCGTCACCGAGCAGGTGCTCCAGTCCGCACGGAAGAGCCCCGTCTACCGCTTCGTGAAGGACTGGGGCCTGGCCCTGGCGCCCCATCCCGAATACCGCACCTTCCCCAGCCTCTTCTATGTGCCGGCCCTGGGCCCCGTCACCTATTCCATGGAGAACGGCGTGGCGCTGAATCCCACCTCCACGGAGGAAATCTTCGCGCCCCTGGAGCAAGCCCGCCTGCCCATGTCGTACCTGGCCAGCCTCTTCGGGGCGGGGCAGGAGGCCCCCGTGCGCTACGCCATGAAGAAGATGCTGGCCATCCGCACCTGGAAGCGCGCCACGGAGGTGGGCGACGTGGACCTGAAGGTGGCTCTGGCGGGCCTCCGCGAGGCGGACTGCGATCCCGAGCAGGCCGAGGCCATCTACCGCCTCACCAGCCTGTGCAGCTTCGAGGACCGCTTCGTCATTCCGGCCTCCCACCGTGAGCAGGCGGTGGAGGTGCTCACCAATCCGCTGGAACGGAAGGGAGCCTCGGGCTTCGGCTTCCGCGAGGCGCCCCAGAGGGGGTTCTGATCATGCGCATTCCGACTCACATCATTCCCGGCATCGCCGCGCTGCTGCGCTATCCCGACGAGCGCACCCAGGCCCTGGCGGCCTCCCTGGCGGACGCGGCCATGGCCACGGGCCATCCCTGCCAGGAGCACCTGGAGGCCTTCGCCCTGGTGGCGCGGGGCCTGGATCTGCGCGAGCTCCAGGAGCTCTACACCCGGGCCTTCGACCTCACCCCGGAGTGCACCCTGGACATCGGCTGGCACCTCTTCGGCGAGACCTACCAGCGCGGCCAGTTCATGGCCATGATGCGCCACCACCTGCAGGCCCACGGCCTCGAGGAGGGGGGGAACCTGCCGGACCACCTGCCGAACCTGCTGGACCTGGGCATGCGGCTGGAGCGCCAGGACGCCATGGACCTGGTGGACGACTGCCTCCTGCCGGCCCTGGAGAAGGTGATCCCGGCCCTCAAGGAGAGTCCCTATCACCACGTGCTCCAGGCCCTCTTCCTCATCTTCACGGTAGATCGCAAACCGGCGGAGGCGGCCTGTGCTGACTAACTTCCTCTTCGTGGGCTTCCCCTACGTGGCCCTGGTGCTGGCCATCGTGGTGAGCATCCTGCGCTTCACCTGGCGGCCCTTCAGCTATTCCAGCCTCTCCAGCCAGTTCCTGGAGACCGAGTCCCTCTTCTGGGGCTCCAGCCTCTGGCACTGGGGCATCCTCTGGGTGCTGTCGGGCCACCTCTTCGCCTTCTTCCTACCCGAGGCCATCCTGGCCTGGAACGCCCGCCCCCTGCGGCTCTACCTGCTGGAGATCACCGGGCTCTCCATGGCTCTGCTGGCCCTGGTGGGCGTGGTGGCCCTCATCGTCCGCCGCTTCACGGACCGGCGCGTGAAGGTGGTGACCAGCCCCCTGGACGTCGTGCTGCTGGCCGTGCTGCTCTACCAGGTGGCCAGCGGCATCGACGTGGCCATCCGCTACCGCTGGGGCAGCGCCTGGTTCTCCACCAACGCCGCGCCCTACCTCTGGAGCCTCCTCAAGCTGGCGCCCCGGCCCGAGCTCATCGCGCCCCTGCCATGGATGGTGAAGCTCCACTTCCTGAGCGGCTTCCTGGTGATCCTGCTGCTGCCCTTCACGCGGCTGGTCCACTTCCTGGTGGTCCCCATCTTCTACTACTGGCGCAGGCCCCAGGTGGTGATCTGGAACCGGAAGGGGCTCCGGTGAGAGTCCGGACCGTCGCCATCACGGGCGCGGTGGCCTTCGGCGCCTCGCTCATGATCTTCGCCCTGAGCCTGGACACGCGCCTGCTCGGGGACCAGAGCGGCTACAAGCCCGCCCAGCCCATCCCCTATTCGCACGCCCTCCACGCGGGCGAGCTGAAGCTGGACTGCCTCTTCTGCCACACCTCGGCGGAGAGCAGCCGCCACGCTGGCATCCCGCCCCTCAGCACCTGCATGAAGTGCCACGAGACCGTGCTGAACCGGGCGGGCACGCCCCTGGGCAAGTCGGACCCCAGTCCCGAAATCCAGAAGCTGCGGGACGCCTACGCCAGCGGCCGGGGCTTCGAGTGGGTCCGCATCCACCGCCTGCCCGCCCACGTCACCTTCCCCCACAGCCGCCACGTCCGGGCCGGCGTGGCCTGCCAGTCCTGCCATGGCGAGGTCCAGGGCATGGAGCGCGTGGAGCAGGCCATGGCCCTGACCATGGGCGAGTGCCTCGCCTGCCACCGCGCTGAGAACCAGAAGCAGCAGCTGGCCGGGAAGCCCGCCCAGGCTCCCACCGACTGCTCGGCCTGCCACCACTGAGGAGATCCCATGAAGACCTGGAAGAGCCTCGGGGAACGGCGCGGGATGGTGCGGACCCGGAAGGCGGAGTTCGAGGAGGAGCTGCC
>DASXUH010000098.1:0-2011 GCA_036504935.1 Geothrix sp. | reverse complement strand
GCAGATCAATAAGTGATCCATGGGTCGATAAATCGCCGTGCCGATGCTTATGGATAGAATGGGCCCTTTGCGAGTGGCCCATGCCCATGTCCCCTGCCGAGATCCGCGCCATCCACGACCTGCCCGTCCCGGAGCTGCTCTACCGGGCGGCCACGACCCACCGGCAGAACTGGAACGCCGAGGAGATCCAGTTCTGCACGCTGGATTCCATCAAGACCGGCGCGTGTCCCGAAGACTGCGCCTACTGCCCCCAGAGCGCTCGCTACCAGACCGCCCTGAAGGTGGAGCCCCTCAAGGATGTGGAAAAGGTGCTGGCCGGCGCCGCCGAGGCCAAGGCGAATGGCAGCACCCGCTACTGCATGGGCGCCGCTTGGCGCGAGGTGAAGGACGACGCCAACTTCGACGCCGTGCTCGACATGGTGCAGGGCGTCTCCGGCATGGGCATGGAGGTCTGCGTCACCCTGGGCATGCTCAACAAGGCCCAGGCGAAGCGCCTCAAGGCCGCCGGCTGCCAAGTCTACAACCACAACATCGACTCCAGCCGCGACTTCTACGAGACCATCATCCACACCCGGAAGTTCGATGAGCGGCTGGAGACCATCGCCGCCGTGCGCGCCGCGGGCCTGGAGGTCTGCTCCGGCGGCATCGTGGGCATGGGCGAGACGGTGGATCAGCGCATCCACTTCCTCCAGGAGCTGACGGAGCTGGAGCCCGCGCCCGAGAGCATCCCCATCAACCAGTTCGTGGCCGTGGACGGCACGCCGTTAGCGAACGTGGACCCCCTGCCCCCGCTGGAGCTGGTGCGCATGATCGCCACGGCCCGCATCCTCTTCCCCAGGAGTCGCATCCGCCTCAGCGCCGGCCGCACCCAGATGAGCGACGAGCTCCAGGCCCTCTGCTTCTTCGCGGGCGCCAACTCCATCTTCACGGGCGAAAAGCTCCTCACCACTCCCAACCCCGGCGGCGACCACGACCACTGGCTGCTGAACGCCCTGGGCATGCGGGTGGAGGGCGCGCCGGCCAAGGTGTGACGTGCAACTCATCGAAGACCTCCTCGCGGAACACGAGCTCATCGAGCAGGTGCTGGGCTCCCTCAGGGCCTTCGTGACGGCCCGCCTGGCCGGCCAGGGCGATCCCGCGGACGGCGCGCGTTTCATGGCCTTCTTCCGGTGCTACGCCGGGGACTTCCACCACCACAAGGAGGAGGAGGTCCTCTTCAGGGCCCTGGCGGAACGGGCCGAGCTCCCCGCGAACCGGGGCCCCATCGCCGCCCTCACGGGTGAGCACCGGCGCATGGCCAGTCTGCTGGATGGATTGGAGGGCCTCCTGGGCGCCCCCCTGAGGGCGGCAGAGGATCGCCGGCGGGTGGAGGCCCTGGCCGTAGACTACAGCCGCTCGCTGTGGCGCCACATCGATGCCGAGAACTCCGTCATGTTCCCCGAGGGCGAGGAGCGCTTGCGCCGCTTCCATGTGCGAGACCTGCCCTCCCGTCCCATGACCGGAGCCGAGGCCGCCGCTCGCGAGGCGGGCTTGGCCCTCGTCATCGCCTATGCGCCTCAGCACGATGCGGAGGTCCACCGCGGCGACGGCTGCGTCGCCTGCCCTTCCTTCGGCGTCACCTGCGACGGCCTCGAGCTTGAATGGTGGACGGAGCTGGAGTGGGAGGAGATGGAGGAACGGCGGGGTGGGGGTGATTGAGCCCGGATTGGACGGCGGCGATATAGTGGTTTCTGTTATCCAACCAAGGCGCCCCGACAAGGAGGATGGCCATGACGGAACCCACACCCCACATCGCCCAGAAGGGCCCCTTCCAGGTTGAAGTTGAAGCGGGCAAGACCTACCACTGGTGCGCCTGCGGCAACAGCAAGAAGCAGCCGTTCTGCGACGGCTCCCACAAGGGCGGCCCCTTCGTGCCCCTGGCCTACACCGCCGACGTGACCGGCACCAAGTGGTTCTGCGGCTGCAAGCACAGCGGCACCAAGCCCATGTGCGACGGCACCCACAAGAAGCT
>DASXUH010000097.1:0-1601 GCA_036504935.1 Geothrix sp. | reverse complement strand
CTGGGCTGGGCGGCCCTGGCCTCGGAATCCGGATGGATCCCGTTGCTGGACGGCGTGAACCTGGTGTTCCACGAAGCCGGGCATCCGCTCTTCGGGATTCTCGGCTGGGAGCCCCTCACCATCCTCGGGGGCACCCTGATGCAGCTGCTGGTCCCGATGCTCGCCGCGGGTTCCTTCTGGCTCCGCCGGGAAGCCCCGGGAGCCGCCTTTGCCGGCATCTGGTGCTTCGAGAACTTGCTGAACATCGCCCGCTACGTCGGCGACGCCAGGGCCCAGGTGTTGCCGCTGGTGGGCGGTGGGGAGCACGACTGGGCCGACCTGCTGGGACGCTGGGGGCTGCTGGCCCAGGACACCTCGTTGGCCCAGGGGCTCCGGGTCCTGGGGTGGCTGGGCATGGCCGCCTGCTGGACCTGGCTGGCCTGGCGGTGGCGCCAGAGTCCATCGTCGACATGAAAACGGCCCGGAGGACCCGGGCCGTTTCGCAGAATCCGACCAGCCTCAGTAGCCCTCGCCCTCCGCCGCAGCCTTCACCTTCCCCCGGTTGAAACGGAAGAGGAAGGCCAGGTAGCCGATGGCGATGGGGAAGCCGATGAGCCACCACACTAGGCCTGCGCGGAGACCGTGGGCGCCCACACTGGCATTGAGCGCCGTCAGGTCGAACTGGGGACTGAGGGTGGACTTCAGCATCACGGGATAGACGCAAGCTGCGCTGGCGGCGAGGATGCCGAGGATGAAGGCCCCCGAGCCCAGGAAGGCCAGCAGGAAGCGCTCGCCCTTGAGCCCGACGAACACCAGGCCCAGGCCCGCGAGGAAGATCAGGGAGGCCACCCAGCCCAGGGGCGCCTGGGGGAGGTGGTGGAAGATGTCGGGGTTCACCACGAACGTGGCATAGCTCGCCACGATCCAGAGCAGCAGCACGGCGCCCCACAGCTTCGGGGCGAGGCCCCTGGCGCGGTCATGCACGGCGCCTTCGGTTTTCCAGGCCAGGAACAGCGCGCCGTGGGCAGCGACCGTCACGAGCGCGAATACACCGATCAGCACGGTGTACCAGTCGAGGATCCCGGGCCGGGTGCCGATCCGGAAATCCGTCCAGAGGGCCATCTCGAAGTAGCCGCTGCCATCGACAGGCACGCCGCGGAGCACGTTGCCCAGCGCCGCCCCGAAGAGCACCGGAAGCAGCACGCTGGGGATGGCGAAGGTGCCATCCCAGAAGTGGCGCCAGAGGCCATCGTCCAGGTGGGACCGGAACTCGATGGAGATGCCGCGGAGCATCAGGCACCAGACCACCAGCCACATGGCGAGGTAGAACCCGGAGAAGCCCGAGGCCAGCACCTTCGGGAAGGCCAGGAACATCGAGCCGCCCCCGGCTAGCAGCCAGACTTCATTGCCATCCCACAGGGGACCGATGGCGCCCAGCACCTCGCGGCGCTCCTCGTTGGTCTTGGCGACCCCGAGATGCAGGATGCCCGCGCCGAAGTCGAAGCCGTCCATCACGACGTAGATGGCAACCATAACGGCCACGAGCCAGAACCAGAGCTCATACATGGCCGACCCCCATGATGGTGAAGGAATGTCCAACCTCTGAGGTCTCGCGTATCCCC
>DASXUH010000096.1:0-4988 GCA_036504935.1 Geothrix sp. | reverse complement strand
GGTGACCGCGAACACTTCGCGGTCGAAGGCGCCCGCGGCCTGCGCGGCGGCGGCTTTCTGCTGGCTCTGGAGGGCGAAGGCATCCTGGGCTTCGCGGGAGATGCCGTGCTTGGCGGCCACGTTCTCGGCGGTGATGCCCATGTGGGTGTCACCGTGGCCGCACCAGAGGCCATCCTGGATCATGCTGTCGATGAGCTGGGCGTTCCCCATGCGGGCGCCCCACCGGGCGGCGGGCAGCAGGTAGGGGGCGTTGGACATGCTTTCCGTGCCGCCAGCCACCACGAGGTCGGCGTCCCCCATCAGGATGGACTGGGCGCCCAGGGCGATGGCCTTGAGGCCCGAGCCGCAGACCTGGTTCGGCGTGTGGGCCGGCGTCGAGAAGGGCAGGCCCGCCTTCAGGGCCGCCAGCCGGGCTACGTTCTGGCCGCTCCCGGCCTGGAGCACGTTGCCCATGACCACGTCGCCCACGGCCTCCGGGGCCGCGCCTGCCCGCTTCAGGGCTTCGGTGATGGCCAGGGCCCCCATCTGCACGGCATTCAGGGGCTTCAGCGCCCCGCCGAAGGAGCCGACGGCGGTGCGGGTGGCGGAGAGGATAAAGGCTGACATGGTGGGCTCCGGACGGATCTCCCCAGGGTATCGCGAAGGCGCGGCCACCAGGGGCCGGTGGCGCCCGCCGCCCCTCTCCTGGCCCCCCATCGGCCTCGCGGGGTCGGGGGGAAGACCTTGAGGGATATGGCATTCCCGGGCGGCATCCAGGGTAATGTGACTAAACGCTTCCACCCCCGGATCGTGACCTCTACATCCAGGCTCGCCCTGGCTCTTTCTCCCACGGGAGTCACATGTCCCTCTCCAGCCGCTGGATCCCCCTGTTTCTGGTCGGGAGCGCCCTGCTGGCCCAGGCTCCGCCGCCCCCGCCGCCGGCCCCCCCGGCGCCCCCCGCGCCCATGGTGGGCGTGGACGTGCCCACGGGCTCCCGCACGGAGCAGCGGACGGAGAAGCTGGCCTATGGCTCGAAGCTCTGGGTGAAGAACCGCAATGGCGGCATCCGGGTGACGGGCTGGGACAAGGAGGAGGTCTTCCTCACGGCCCAGATCCGTGACAGCGACAAGCGCCGGGTGGAGCTGGTGCTCCAGCGGAAGGGCCAGGACCTGGACATCGAGGCGATGTTCCAACAGCCCTCCTGGAGTTTCGGCGTCTACATCAGCCCCCGCTGTGAGATGACCCTCCAGGTGCCTCGCAAGCTGCTGGGGCATTTCCGCACCACCAACGGCACCGTGGCGGTGGAGCACCTCGAGGGCTACGCCCGGTGCGAGGCCACCAACGGCGCCATCCTCGTCTCCGACGTGCGCGGGGAGGTCCTGGTGGACACCACCAACGGCCCCATCGAGGCCCGGAACCTGATGGCCCGGATCAAAGGCGGCACCACCAACGGCCGCATCATCCTCGAGGACGTGGCCGGCGGCATCCGCCTGGAGACCACCAACGGCAGCGTCCGCGCGCGGAACCTTGACGGCTGGGGCGAAGGCATCCACCTGGAATCCACCAACGGCAGCATCGAGGTGGACCTGGGCAAGGCCGCCGGCGAGCTCGTGGCCGAGAACAGCAACGGGTCCATGGAGGTCAGGGTGCCCGGGGCCCAGGTCATCGAGATCACCAAACACAGCGCCCATGTGAAGGTGCCTGGCCGGACCCAATCGATCCGCCTTGAAACCACCAACGGCAGCATCCGAGTGCGGTAGGACGCTCAGGCAAGGTAGTAATCTACGGGCCATGCGACGCCTGGTCCTGCCCCTCCTCGCCGCCCTGGGCCTGAATGCCCAGGCGCTCCACTTCGATGAGGTGCAGGAGCGGCGGTTGGCGAACGGCATGCGCCTCCTGGTGGTGGAGCGGCGGAATCTGAACGCCTTCCACGCCACCCTGGTCTTCCGGGGCGGGCGGGCGGAGGAATCCCCGGCCGTGGCCGGCGCCACCGACCTCCTGGCCCGGGCGCTCTACGGTGCCACGTGGCCCGAGGATCTGGACGCGGCGAAGGGAGCCGGCTCCCTCGACGCCCTGCTCAAGGAAGAGGAGGGCCTGCTCGAAGCCCTTCGGCTGGAACAGCTCCGCCAGCGGAAGAGCCCCGAGAACCCGGGCCAGATCCCGGCCTTGGGGGCGAACCTCTGGACCCTGCACATGGCCGTGCGGGCCCGGTTCACCCATGCGCCGCTAGCCGATGTCTACGCCGCCCGCGGCGGGCGGCAGACCGCTGCCGCCAGTGCCGACGCCCTGCTGGTCCAGACCGAGCTCCCCTCCAGCGCTTTCGAGTTCTGGTGCCGCACAGAGGCCCAGCGGCTGGCCGTCCTCCAGCTCAGCCGCTTCTCCGAGGCCCGGGCCACCCTGGCGGCGGAACTGCGCGCCCAGGGACACCAGGGGCTGGCGCTGCTCCAGGGCGCGGCCCTGCCCGGCCATCCCTACGGCCGGGACCTGGCCGACCATCTCCCCGCTCTGGAAGCCATGCGCCGCTCGGATCTCCAGGCCTGGGCCCGCCGCGTCTGCCGACCGGACCGGGCCACCCTGGTGCTGGTGGGCGGCGTCGGGATGGAGGCAGCCCTCCCACTGGTGGAGCGGCACTTCGGAGCCCTGCCCGCCCGGCCCGCCAGCGGAGATGCTGAGGATCTCCTCCTCCCCGAGATTCCCCCGGATCTCGGGGACCGCCGCATCCAGGCCCCGCTGGGGGCGGCACCCGGGCTGCTGGTGGGCTGGCGCATCCCCCCCCGTCCCCATCGCGACCATCTGGCCCTGCGCCTGGCCGCCCGTCTGCTGGGGGGAGGCCCCTCCGGCCGGCTGGCCCAGCGGCTGATACGGCAGAAGACCCTGGCCCAGGCCGCGGAGGTCCGGATGGACGTGCCGGGGGGACGCCTGCCGGGCCTGCTGGTGATCAGCGTGGTGCTTGCCGAAGGGCACAGCCTCGCGGAAGTCGAAAGCGCCCTCCATTCGGAGATCCTGCGGCTCCAACAGGAACCCATCCCCCCGGATGAGTGGCGGCGGGCCCTGACCCAGCTGGATGTGGACCAGCTCCGGACCCAGGACGAACCCGCGGCCCTGGCTCGGGCCCTGGGCCTCGCCTGGGTGGAGGCCGGCGATTGGCGGCAGGCGGAACAGGAACTCCAGCGCCTGCGGAATATCGGGCCCGAGGCCGTCCAGACCGCGGCCCGGACCTGGCTGAACCCCGCTCATCGGACCACCCTCTGGCTGCAGGGCGGCCCGGACGAGGCCCAGGATCCCCTGGAGGTCGAGACGGCCCGCGTGCTGAAGGCCCTGGCCGCCACCCGCATCCTTGACCTGGCCCAGCGGGAGCACATGGTCTCGGAGGGGCTCCGCCAGCTCCGCATGCTCAATGTCGAGGAGCGCCGGCGCACCCTCAAACTGCTGGAGGCCCAGCTGGCCCCGGAGAAGCGATGAGACCCCTGGCGGCTCTCGCCGCGTTCGTCCTGGCGGCCCAGGGCCAGGCCCAGCCCCAGGTGCGGCCCCAGACGTTCAGCCTGCCCAATGGCATGCGGGTGGTGCTGCTGGAGGACCATGAGCGCCCCCTGGTACGGGCCCGTCTGCACCTGCCCCTGGCCCGTGAGGCGGCCACCCGCCCCGGATTCGCCCGCCTGGCCCTGCGCGTCCTCAGGCATTCGGACGCCGGTGCCTTCCGGATCGAGGACTTCGAGCAGCTCCTGGCGGGCGCGGGCATTGAGCTCACCCCGGCCGTGCGGGCGGATGGCCTCTCCTGGAGCGTGCTGGCCCGGAGCCGCGACCAGGATCTGGCCCTGGGCCTGCTGGCGGACCGTGTCTTCCGCTCGATCATCGACCCCTCCACCCTGGAAGCCGAACGCCTGGCCTGCTGGCGGGAGACCGAGCGGCTGGAGGCCTCACCCCGGGCCAGACTGCGCCAGCTCCTGGAACCGGACTGGACTCTCCAGGCACCCACCCTCGACAGCCTGGCCGCCATCACCTACGAGGATCTCCTCGCCTTCTGCACCCAGGTGCTGCGACCCGACCATGCGGTGCTGGTCCTGCATGGCGACCTTGGGCAGGAGCAGGCGAAGCGCCTCGTCCTCCTGACCTTCGGGACCTGGACGATCCAGCCGCAACCCCCAGTCCCCGCTGCCCTCGTCTCCTCGCCGGCTCCCGCGCCGCCTCCTGCCGCACCGGAGGCGGCGCGGATCCAGCTGCCCGCCGCCGGAGGCGCCCAGGGTGCGCTCGCGGTGGCCGCGGAACCGGAGGATCTGGGTAGGGAGGCCGAGGCGCTGCTGGCCCTGCTGCTCCCCGGGGATCCGATCCTGTTCCCGGCCGATCTACGCCTGGAGGGATTGGACCTGGTGGTCGCGCTGGAGACGGAGTCCATGGGATCCACTGCCGCAGCCGAGACATCCCTGCTGGAGCGCCTCCAAGCGCTCCGGCAGCGCGGTTTCACGGACGCGGATCTGCGCCGGGCCCGGACCGCCTGGTCCGCGGGCCGCGCCCTCACGGCCCTCCACCCGGGCACCCTGGTGGATGAGGCCCTGGCCGAGGCCCGGGGACAGGCGGTCTCTCCCGCGCGCATGGAGGCCCTCACGGTGGAGGCCCTGAACGCGGCGCTTCGCCGCTGGCTGGATCCGGGCCGCATCCGGACCGGCGTGCTGACCGGCGTCGGGCGCTGAGCATTCCCTCGCCCGGAGATGGCCCGGACGGCTCTGGGAAAGCCGTTGGCGGAGCTAGAGTGCCTAACAAAACCCCGACAGGGCCGCGAGAAGGCCAGGTGGGATGCACCGCAAGGAAGGGCCCGCAGGGCGATGCGGGACATCGTTCAAGGGCCGTGACGCCGCGGGGCGCCCACCTGGCTTTCTCCCTCCGGGCGAGGGCCGGCGGGGAGGCTCCACCTCCGCGAGCTTGCGAGCGGGAGGGCCCTGCGGGGCAGGGCCTGTCAGGTGGAGGGCGATGCCGCTACGCCCTCCGTCTGACGGCACGCTTTGCATGCCTCC
>DASXUH010000095.1:0-9828 GCA_036504935.1 Geothrix sp. | reverse complement strand
TCCTCCGAGCGAGGTTTCCGGTCGCATTCCGCCGATGGTGGTTCCGGTCCCGTCGGTGTCCGGGAGGATGGCGTACGACCCGTTGTCGCGCTTGCGGTTGAACTCGGAGATCAGCTGCCCCTCGTTGCCCAGGATGATCAGCCGCTTGATGTTGTTCTCCAGTTCCCGCACGTTGCCCGGCCAGGCGTACGACAGGAACATCTCCATCAGCTTCGGGCTGATTTTCACCGCCTCCCGGTTGTACATCTCCGAGTAGCGCGTCAGGAAATAGTCCGCCAAAAGCGGAATGTCTTCCTTGCGCTCCCGCAGGGGGGGGATCAGGATGTTGACCACGTTGATCCGGTAGAACAGGTCGCGCCGGAAGCGCCCCTCGTCCACCGTCTGCTCCAGGTTCTTGTTCGTCGCCGTCAGGATCCGGCAGTTGACCTTGACTTCCGTCTCTCCGCCGATCCGGAAGAACTGCTTCTCCTGCAGGACGTGCAGCAACTTGCTCTGCAGGTCCAGGTGCATCTCCGAGATCTCGTCCAGGAAGATCGTCCCGTTCTGCGCCATCTCGAAGCGCCCGTACTTGCGGCGGTGCGCCCCGGTGAAGGCCCCCTTCTCGAAGCCGAACAGCTCGCTCTCCAGCAGGGCCTCGGGCAGCGCCCCGCAGTTCACCGCCACGAAGGGGCCCTTGGCCCGGTCGGAAAAGCGGTGGATGAGCCGGGCCACCACTTCCTTGCCCGTGCCGCTCTCCCCCGTGAGCAGCACCGTGGTGTCGGCCCGGGAGACCTTGCCGATGAGGGCATTGATCCTCCGCATGACGGGCCCCACGCCCACCAGCTCGCCCAGATCCTGGGGCGGCGGCGCCGCCGGCTCCGCGGCGGCCAGCAGGCCCTTCAGCGTGCCGATGAGCTCCTCGTGCTTGAAGGGCTTGGTGATGAAGTCCACGGCGCCCTGGTTCAGGGCCTGCACGGTGGTTTCCGTGGTGGCGTAGGCGGTCATGATCACCACCGGCGTCTCCAGGCCCTCTTCCTTCATCCAGGTGAGCAGCTCGATGCCGGAGCCATCCTTCAGCTTCAGGTCGGAGAGCACGCCGTCGAAGGCGGCCTCCCGGAGGGCCTGCCGCCCTTCTTCGATGCCAGACACAGCCTCGCAGCCGAAGCCGGCGCCTTCCAGGGCCAGGGTCAGCACCTCCCGGAGGCCGGGTTCATCCTCCACCAGCAGGATCCGTTGGGTCGAGGCGAGGGACATGGCAACCTGGAGAAGTGACGCGTTAGGTCAGTTACCCTATCTTGAACCTTAGGGGTCTGATTTCAAAATGGGGTGTGGCCGCGCAGGGGGCACCGCCCAAGCGAGACAAGGAAAGCGACGATGGCAATAGCGGCACTATTGGCGAGGAGCTTGACGCAGTATCGCGCCGGGCGCTGCCCCCTGCCGGTTCCGCCCTCTGCCCGACGGAACGCCGGGCAGGAGCAGGCCCCAGGTGGGGCCTGCGATAGGGAGAGGGGGACGGGCCCAGCCGCGCGCCCAGGTGCGTTGGTGGCCTTGAACGATGTCCCGCATCGCCCTGCGGCCGCCGCCTTCTCGGTATCGCCTGTGGCGATACACGAGACATACCGACGTTTCCTGGATCACGCGGCTGGACCCGTCGCGGCTCGCATCCATTTTGAAAACAGACCCCTAGCTGGAGTCCCGTGAAGCACGTCGTGTTCGCGCACCGGAAGCTGTCCTTCGGGGGAGGCGAGCGGGTGCTCCTGGAGCAGGTAGCCGCGCTGGCGGGCCTGCCCGTGAAGGTGTCCGTGCTCTTCCGGAAGGAGCCCGGCAAGCGCGACATCGAGCCCGAGTTGCGCGAGCGCAATCCGAACGTGGCCGACGTGATCCATCTCCCGGGGACCGTGGGCGCCTTCCGCTGGCTGCGCCAGACCCGGCCCGACCTGCTGGTGCTGTGCAACCACAAGGGCGTGCAGCGGGCCCTGCCCTGGCTGGCGCGGTTCGGCCTGCGCATCCCCACGGTGCTCACCCTCCACGAGCACTACGAGCGCCACCTGCGGAAGTACCGGGGGGTGCGCAACCTCGTGGACCGCTGGCTCTGCACCTACGACTTCACCGCCGCCGTGCGGGAGCATCTCAGCCCGGCTCCGTGCAGCATCATCCACCCCCTGTATCCCAGGGCGGAGGTGCAACCAATGGACTCGGAGGCTCGGCGCGCAGCCCGGCGCGCGCTGCGCGTACCGGAAGACGCGATGGTGGTGGGGTACGCCGGGCAGATGGATGCCCGGAAGGCGACCGCGGACGTGGTCCGGTTTGCCGCCCGCTTGGGGGAACGGCTGCCCGGCCCGCTGCATTTGCTGCTGGCCGGTCGGGAGGACCAGGCCTACTCCCAGGAGGTTCAGGACGCGCTGGAGGACGAGAGACTGCTGGACCACTGCACCCGCACGGGCCCGCTCAAGGACCTCTCCCCCGCCTTCGCGGCCCTGGACCTCTATGTCATGACCAGCCGCAATGAGGGCTTCTTCCCCTTGGCCCTCATCGAGGCCCTGGAGCGCGGCGTGCCCGTACTGGCGCCCACCGTGGGGGGCATCGGATCCGTGCTGAAGGATGGCGAAGGCGGCTTCCTCATCCAGAAGCCCGACGACCGGCGTGCCATCGATGGTGCCCTTCTCCGCGCCGCCGCCGCCCGCCTGGCGCCACTCCTGGCGGATCCCGCGGCCTGGGAGGCCCAACGGGCCATGGCCCACGCCTTCGGCACGGCCCTGACCCGAAACTACGACGCCGCGGCGAAGTTCCGCGAGGCGGTGGGGCCATGGCTGTGATTCCGGAAAATGCCACCTGGGTGCGCTTCCCGCGCTTTGTCGGGGACGCCGCCATGCAGCTGCCGGTGCTGCGGCTGCTGCGGGAGATCGACGCGGGCCCCCTGGTCGTCTGGGGCCCGAAAACCACCGTGGACCTGGTGGCGGATACCTGGTTCTGCGACGCGGCCCTGCCGGACGAGGGCAAGCCCGGCCCCTTCGCCATGGCGCGCATCCTCAGGCAGCACCGGGCGGCCCGCAGCATCCACTTCCCGAAATCCCTGCGGCCGGCCCTGGCGGCCTGGCTGGCCCGAGTGCCCGAGCGCATCGGCGTGGACGAGAGCCTGGCCGGCCTCTTCAACACCCACAGCGGCCCCTTCTGGGACGCGGAGGGCCCCTTCCTGCTCCGCTATCACGCGGTACTGAAGCGGCGCTGGCCGGACCTGCCGCCCATGCCCTTCGCTGACTTCGACCCGGGCGTGGCCATCGAGAAGCCCTCGGAGCGCTACCTCTGCCTCATGCCCGGCTCCACCTGGCCCTCCAAGGCTTGGCCCGTGGACCACTTCCGGGCTCTGCTGCTGAAGGCGCGGTCCGAAGGCTTCGCCGTGGCCGTGCTGGGTTCACCGGACGAAGCGCCCACCTGCGCGGCGGTAGCCGGTTCCGAAGGCATCAACCTCTGCGGGAAGACCACCCTCAAGGAGGCTGCCGCCTGGCTGCGCGGCGCCGCGGCCGTGCTGGGCAACGACTCGGGCCTCAGCCACCTGGCCGCCGCCACCGGCGCGCCGGTGCTGGCCCTCTACGGCGCCACGGACCCAGGCGGCTCCACCCCCTGGGGACCGGCCAGCCGCGGCCTGCGCAAGGAGGGCGTCCCCTGCGCCCCATGCTTCAAGCCGGATTGCTTCACCCCCGGCCACCCCTGTCTCACGGGCATCAGCCCGGACCAAGTGTGGGCCGAATTACAAAGCCTCATCTCCGGATAGAATCACAGGTCTTCCTGCCGAGGTCCCGCATGCTCCGTCGCCTCCTCTTCGCCTGCGCCGCCGTCACCCTCGTGGCCCAGGCGCCCGTCATCAGCTTCGACAAGACCCACCACGATTTCGGCCGCATCACGCCGGACCGGAAGGTGGCTGCGAGGTACCGCGTCACCAACACGGGCAACGCCATCCTCAGCATCACCCAGGTGCGGCCCAGCTGCGGGTGCACGGCCACCGTGATCGGCAAGTGGTCCATCGCCCCCGGCGAAAGCACCAACCTGGAAGCCACCTTCGACCCCCGGGGCCTCAAGGGCGGCGTGCGCAAGTCCATCGAAGTGGTCTGCAACGATCCCAAGGCTCCAGCCACCAGCCTGACCCTCGAGGCGGAGGTGGTCCAGGAGATCATGCCCTCCGTGGAGTCCGTCTACTTCCATCACGTGCCCAAGTCCGCCACCTCCCGCAGCATCGTCCGCTACGCCAGCGGCAACGGCGTGCCCGTCCAGATCGTCGACGTGAAGGCCCCGGGCGCCCCCTTCCTCGCCTTCGCCTACCGGCAGGAGGGCAAGGACCTGGTGATGGAAGTGGCCTTCGATGGCCGGAAGGTGCCCACAGGCCGGTTCCGCGGCGTCGAGCAGGCCACCGTGCACTTCACGAACCCCCGCATGAACCAGCTCGTCCTGAACATCCAGTGGGAGCTGAAGCCCGCGGTCCAGGCCACCCCCGTTGAGCTGGTGTTCCAGGATGCCGCCGGCCGGGACCTGCGGCAGAAGCTCACCCTCAAGCAGGCGGAAGGCCACCCCTTCCGCGTCACGGGCAGCCGCTGCTCCCTCCCCGGGGTCCGGGTGGAGGGCGTGGGCCCGAAGGCGGCCTCCCAGGAGCTGTCCGTGGTGCTGCCCGCATCGACGAAGGCAGGGCGATACAGCGAGGTGCTGTCCCTGACCACGGACGATCCGGATCAACCCGAATTGACGATCCGCCTGGCCGCGATCTTGAAATAACAACAAACCGTCAAAGCGGTTTCGATTTATCCTTCACCCTGCCCGGAGCCGGGGCTAGCCTGGAGGGATGCCGGAGTCCCGCAGGTCCCACCTCGTCGCCGTCATCGCCATGGCCGCCATCGCGGCGGTATGGGGTGGCGGCTTCCCCGCCACCAAGTACTGCCTCCAGGGCGGCCTTTCCGTGGGCGCGTTGCTCACCCTCCGGTTCGCCATCGGCGCCGCGGGCCTGGGCCTGATGATGCTGCTGCTCCGGGTGCCCATCCGCCGGCGGGATGCCCTGGACGGTCTCTGGCTGGGCCTGGTGCTGGCCACCTTGTTCTGGCTCCAGACCGACGGCCTCCGCTTCACCACCACGTCGAAATCCGGCTTCATCACGGGGCTCTACGTGATCTTCACGCCCGTGGTGGCCCTGCTGGCGGGGGACCGCCTGCGGCCCTCGCACGGGCTGGCCGCCCTGGTGGCCCTGGCGGGGCTGGCCCTCCTGGTCCGCGAGCCCGGGGCGGCCTGGGGCGGCTGGAACCGCGGGGACTCCGAAACCCTGCTGGCGGCCGTCCTGTGCGGGTTCCACATCGTGATGACGGCGCACTTCTCCCGCCGCTCCTCGGGCTGGGTGCTGGCCTTCATGCAGGTGGCCGTCACCGGGGCCATCTCGCTGGCCATCACCCTCGCCCTGCCGGCACCGCACGGCTTCCAGGGCACAGGCACGGCCCTCGCCCGGGGTGGCACCTGGGTCTCCCTCGGCTTCATGGGCCTGCTGGCCACCACCCTGGCCTTCTACGTTCAGAGCACCATGCAGGCCCGCCTGGGCGCGACGGAAAGCGCCATCCTCTTCAGCCTGGAACCGGTGTGGACGGCCCTCATCGCCATCAGCGGCGTCGTCCCCGGCGTCCTCGAACATCTGGGGCCCACCCAGCTGGCGGGTGGTCTCCTGATCCTCGCCGCCACCTTCGTGGCGGAGCTGGGACCAAGGCTGCTGAAGCGCCTCCAGCGACCGGAACCGGAAGAGGCCATCGGATAGCCGTTATCCTGGAGTGGAAGAGGAGTCGGGCATGTTCATCGTCACGGGCGGCGCGGGATTCGTGGGCAGCAACCTGGTGCGGGAGCTGAACCGCCGCGGGCACACGGACATCCTCGTGGTGGACAACCTGGCCCGGGCGGAGAAGGCCCGGAACCTGGCGGACCTCACCCTGTCCGACTACATGGACAAGCGGGAGTTCCGGGCCCGCCTGGACGCGGGGACGCTGGACCTGCGGCCCGAGGCCGTGTTCCACAACGGCGCCTGCTCCGACACCATGGAGACCGACGGCCGCTACATGATGGAGAACAACTTCGGCGATTCGAAGGCCCTGCTCCACTGGTGCCTGGCCCGCAAGGCGCCCCTGGTCTATGCCAGCAGCGCCGCCACATATGGCGCCAGCACGGATTTCGAGCCCGCACCGGAGAATGAAGGCCCCCTGAACGTCTACGGCTACTCCAAGCTGGCCTTCGATCAGCACGTGCGGAGCCTCCTGCCCGCCATCCAGAGCCCCGTGGTGGGCCTGCGCTACTTCAACGTCTTCGGGCCCCGCGAGGACCACAAGGGCCGCATGATGTCCGTGCTGCACCAGCTGCTGCGCCAGCTGAAGGAGACCGGCGTCTGCCGTCTCTTCGAGGGCACCGAGGGCTACGCCAACGGCGAGCAGCATCGCGACTTCATCTTCGTGGGCGACATCGTGGCCATCAACCTGCACTTCGGTGGCGCAGGCATGGCGAAGGGCATCGTCAACGCCGGCACCGGGAAGGCGCGCAGCTTCAACGACATCGCCCGGGCCCTCATCGTCCACCTGGGCCAGGGGCGCATCGAGTACATCCCCTTCCCCGACGCTCTGCGTGGCAAGTACCAGAGCTTCACCCAGGCCGATGTGCGCAGCCTCCGTGCCGCGGGCTACACCGTGCCGTTCACCGAGTTGGAGCCCGGCATCGCGGCCACGCTGGCGGAGATCTAGGCCTTCCGGTCCAGGATCACCAGGGTCACGTCATCCACGAAGGGCTCGGGCGTGTTGAAGGCGCGGGCCTGGGCGATGACGGAGGCCGCTGCTTCATCGGCCCCGGCGGGAAGCTCCGCGCAGATCCGGCGCAGGCCGGCCTCCTCCAGCATGGTGCGATCCTCGCGCTCCACCTCCACCAGACCGTCCGTGTAGAGCACGAGCCGGTCCTCGGGAAGGAATTCCGCCTCGTGCTCCATGAAGGGGAGCTGGACGTCCAGCCCCAGCATGAAACCCTTGCCCCGCAGAACCTCCGACCGCTGGAGCCCGCCCCGGGACCCCTTCACGATGCGCAGGGGCGCGCAGTGGCCTGCCGCCACGTAGCAGATGCGGTCCGCGGAGGGATCCAGGCGGCCCAGCCAGGCCGTGGCGAACTGCTCGGCCAGGGTGGAGCGGCAGAGGTCCCCGTTCATGCCCAGGGCCCAGGCCAGCGGCTCGCCGCCCAGCCGCACCTGGTTCTCGAAGGAGGTCTTCACCATGGCCGAGATGAGCGCCGCGGTGACGCCGTGGCCGCTCACATCCGCGATCATCATGGCCGTGCTGCCGTCCGGCAGGGGCAGGACCGCGTAGATGTCCCCGCCGATGCCCGCCGCGGGCAGGTAGCGGTGGGTGTACCGGACGCCCGTTCCCTCGCCCGGGAGCTTGGGCAGCAGGCCCATCTGGAGGGCCGCGGCCAGCTCCATCTCCTCGCGGACGCGCTCCTGGAAAGCCGTCAGCTCCTTGTTCTGGCGCCTGATCTCCTTCTGCATCCCGATGAGGCGGAAGGTGGAATCCACCTTGGCCAGCACCTCCTGGGCATGGAAGGGCTTGGGGATCATGTCGTCGGCCCCCAGGGACAGGCCGCCGATGCGAGAAGCCGTGCCATCCAGCGCGGACAGGATGATGAAGTAGATGTCCTGGGTGGCCGGGTCGCTCTTGACCCGCTTGCAGAGCTCATCGCCGGACATCTCCGGCATGCGGAGATCCGAAATGATGAGGTCGGGTTTCAGGCGCCCCATCTCCCCGAGCGCCTCGACGCCATGGCCTGCGGTCAGGACCTGGTAGCCCGCCCGCTTGAGGTAGAAGCTGAGAATGTCCCGGATGGGCGCTTCATCATCCACCACCAGGACCACGCCCTTGGCCATGCAGAACCTTCAGGGGGCAGCGTTCCCGACCGTCACGAACCGCGGAGGGCGTCCTGCTCGGTGGCGAAGATGGAGAAGTAGTTGGTGAGGTTCGTCTGGTCGAAGGTCTTCTTCACGGGGGCGGGCAGGCAGGCCAGATGCAGCTTCCCGCCGGACTTGTCGACGCTGTTCCGGGCCGCGACGAGGAGGCCCAGGCCTGAAGAATCGATGAAGCTCACGCCCTCCAGGTTGATCACCAGGAGCTTCGGCTGTGCGGTGGCTACGGTTTCCCGGATCACATCCCGCAGCTGGGCGGTCACCTCGAAGTTGACCTTACCCTGGATCGACACCACGGAAGCGGCGCCCTCTTGGCGGGTCTGGATGTTCAGCATGATTCCTCCTGAAGAATTCCCTGAAGTACTCTCCGCCGCGCAGCGTCACGCTGACGTTGTTTGTATTCCGAATGGGATGCAGGACCTGATCGTGAGCTTTGAAACCCTGATTGTTCCATTACTTGGACTTCGTGTGCGAAGAAGAAAGTAAACTCCTCCTGTTCCTGGATCAACTCTGGAATCTGGGCGAGGTCCGCCAGGTCCCCGTGCCCCAGGCCGCGGAGGCGCTCCTGGAGGGCCTCCAGGGCGGATGCGCCCGGACCCGGAAGCCGGATCAGGGTGCGCGCCGTGAACTGGATGGCTGAGTAATCCTTACTGGAAAAGGGGTTCTGTTCAATGCCACCGGACTTGAGGGCCAGGGTGCTGCTGAGTTCCTGCCGGTCCTCGGGGCTCAGGTCCTGGATCTGGAAGAGGGGTGGCAACGTCTCCGTCCAGGCGGCCAGGGCCTCCAGGTCGATCATCAGGTTCCGGCTCCGGCTGGGCTTGATGTGGGTGGGCATCAGCACGTGATGATCCAGCAGGAACCGGATGGCCATGAGCACGCCCAGCCGGTCCTCGGCCACGAAGCGGATGCCGATCTGGTCGTAGATGGTCTCGGCCACGTTCTCGGGCTTGTGGAGCATTTTCAGGAGCATGGACACCCGGTCCTTGTTCTCCTTGCGCTCCACGGCCACCAGGGGCACCTCGTAGGCGCCCCGGAGCAGCCAGCGCCCCTCCTCGCACACGAGGAACTGGTCGTAGCGGCTGAAGACTTGGCGCTGGATCTCCGGGAGGAACCGGAGGTTCACGTTGTGGTCCACGTGGAAGAGGGTGTGCATCACGCGCAGGATCGCGCAGGCCCAGCGGCCGCTGAAGGTGCGGGGGCGCTCCGAGGCCCAGACCAGGAGATCGAGAGGGTCCCCGGCGGCCCGAAGCTCGTTCGGGACATGCAGGTCCGTCCCCTCGAGCACCACCCCCTCGAGGAAGTCGATGGCATCCTCGTAGATCCTGACCACCCGCGCACGCTGCGCGGGCACGCTCATGTCGTAGCCGTAGTTGAGGGCGAAGGTCCAGGCCTCGTCGTGGGACTGGACCCGCAGGCCATCAAGATCGATGGGCGACCCGCCGCCGAGGATCACCTGGGTGACCTCCGGAGGCATGGGGAACAGGTCGTGATGGCGCATGACGTCGAGCATCTTTACCGATTCTCTCACTATGGATCATAAAAAAACGGGGCACCCGGAAAATGGGTGCCCCGTTGAAAAAGCGATTTTATCCTACTTGATGGCGAAGGCGGCCACGAGCACGTAGATCACGAGGGCCTCGATGAGGGCCAGGCCGATAATCATGGTGGTGCGGATGTTGCCGGCGGCCTGGGGGTTGCGGGCCACGCCTTCGCAGGCGGCAACCACAGCCTTGCCCTGGGCCAGACCGCAGCCGGCGGCCGCGATGGCGAGGGAGAGGTGGGCCACGAACTGGCCTTCGAAGAGGCTCTTCTGGGCGGCGACGGGGGCGCCCTGCGCGAAGGCGACGGCGGCCAGGGTGAACAGGAAGGCGGTGGTGAGGAACTTCTTCATGGTGGTGCTC
>DASXUH010000094.1:0-3919 GCA_036504935.1 Geothrix sp. | reverse complement strand
CTCTTCGAGCATGAGGCTGCCCATGTCGTCGCAGCCGTAGTGCAGGGCCAGCTGGCCGGTCTTGCGGCCCATGGTGACCCAGCTGCTCTGGATGTGCGCGAAGTTGTCCAGGAAGATGCGGGCGATGGCGATGGTGCGGAGATACTCCACGTCCGTGGGCTTGGGCACCTTGCCTTCCCAGGGCGTGTGGCCGCTCTGGAAGGGCCAGGCGGCGAAAGCGGTGTAGCCGCCGCCGTTGTTCCTCGCCAGGGCCCGGTCCTGCTGGTCGCGCAGGGCTTCCAGGTGCTCGATGCGCTCAGCCAGAGTCTCCGTGATGCCAAACATCATGGTGCCCGTGGTCTTCACACCCTCTTCGTGGGCGGCCTCCATGACCTCCAGCCACTTCTCGCGGCCGCCCTTCAGGGGGGCGATCTTCTTGCGGATGCGATCCACCAGGATCTCCGCGCCGCCGCCGGGGATGGAGCCGAGGCCCGCTTCGCGCAGGTCGGCGATGGTCCTGCCGAGCGTCTGGCCGTTCAGCTTCGCCATCATCTGGATCTCCACCGGCGAGAAGCCGTGGACCCAGATGCCCAGGTCATGGTGGAGATAGCGGACCAGGTCCAGGTAGTAGTCCCAGGGCAGGTCGGGGTTCACGCCACCCTGCAACAGGAAGCCGGTGCCGCCGATGGCCTTGGTCTCCTCGGCCTTCTGCTTGAGCTGCTCCTTCGTCAGCACGTAGCCGCGGGTGTCGCCGGGCTTGTGGTAGAAGGCGCAGAAGGTGCAGTAGACGTTGCAGACATCGGTGTAGTTCACGTTGCGATCAATGACGTAGCTCGCCCGCCGGGGATCGTTGTGGCGGTCCCGGACTGCGGTGGCGGCTACGGCGAGGTCAGGCAGCTCCGCCCGCTCCATGAGGAACAGCGCTTCGGCGGCAGAGATCCGGCGGCCCTGGAGGATGCCATCCAGGATCGCCTCGGGGGTATCGAGGGCCTTCAGCATGCCTAGACCTTGTACCCCATGACCTGGAGGCACCGCCGGCAGACGCATTCCTGGCCTTCGATGCCGTGCTGGAAATGATCCAGCGTGTAGGGGTTCCGGCACTTCTCGCAGACCTGGGTGGGCTCGGTGCTGGTCTTCGGGGCGTAGAGATGGGTGGGATCGGGCATGGCGGACTCCGGACCTTCAAGGATATCAAAGGCGGCCCGGATGGGCCGCCTTTGATCGGAAAAGCCAGAATGATTACTCTTCGACGGCGCCGGCCTTGGCGCTCTCATGGGGCCGGGTGTTGCGCTTGCCCTGGTGCTTGTGCGCCTGCACGTCCAGCTTTTCGACAGCCTGGGTGATGCTCGAGTACATGTCATCCGTGGTCGCGGAAGCGACGAAGGCGCTGGCGCGGGTCTTCAGCGTGATCTCGGCCTCGTGGCGATGTTTCTCCACGGCCAGGATCACGTGGACGTCGATGATGTCGTCCAGATAGGTGGCCATCTTGTCCAGCCGCTCCTTGGTGAACTGCTTCAGGGGCTCGGTGAGCTCCACGTGGCGGCCGGTGTAGTGGACCTTCATGGGACACTCCTGAAAGGGGCCGGGCGGCCCGGAAATCATGGATCCTGCGCCTGGAAGGGGCCTCAACCCTGTTAGCGGCGCCGGCGCTGGGAGGCTGGAGGAATCTTGAGCTCCTCGCGGTACTTGTTCACCGTGCGGCGGGCCACCTTGATGCCGTCCCGCTCGAGCAGGCCGGCGATGGCCTCATCGGACAGCGGCTTGGCAGGGTCCTCAGCCTGCACGAAGGCCTTGATGCGGTGCTTGACCACAGTGGCGGACACGTCCGAATCCTTGGGGCGTGCCGAGAAGAAATAGTTCAGGTCGTAGAGCCCCTGGGGCGTGTGGATGGTCTTGGCCTTCACCACCCGGCTGATGGTGCTTTCGTGGAATCCGGTGGCCTCAGCCACGTCGCGCAACACCATGGGCCGCAGGCGTTCGATGCCATGCTCCAGGAATTCCTTCTGGAGTTCCACGATCTGGGCCGAGACCCGCAGCACGGTGCGGTTCCGGTCCTCCACGCCCCGGATGAAGTCCCGCGCGCTGCGGAAGCGCTCGCGGATGAAATCCTTGTCGGCCTTGGCATCGCTGGACGCCAGGAACCGCTGATAGTCGCCATTCACCTTGAGCCGGGGCAGGCCCTCGTCATTGAGGTAGATCTTCCAGTTGCCATCCTCGCCCTTGAGCACCACCACGTCGGGCTTGACCACCCGCTCGCCTTCGGGATCGAAGGCCCGGCCGGGCGATGGGTTGAGGTGCTTGAGCTGGTCCATGGCCAGGCACAGTTCCGCGTCGGTGCACCCCAGGGCGCGGCGCAGCTTGGCACTGTCCCGCTGGGCCACTTGAGCGGTGTGGTCCTGGATGATGCGCACGGCCAGATCATCGGGCTCGGCGCCGGCATGGCGAAGCTGGAGCAAGAGGCTCTCCTGGACCGTGAAGCAGCCCACGCCAGAAGGATCAAACTCCTGGAGGACATCCAGGGCGGCGCGCAGGGCCTCTTCGGTGACGCCCAGGTCCGCGGCCAGGGCGGCCGGGGTGGCCTCCACGGAGGGCTGGTCGGGATCAAGGCGCAGGAAGCCCTTGGGATCGAGGCGGTCGATGAGGCGCTCCACCAGGGCCGCCCGGGGATCCTCGTTCTCCAGGGTCTCGTAGAGCTGGCTCACCAGGTGATCCTGGAGGGATTCATAGGCGCTGAGGCGGTCCTCCCACGAGAAGCGGTCCTCCTCCGGCAGGTTGCTGGTGCGGGGCATGTCCGAATCCCAGCTGTTCTCGGCACCCAACTCGGTCTCCTGGACCTGGGCCACCCCCTCTTCCGTGAACTTCTCCAGATCGCTTTCGGGGTTCATCTCGCCCGCCGCATCCAGCATCGGTCCCAGATCCATGGTGTCCACCCCCTCGGGCAGCTCCACACCATCGCTGGACTGATCGGAGGATGCTTCGGTCACCTCGGAGTCGCGCCCCTCCTCGATGGCCTCGAGGGTCGGCACCTCGTCGCCGTCGTCCGCCAGCTCCAGCAGGGGGTTGTCCTCCAGCTCGCGCTCGATGGTCTGCGACAGTTCCTGCAGGTTCATCTGCCACAGCTTGAGCTTCAGCTGCATGGCGGGCGTGAGCGCGAGGGTCTGGCTCTGGGCCAGGCGCTGGGAGAGGAACGGACCGGCGGCCATCAGTCCAACCTGAACCGGTCGCCCAGGTAGACCCGGCGGATGTCCGGGTCCTCTGCGATCTCGCTGGGCAGGCCGTGTTTCATGATCATCCCGTCCGCCAAGATATAGGCCCGGTCGGCGATCTGCAAGGTCTCGCGGACGTTGTGGTCGGTGATCAGGACGCCGATGCCTCGCGCCTTGAGGTTGTCGATGAGACCCTGGATCTCCAGCACGGACTTGGGATCCACACCGGCGAAAGGTTCGTCCAGGAGCATGATCCGGGGTTCGGTCACGAGGGCCCGCGCCAGTTCACAGCGCCGCCGTTCGCCCCCGGACAGGCTCATGCCCAGAGTGCCGCGCACCTTGCCCAGATGGAAGTCGGCCAGAAGCCGCTCACAGCGGTCCTTCTGCTCCGCTTTCGGGATCGGCTGCAATTCCGCCAATGCCATGAGATTCTCCCACACCGTCAAGCCCCGGAACACACTGGATTCCTGGGCCAGGTAGCCGATGCCCAGCCGGGCCCGGCGGTGCATGGGCAGGGCGGTGACATCCTGGCCCAGCCAGCGGATGCTGCCCTGGTCCGGGGCCTCCACCCCCACCACCATGTAGAACGTGGTGGTCTTGCCCGCGCCGTTGGGCCCCAGCAGTCCCACCACCTCGCCCATGCCCACGCAAAGGCTCACGTCCCGCACCACGGTGCGGTCGCCGTAACGCTTCTGGAGGTTCACGGCCTCAAGGCAGGGGGTGGACTCTGTCAT
>DASXUH010000093.1:0-18275 GCA_036504935.1 Geothrix sp. | reverse complement strand
GCCACCTTCGGTGGTGATGAAATCACCGGGCGTCACGGAGCCAAGCTTGAGGCTGGCGGGCAGGCGGAGTTCCACCGTGCCCGAACTGAGGCCCTTGCCTCCGCTGACCGTGAGACCGATCTGGACCCGCTCACCGGTCTTTATCTCCGACGCCACCGGGGTCATGAAGATCACCAGGTCCGAAGCCGTGGCGGGAGGCTGGTCGCCGGCGGGCCCTTCGGGTTTCTTCTCCTGGATGGCGTCAGAGGGAGTGGGCGGGGCCGTGGGCGCGGCCTGGGCCGGGCCCGGCTGTTGCGCGGGGGCCCCGGCCCCGGGGGCGGGTGCGGCGGTCTTCGGGGCCTTGGGGGTGAACTGCCCGGACTTGGAAGTGGCCTCGTCCGGGTTGAAGGGCGCCCAATCCTGCTCGGTGAGCACGGGCTTCCTCACCAGGACCGCACGGATAGTGAGGATCACGTCAGTCTTGGCTTTGCTGTTGCGGGTGTTCCCGGTCAGCCGCCCGATGAAGGGGATGTCGGCGAGCCCCCAGATGCCCTGGAGGCTCTTCTGCTCCTCGTCCTTCAACAGGCCGCCGAAGATGGCGGTTTCGCCGTCGCGCAGGCGGGCTGAGGTGATGATCTCCCGTTTCCCAAGGTCCGGGCGGCCCGGTGTGGAACCGGATTTCAACGTGGTGACGAGGCTGTTGATCTTGAGGGTGATCTCGCCATTGTGGTGGACGCGCGGCTCCACCTTGATCTTCACGCCCACGTCCTCGTAAGAGAAGGAGGTCTGCCCCACGCCGCCCAGGAGCGACGAGGCGGACGCGGTGCCTGTCGTGCCGGTCGTGGGCAGGGACAGCTGGCTCTGGGTGGTGGAGATCTTCTCACCGATGTTGACCTCGCCGGTCTCGCCGGAGAGCACGCGGACATTGGGACTGGCCACCAGGCGGGCGTCCCCGTTGCCCTTGAGGAAATCCAGGGCGAGGTTGGGAAACAGCACGCGGATGTCGGCGGTGTGGATCTTGGTGAAGCCCGAATTCGTGTTCATGCCCGAGGTGTTGTTCACCGTGGTGGCACCCATCCGGAAGGTTCCGGAGGAGTCGGAGGCGTTGATCACCGGCAGCAAGCCGACCTGCTCCAGGCTGTTCTCTGTGACCTCCATCAGCTCCATGTAGACCATCACTTCGGCCTTGGCCTTGTCGAGGCTGCGGATCACCTGGTCGACGACAGCCAGTTCCAGGGGCTTGGCTTTCACGATGATGGCGTTGATGCGCTTGTCCGTGAACACCCGCAGCTGGGGGTTGAGGGTGGTGAGGGTGGATCGCAGCTCCGTGGGATCGGCATTGGACAGGTAGTAGGTCTTGAGGAGCTGGTTCTCGTACAGATCACGGTTCTGGGGGGTGGCCTTGAACACCATGATGGTGTTCGGGTCGATCACCTTGTAGAACAGGTCGTTCTGCAGCATCAGGGTGTCCAGGATGCGCTGGAAGGGCAGCCCCCGCAGATCGATGGAGATGCTCTGATCCTGGAAGGACGAGTGGGAGATGATGTTCACGCCCGAGGCCCGGCTGAGGGTGGCGAAGATCTCGCGCAGGCTGGTGCGGCGGCTGAAGTTCAGGTCCATGCCCTCGAGGGACCGCGGATTCAGCTGCACGGGGTTCACGGTGTCGGCCTTGGCTTTCATCAGCTCAAGGTCGTCGGCGGCGTCGACCTCGGCCCTGCTCTTGGCGGCCTTCTCTTCCAGGCGGATCAGCCAGTCCTGGGCGATCTGGTTGTCGGGATCCAGCACCAGGGCCTTCCGCACTTCCATCAGCTCGGTGTCGCTCTTCCCGCGCTGCTCGGCCTGCCGGGCGAGGGAGAGATGTCCTTCCGCAGCGCGCTGGGAGGCCCGCTTGATGCCGATGCGGGCCTTGGTGTTCGATGCGTCGCTGCGCAGAACCTCGCGGTAGGCGATCACGGCATCATCGTAGCGGCCCTCGTCATAGGCCTTGTTGGCCTTGTGGAGACTGCACCCCAGGGTCAGGAGCAGGACCGCGGCGGCGGCGAGGATCTTCTGGGTGGGAGCGAAGGAGGAAAGCGGCATCGGAGGCATCCTTCGAATCAGAATTGATTGACGGGCGCGCCGCCGGAGGCATCGCGGGCCTCCAGGACCATCCGCAGGTCTGGGTATTTGGTGTTCTGGAACTCAGCGCGGGTCTCGAGGACGGAGACGAGCTTCCAGCGTCCTCCGAGGGAGGCCCCCTGGGTCAGGGTCACTGGCTCCTCACCCTTCATGAAAGCACCTACCAGGCCCGAGGGACTTCCCTTGAAGAAGCCCAGGTAGCGGAGATCCTGGGGCCTCCCGGCGAATTCGGCGGCCTTCTCCTGGGCCAGACGCTGACGCTCCAGTTCTTCTGGTGTGGGAGGGGGCGGAGGCGGGGGCGGTTTCACGGGCTTGGGAGGAGGCGCGGGTGCCTCGAAGAGGAAGAGGTCACGCCGCACCTTGCCCCCGGGTGGCAGCTCACCGGCTTGGTCCAGGGCGGCCAGGTCCGGCAGCTTGCGCAGCCCCAGCAGCTGGCGTGGATCCAGGTTGGAGCCGATCCCAGTGGAAATGGCGCGCTTCGTCCGGGGGGAATCCGGCGCCAGGAAGGTGTAGAGCGCATAGACCAGGACCAGGGCGAAGGCCACGAGAGCCGCCTGGGTCCGACGGTTGCCGCGGAGTTCCTGGATCATTGGCTGGAAGTCGAAGGCGCGGGTGGGCTTGGTCATGCCTCCTCCTCGCGATCCGGTCCACCAGCTTTGCGGAAGGCCCGCAGCACGATGTCGAGCCGAGCGCCTTCAGGGCTCTCCTCCAGGCGGCCGTCCCGCACGGCGAAGGGCAGTCCGGAGCCTTCGAGTTCGAGCATGAAGGCCTTGTGGTTGGCGTAGACGCCGACGGCCACGAATTCCACATCCACAGCTTCCAGGTCGGAACCGCGCGTGCCCTCCCGGCTGGGGAGGCCGTACTTCACGGTCTGGAGGCGGAGCCCGTGCTTTTTGGCGAGCTCGTGCAAGGTCTTGCTGAGGCTCCATTGGAGTTCGCCAGCGGACCCCCGGGGCAGCCGGGCTTCCAGGTTCTCGAGGGTGTCCCGGCCGCGGCGGATACGGTCGGCCAGCTGCTGGAGGTCCTGGAGCTGTTGCACCTGCTGGTTCCGGTTGAGCTCGGCCTCGCGCTTGGCTTTCAGCTTCTGGGCCAGCTGCTGGGAGGCGTCCGGAAGCAGGAAGACGGCCACGCCGAGGCCCAGGGCCAGGCCCAGGGCACCCAGGGCCAGACGGAGGCGGCTCGCGCCGAGAGGGCTGCTCATCGGGGGGGCCTCCTCGAAAAGCGGGAGCCCCTGGGGGCCCGCACTTCCTCGTCTTCACCGGGTGCGGGGCGGGCCTGGACCCCTTCCTTGCCGCCCGGGGCCAGGGGAGCTGCCGGCGCCGCCGGGGGCGGGGCCAGGCGCAGAGTTTCCGGGGCCGGTGCATTCCGCGAAGGAGGGGTGGGCCGGGTGGCGGTGGGGACGGGTCTGGCTGCTGGAGGAGGCGTGGCCGGCGCCGGGCCGGTCTTCACGGCCCGCGTCTCGAAGGGCGGGGGCACGGGGTTGGCGGGTAGGCTCAGTTCAAAATCCCAGCCGCCACCCTGGCGTTCCGCTTCGCGCTCCAGGATCACTTCGGCGAAGACGGGGGTCCTCCGGAGGGCATCCACGAAGCCGGCCTCCGCCTCGCGGCTCAGGGCCTCCCCCTTGAGCTTCATGACCACCTGCTGGCTGTTCCCACGGGTCCGCTGAAGCCCCTTCAGCCGCATGCCGGGGACCATGCGCTGTTCGAGCTCCGCCGTGACGCGCGACCAGGGCAGGCTGCGCTCCTGGAGGATGCGTTCGGCCAATTTCCACCGGGCCTGCTCACGGGTGGCGTCCATCCCCTGGAGCGAGGCCTGGATCTGGGCTTCCGAGCGGGCGGCCCGCCGGGTCTCCTCCGTCAGGCTCACGGCTTCGCGTCCGGCCCGGCCGGCCTGGTGGTAGGCCCGCCACGTGAGGCCCAGGGAACCGAGGAGGAAGGCCACGCCGAGCCCGAGGGCGGCCCAGCCCAGGATCCGGTGATGCTGTCGCCAGAGGCTGGGCCGGGGTGCCAGGTTGAGGTGGAGGGCAGGAACGGCCATCAGGGCGTCTCCACCAAGGCGAACCGGTCATCCAGGATGCGCACCGGCAGACCCACGTCGGGCCAAGCCGGGGCGCCCCAGATCGCCAGGCTTTGCGGGGTCCGGGATTCCCGCTGGAGGAAGGCGGCGCTGGGGGTGATGCGCTCCTCATTCCAACCCTGGGGATCCAGGGGTTCAGACCACTGCCGGAGCAGGCAGAGGGTCCGGCCCCAGGCCACCAGGGTGCCGGCGTAGCGGCCCTGGCCGGCGGGGCTCAGGGACAGGAGCATGCCCGGCAGGTTCAGCGAGGGGGCCAGGAGGTTGTAGAGATGCAGCCAGCGCGGCGTGAGGGCGTGGAGATTCCGGTCAAGCCGGAGGCCCAGCTGGAGCAGGGTCTCCCGGAACTCCTCGCGGATGCCTGAGGCCAGCCACGCTCCCGACTCGATCTCCAGGGCCTGGACGAAGTGGGGTTCCTCCAGGGCGAGGGCCTGCGTGAACCGCCACCGGAAGAAGGCTTCCTGGGCCTCGGCGCCCTTGGGCAGTTCCGTGAGATCCCTCATCAGGATGGAGGGCGTCCAGAGGTCGTCCAGCACCCAGCGCGTGGGTCCCTGGGGCAGGGCTGCCAGGGCCTGGGCCAGCTGATCCTCCGTGGGGGGGCCCGAAAGGGTGCGCCGGTGGGTGCCCGCGTGGATGCGGTGGGCTTCCAGCCACACCAGGGATGCCACCGGGGCCTGGAGGAATGGCAGCCTCATGGCATCTCCCCCCAAATCCCGGCAGCTCGTCCCGGACACGACACTCCCGGCCGGGCATCCGTCACCGGGTCGCACAGAGGGAGGCTGGGGGAATGCACAGGCGGCTCCTGACAGGACAGGGGAAGGAATCGAGTCTAACGGGCCTCCGCTGGATTCCCAAGGGGACGGGGATCACGTCTGGTATGGAATGATGGGGGCAGATGTTCCCCATCACCTTCCCCGGAGCGCTGATCACGTGCGCCTGATCTCCCTCGAACTCCATGGCTTCAAGTCCTTCGCCGACGCCCAGAAGCTCAGCTTCCCCGGCGGCATGACCGCGGTCGTGGGGCCCAACGGCTGCGGCAAGTCGAACATCTCCGACAGCCTCGCCTGGGTGCTGGGCGAGCAGCGGGTTTCCATGCTGCGCGGCGCGGAGATGGCCGACGTGATCTTCGCGGGCACGGCCCAGCGCCGGGCCACCGGCCTGGCCGAGGTGAAGCTGGTGCTCGACATGCCCGATCCCACCCTGCCCGGGTCCACCCGGGAGGTGACCATTTCGCGGCGCCTCTACCGGGACACCGGCAGCGAGTACCGCATCAACGGCCGGGAGGCGCGGCTCAAGGACGTGCAGGATCTGTTGCTGGACACGGGCATGGGCACTCGCGCCTACAGCTTCATCCAGCAGGGCCAGATCGACCTGATCCTCAGCAGCAAACCCAAGGACCGCCGCCTGCTGCTGGAGGAGGCCGCGGGGATCACCCGCTACAAGCTGCGCCGGACCGACGCGGAGAAGCGGCTGGAGGAGACCCGGAGCAACCTCCAGCGCCTCGACGACATCCTCTACGAGCTGAACAAGCAGATGGATTCGCTCCGCCGCCAGGCTGCCCGCGCCCGCAAGGCCAAAGAGCTGGACACGGAGATCAAGGCCACCCAGCGGGTACTGCTCGCCGGGAAGGCGGTGGAGCTGGAAGAGGCCAAGCGGCGCGTCCTGGATGATCTGGATGGCGTCGAGCGGCGGGTGGCTGAGCTCACCGCGCAGGTCTCCGAGAAGGCCTCCGAGGTGGAGGCCCTGCGGTTGTCCGTGGACGAGCAGCAGCAGGCCCAGGCGAAGCGCGCGAGCGCCATCCTGGGATTGGATCAGCGCCTGCAGCTGGCGGGCCAGGAACGCACCTTCCAGGAGGATCGCAGGATCGAGGCGCGAGACCAGCGGAGCCGGCTGGAGGAGCACATCCAGATGCTGGCGGGACGGCTGGCCGAATCCGGCGATTCCTTCACGGCGCTTGAGGCCCAGCTGCAGGGGGCTGGGGAGCGCCTCGCCCAGCAGGAAGCGGAGCTGGCCAAGGCCGAGGAGGCCGTTGCCCTGGCCCAGGGCGCCCTCCGGCACGCGGAGGCGGACCTCCATGCCCTGCGGGACCGGAAGGCTGATTCCCAGAAGGAGGCCCTGGCCCGGCAGAAGCAGCGCATGGGGTTGCAGACCCAGGTCGCCCAGCTGGAAGGCCGCCTGGACACCCTCAACCACGAGGAATCTGTCCGTGCTCCGCGTCTGGAAAGCCTGGAGGCCGAGGCCGGCCAGGTGGAACGCAGCCTGGAAGGCCTGCTGTCCCAGGTCGAGCAGGCCGAGGAGGCCGCGCTGGACCAGCGCCGCCGGGCCGAGCAGCTGGAGGAGGCCCAGCGGATCCTGGCCCAGGATCACCATCGGGCCGAAGCGGAACTGGACGCGGCCGAGCGGCGCCACAGGCAGATCTCTGATCTGCTGGCCAAGAGCTTCGGTGAGGCCGAGCTCCAGAAGGGGTTCACCTGGCTGAGGGAGCAGGGCCTCCGGCCGCAGACCCTGGTGGACCTGCTCACGGTGGAGGAAGCCCTGCGGCCGGATCTGGAGCGCCTGCTGGGCGGCTGGCTCCAGGTGCTGGCCGCCGATGAGAAGCTGGCTGGCCGCGCCGCCGAGGCGCCCGGCCACCTGCTGCTGGCCCTGGAGGCGGGAGGGGCCCCTCCGCCCGTTCCCGCCGGCTGCGAGGCCCTGCGCGACCACCTCCGGTGGGCTGGTCCGGAGCGCCCCCTCAGCGGCCTCCTGGACCGCGCCTTCCGGTGTTCTGACGAGGCCCTGCCGGCCCTGGTCCTGGCCCACCCGGATCTGGCCTTCGTGTCGCCGGCCTTCGTGCGCCTCCCTTTTGGCCCTATGCAGTTGGGAGTCTCCGCCCCCGCGGCCTCGCCCCTGAAGCTGCGGGCGGAGCAAGAGGAGGCCAAGGCGACCCGCGAAGCCCTGCTGGACCGGATCGAGGATCTGGAGGCCCGGCGCGGCAAGGGTGGCGATGACAGCCGGGCCGCCCGGGAGCGGTCCGTGGAGATCGACGAGGATCTGCGTGCTCTGCGGCGGAGGGCGGACACCCTGAAGTCGCAGCAGACCTCGCTGCAGGGCCAGCTGTCGGAGATCCGGGCCGCCAGCGAGCGGGCGGATGCCCTCTGGGAGCAGATCGAAGCCGAGATCAAGGGGTTCCAGGGCCAGCTCCGAGAGCTGGAAGCGCACCCGGAGGAGGCCAACGACACCGCCCTGGAGGAGGCCATCCAGCAGGCGGAGATCCTGGTCCGCGAGGCCCGGCACCGGATGGACGAACGCCGGGACCAGCGCATGGAGGCCGCGCGCAGCCGCGATGCGGTCTGGGCGGAGCGGGATGGCCACGAACGGCACCTCCAGCTGGCCCAGCGAGGCCGCTTCGACCTGGAGGCGGAACGGCAGCGGCTGGAACTGGAGGCCGCGGAGCAGACCAGCCGGATGGAGACCTGTGTCCGGCGTCTGGCGGAGCTGGAGTCGGAATCCCAGAAGCTGCTGCAGGACCGGGAGGGCGTGCAGGTCCAGGCCCAGGAAGCCCAGCCCCGGCTGGAGCTGGAGCAGGAGACCCTGCGGGTGCACGAGCGGGCGGCCCGCGAGTTCCAGGAGGCCCTGGAGAACGCGCGGGCCCAGCACCAGGAAGTGCTCATCCACGGCGCCCAGGTGCAGGGCAGCCAGGAGGCCCTGGCCAAGGAGGTCGAGCTGGCTCTGGGGCTCGATATCCCCGCCTTCCTTGCCGGCATCAGCGAGGCTGAGCGCGAGGCCTGGTCCGAAGGCGAACTGGTCCACCAGACCCACCTCAACGAGCTTCAGGGCCGGCGCATGGACCTGGGCGGGGTGAATCCCCTGGCCATCCAGGAACTGGAGGAGGCGGAAACCCGCATGGCCTTCATGAACGAGCAGCGGGCCGATGTCACCGCCGCCATCGGAAACCTGGAGTCCACCATCCAGGAGATCAATGCCACCAGCGAAGAACGATTCCGGGAGGCCTTCGATTTTGTGAACAACCGCTTCCAGGAAGTCTTCCGCGAAGCCTTTGGCGGCGGCCAGGCCCAGCTAAGCCTGGAGGATCCGAAAAACCTCCTGGAGTGCGGCATCGAGATCACGGCCCAGCCGCCCGGCAAGACCGCGAAGGCCCTCACGCTCCTGAGCGGCGGGGAAAAGGCGCTGACAGCCATCTCGCTCCTGTTTGCCATCTTCCACTTCAAACCCAGCCCCTTCTGCGTGCTGGACGAAGTGGACGCGCCCCTCGACGAGGCCAACGTCGGCCGCTTCGCCGCCATGGTGCAGAAGATGAAGGCCGATACCCAGTTCATCGTCATCACTCACCAGAAGCCCACCATGGTGGCCGCGGACACGCTCTACGGCGTCACCATGGAGGAGGCGGGTTGTTCGCGCCTGGTGAGCGTCCAGCTCCGGGAGGCCGAGGCCCTGGTGTGACGAAATGGATGGTGTGAGGCCTTTTCGCCTCCCTCTTCACGCCCGGTAAGGGGACTCGGCCTGTCAATGCGAAAGAAAGCGTAAATTGTGGAAAACCCTGTCCCGGCGTTGATGGGCAGGACCTGCAAACGTAATCAATATAAAGGTTGATATGATTCAATTTTAATTGATAGGAATGTCAATTAAAAGGTGCTCGAAGTCCATCTCGCGACAGGGTTTAGGCCCGCCGGTAAGGATCAATCCGCAGGCTTTTCCACACGGGCTTCGCCAGGGTTTGTAACTATCTGGTAACACTGGGGTGACGGCGGCGTGTCAGCCTTCCATCTCCGCCGCGAGGAACTCCGGTCGCAGCCATTCGCGGAGGGTCTCCTCCCCCACGCCCAGCTTGGTGAGATGCTCGGTGGCCATCTTCATGCTCTGACCCGCGTCGCGGCAGATGAGCAGCCGCTGCTTCCAGGCTTCCATGGCGCGCTCCTGCAACTCGGGCTCGCCCTGGTCCATGCGCTTCTCGAGCACGAATCCCAGATTGTTCGCCGCCTTGCGGTGGCTGGGTTCCAGGGCAAGGGCCTTCTCGTAGGCCTCCGTGGCCTCCTGGAGGCGCCCCGCCACTTCCAGCGCCACACCCCGGGCGTTCCACACGTCGGAGTCATCGGGGGCCAGGGCCATGGCCTGGTCCACCATGCCCATCTGGTCTTCGCAGCGGTTCGCGAAGCGATAGACCTCTGACAGGCCCAGGTAGGCGCTGTATTCGCTGGGATCGTTCTCCAGGGCCTGGAGGAAGGCCTGCTCTGCAGCGGGCCCCTGCCGGGTTTCGATGAGGGCGTAGCCGAGCTGGACTTGGAGGTCCGCGGCGTCAGGTTCACGCATCAGGGCCTCGCGGTAGCAGCGGAGCGCATCATCCCAGCGGGATTCTTCGCGGGCCATGTCGCCCAGCGCGGCCCAGGGGTTCGAAGCGTCGGGGTCCGTTTCCGTGGCGAGGCTGAAGTAGGAGACCGCGCCCTCCCGATCGCCCATGTCGCGCTTCAGCTCGCCCAGCAGAGCCTGGGCCTCTGCCAGCACCGGCGCGGGCGGGGCGAGCAGCATGAGCGTGTGGAGCTGGCCCTGGGCCAGTTCCAGGTGCCCCTGCTCGCTGAAGATCTCGGCGAGGATGAAGTAGCTGGCCGGGTCACACACATGCAGGCTGCGGGCCCGCTGGATGCAGCGCAGACCCTCCGCGAGTTCGCCCCGCTTCAACAGCATCTCGCCCAGGGCATGCCAGCCCCAGTAGTAGGATCCATCCGTCTGGAGGGCCGCCACCAGCTGGGCCTCGGCTCCGGTCCAGTCGGCCAGCTGGTCCATGGCGATGGCGAGCAGGCGCAGGGTGCGGGGATCCTTGGGCCGCAGGCTCAGAGCCTTCAGCAGCCAAGCCTTGGCCTCGGCAGGGTGCCCCCGGTGAAGGTGCACAAGGCCCGTGAGCTCGAGCGCCTTGGGATCCTGCCCGTCGAGGGCGAGCGCCTGCTTGAGGGCGATCTCCGCGCCGTCGATGTCCTGCAGGAGGAGGCGCAGGTAACCCATGTTGCGCAGGTGGCCGCCGTGTTGCGGATGCTCGTCCCGGAGGGATTCGAGCTGTCCCAGCAACTCCAGACCCTCCTCTTCCTCGGTGTTGTCGCTGAAGCAGAGCAGACGTTCGAACCATGCCTCCGCATGGGAACGGTCCTCGATCAGCAGCTGGTCGAGGATCTCCTGGGCCTCCGCGTGGCGGGCGCGTCCGTTGAACGCGCGGGCCAGCTTCAGGCGATCTTCAAACGACAGCCCGGCGGCAGCCTTGAGCGCCGTCAGGTCGGGGTCGAGCAGCTTGATCCAGGGGCGTGCCATGGGGTGCCTCGTGAGGGACTCCAGGGTATCACCCAAGCGCAGCGGCCAGCCCGTCACAAAGCAGGCGCGCCATGGCTCCGCGGGTCTCCACCGTGGCGGACCCGAGGTGGGGCAGAAGGACCGCACGGGGCGCCTTCAGCCAACGTGGATTGAGGCGCGGTTCACCTTCGTAGACATCCAGGCCCACACCGCCCAGATGGCCAGCTTCCAGGAGGTCGATGGCGGCGTTCTCGTCCAGGATGCCGCCCCGGGCGGTGTTGATGACCACGGCACCCTGGGGCAGCTGCTCCAGCGCGGCGCGGTCGAGCATGCCGCGGGTCTGGTCGGTGAGCGGGCAGTGGAGGGACAACACGGCGCTGCGGGGAAGCAGGTCCGCCAAGGAGAGGCGCGGGGCGCGGCCGGCGCCGAAGTCCACGTCGCCGCCATGGCCCTCGCGGTCCCAGAAGAAGGGCGTCATGCCCACGGCCTGGGCACGGCGGGCGAAGGCCTGGCCGATGGGACCGCTACCGAGAATGCCGCAGGCCTTGCCCGCGAGGCCGGGGCCCAACAGTTGATCCGGCGCCCACCCTTTCCATTCGCCGGAGCGCATCAGGGCCTCGCCTTCCGCCACGCGGCGCGTCACCGCCATGAGCAAGGCCAGGGCGATGTCGGCGGTGGCGTCCGTCAGCACGCCAGGCGTGTTCACCACGGCAATGCTGCGGGCCTGGCAGGCCTTCACGGGCAGATGGTTCACACCCACGGAGTAGGTGCCGATGGCCTTCAGCTTGGGGGCCGCGTCGAGGTCGGCCTCGGAGATGGGCTCGGACAGCATCACCACCAGGGCCTCGACCTCGGGCAGGGCGGCGTTCCACTCGGGAGAACGGAAGGCGGCCAGACGCAGTTCCGGGAAGCGGACGCCAAGCTCGGCCAGGGCGGGGCCGACGAGAGGTGACGTGGAGAGGATTCGCGTGCTCATCGCTGCAGGGCTTTCAATGCAAGGCGGATGGCCTCCACCAGGGGCGGCTTCGAGGCGCGGAGGTCCGCCACCACCGGCAGCACCGCATCCTCTTTGAAACCAAGATTCGTCAGGGCGGACCGCAGGCTCTCCTCCCAGGGGTCGCCCGAGGCCGTTCCCACCAGGCCATCCAGGCCTGAGAGGCCGCCCAACTTCTCCGACAGCTCGAAGCACATCTTCTCGGCGGTCTTCTTGCCCACGCCGGGAATGCGGGTAAGGACCTTCACGTCCCTGCTCCGGATCGCGCGCACCAGATCTTCAAGATTCAAGGCGCCCAGGGCCGCCAGGGCCAGCTTGGGTCCCACACCATCCACCTTCACCAGCAGCCGGTAGAGTTCCCGCTCCTGCGTGGAGGAGAACCCCAGCAGCGCGATCTCGTTCTCGCGCACCAGGAGTTCCGTATGCAACGTCACCTGCGTTCCCGCTTCCGGAAGCAGGCCGTAGGTGGAAAGGCTGATGGCCGCGGCGTAGCCCACGCCCCCGCATTCGACGAGGGCCAGGTTCGGCAGCTTCTGGATGAGTTCCCCGCGCAGGCGTCCGATCATGCCTCGAGGATACCGGAAGAACGGCTGTGAACCCGGTGACTAGAGCCAGTAGCGGACCAGGGTATCCAGCAGCCGTGCGACCACGTCCTGGTTGCGGCGGTTCCGCTCCTCCCGGCCCGGGAGTTCCGGATAGGCCGGTGCCGGGTCGTGCAGGGTCCGGCCGATCTCCGGGCCCAGGAGGTGGCGCCAGCGATCCAGCCATTCCTGGGGAAGGGCCTCGGGGATGGGAAGGTCCATCAGGGTGAGGTAGAGGATCGTCCAGACGCGGGCCACCACCTGGGCCTCGTAGCCGCCGCCCAGCGTGAGGAGCACCCGGCCCTGGGTGTGCGCATCGGCCAGCTCGAGGATCCTGCGATGGAGTGTCTGGAAGGTCTGGGTCGTCAGGGCCAGGTCCCCCAGCGGGTCGGCGAAGTGGGCGTCCGCGCCGGCCTGGACTACCAGGACGTGGGGCGAGAACTCGGCCAGGGCCCGCGGCACCACGGCCTCGAAGGCCTCCAGGTAGCTCTCGGATTCTGTGAAGGGTTCCAGGGGGACGTTCACGCTCAGTCCCCGCGCGAGGCCGGTGCCCAGTTCCTGGATGTGGCCGGTGCCGGGATAGAGGTAGTGCCCGGTCTCGTGGAGGCTGATGGTCAGCACCCGGTCGTTGCCGTAGAACAGGTTCTGGACGCCATCGCTGTGATGGAGGTCGATGTCCAGGTAGGCCACGCGCCAGCCATGGTCCACGAAGGCCTGGATGGCCACGGCCAGGTCGTTGTACAAGCAGAAGCCGGCGGCCCGGTCCTTCTGGGCATGGTGCAGGCCCCCGCCCAGCTGGAGCACGCGTGTCTCGCCGCCCGCCATCAACAGCCGGGCGCCATGGAGGGTGCCACCCACCAGCCACCTGGCGGCGAGATCCATGCCCGGGAAGACGGGGTTGTCTGGCGTGCCGAGGCCGAACTGGTCGGCGCCGGGCCGGACCTCGCCACGGTCCAGGGCCTCGACCATGGCCACGAAGGCCTCGTCGTGGATCGAGAGGATCTCCTCCCTAGTCGCCGCCGGCGCTGCGATGGGCGAGGTCGGATGACCCAGGGAGTGGATCAGGTCCAGGAGCATCGCGAGCCGTGCCGGCGTGAACGGATGCTCCGGCCCGAAGTCGTACCCGGCGTATTCCGGGCGGTAGATCAGTGCTGCCATGGCTTCGCAATGGGCCAGAGGACAGTGAACTCGGCCGCCCGCAGTTCCTCCGCCAGGGGGCGGATCTGGTTGGAATCCACCCGCAGCACGGTGCGGATCGCGTCGGGCGAGGGGTAGGTGAGGATGGAGTGGATGTTGACGCGGCGGATGGCGAGGAACGCGGTGAGGCGGGCCAGTTCGCCTGGCCGGTCCGCGAGGGCCACTTCGAGCCGGGAGGACGGCTTGGTCACCCCCGTGAGGATCATCAGGGCGTCCAGGAGGTCCATGCCGGTCAGGATGCCCACCAGCTCCGAGCCGTCCACCACGGGCAGGCAGCCGATCTTGTGCTCGCGCATGATCCGCGCGGCGTCCTCCACGGGATCGAGGGGGTCGGCCGTCAGGGGCGGACTGCTCATGGCGCCGGAGACGGGATCCTCGGCAGTCCGGGCGGTGTGGCAGAGGTTGCTGGTGGCGAAGCGGAGGTCCCGATCCGTGAGAACTCCCACCAGGCGCCCCCGGTCCACCACGGGGAGATGGCGGAACCCGCGGGACTGGAGCAGCTGGTGGGCCTCGCCGATGGTGGCCTCGACGGAGATCACCGTCACCGGCCTGCGCATCATTTCCTTCACGAGCATGGCGGCCCTCCTTCGGGTTCAGGGCTTGCGGAAGCCGACCTGGGTGAAGGTCAGGCGCAGGTCGGGCTGCAGGGGCAGGGGACTGAGGGCGCCGGTCTCGCCATGAACGGCGACCTGGGCTTCCAGGGTGCAGAGCCAGGGCAGTTCCTCCACGAGCTGGGTCAGGCGGCCCAGGGTTTCACCCAGTCCGCTGGTGGGGGGCAGGTGCATCCGCTCGAGGACATCGGCGATGTCCAGGTCCGTGAGCGGGGTGATGCGGAGGATGGAACCCACGCCCTGGCGGTGGAAGCGCCAGATGGGCCCGAAATCAGGGTCGGCCGTGAGGTTCAGCGCCACTCTCGGGCCCCTTCGCTCGGCGGGTTCCGGGAGATTCGTGACGGGCACGCCGAAGAGCCCCATGAGCTCCCTCGCCTGGACCGCCGAGAAGATCGAGTGGGCCGAATCGGGCAGCTTCTCGACGTGCTGTTCCACACGGCGCCGGGCCTCCCCGGCGTTGACATCCGCATAGCCCAGGAACCGGCCCGGTGGCTGCCTGCGGAAATGGGCGTACTGCACCACCTTGGACAGCGCCAGGGCCGCCGATTCCGGGAAGCGGTAGGAGGGGAAGATCCGGTGCATGCCGCCACCCTCGCTCAGGGCCGCCGATCCCACCGGCACCGCGCCGCTCACGCCCATGAGGGAGAGCAGGGTCGGCTTGGCGATGCCTGTGGTCTGCTCGGCCCGCACCGCGGCCCGCCGGATGGCCCGGGCCACCAGGGCCGGATCGCAGTCCCCCAGGCAGGCGAAAGAGGCGATGAGGGCGTCCACCTCGGGATGTTCCAGGGCCTCCCGGCAGGCCCGCTCGTAGTGCTCTGGCGTGGCCATGGCGTGCAGGTCCACCACGCCGGGCCCGGCGATCCGCATGCCGTGGGATTCGCAGGCATCCGCGCAGATGGTCGCGACACCACCGGAATTGCTGACGATGGCCACACGGTCCCCCCGCGGCAGAGGCTGGTGGGAGAGCAGCAGCGCGATGTCGAACAGATCTTCCAGGGTGTCGGCCCGGATCACCCCCGCCTGGTGGAAGAGGGCCTCCACTTCGGCGTCGTTCTGGGGACTCGCCGCGATGTGGGCCTGGGCCACGCGGCGTCCCGCGTGGCTCCGGGCGCTCTTGACGCACAGGACCGGCTTGCGGTGGGAGATCCGCCGGGCCAGCCGGGCGAAGCGACGGGGGTTCCCGAAGGTCTCCAGGTAGAGCAGGGCCAGGTCGGTGTCCGGATCCTCCTCCCAGTACTGGAGCAGGTCGTTCCCCGAGACATCGGCCCGGTTTCCGGCGGAGACGAACGTGGAGAACCCCAGCCCGCGCTCGGCGGCGTACTGCAGAATCACCACGCCCAGGGCCGCGGAATGGCTGAAGAACCCGACCCGCCCCCTGGGCGGCATGGCCGTGGCTAGGCTGGCGTTCAGCTGCACGCCGGCATGGGTGTTCAGGAGCCCCAGGCAATTGGGTCCCACCAGCCGGGCCCCCCGGCTGCGCGCCAGCCGTACCAGGCGCTCCTGGCGCCGGGCTCCTTCCGGGCCCGTCTCCGCGAAGCCGGCCGCGAGGGCCAGGAGGCCGCGGGCGCCTCTGTCCAGGGCCCGCTTGGCGAGGGCGTACACCTTGGTGGCGGGAACCGCCAGGACCACCAGATCCGGGGACTCCGGCAGGGACGCTAGGGAAGGATAGGCCTGCACGCCTTCGATGGACTTGGCCCTGGGATTGACCGGATAGACGGCCCCCTGGAAGCCTCCCTTGAGGATGTTGCGGAAAATGATGCTTCCCACGGAGGCGGGATCGCGGGAGGCGCCCACCACGGCCACAGCCCCGGGCCGCAGGAGCGGAACCAGGGAGTTGGCCGTGGCCACGCGCTCGCGGATCTCGGCGCGCTCCCGCTGGGCCTCGGGGGCGCTCAGGGGGAAGCGCACATGGATGATGCCCCCCTCCATGGCCCGCGTGGTCTCGAACCCGGAATCCCGGAAGACGTTGGCCATCTTCTGGTTCTCGTGGAGCAGCTCGGCCTCGAACCCCACGTAGCCGGCGCCCGCCGCCAAGCCCGCCAGGCGCTCGAGGATCAGCGTGCCGATGCCCCGGCCCTGATGCACATCCGCGATCATGAACGCGACCTCGGCCACGGCCCCGCCATCGCCCACGTAGTTGCCGAGGCCGAGCACTTGCTGTTCCGCCCCCTCGCCCTCGATGGCCAGGAGACAGGCCCGCTGGCGGCGGTTCTCGTCACAGAGATCCTCCACGAACTTGCGGGAGACACTGGACACGCCACCCATGAACCGCATGGCCATGCTCTCGCGGGAGAGGCCCCTGATGAACGTTTCCACCCGCTCCACATCGTCCAGTGTCGCAATCCGCAGGAGGACACCCTGGCCGTCCTTCAGCAGGACGAATTCACGGTAACCTGCGCCGTCAGGGATGATGCTGAACACAGGAAGCCTCGCGGATTGGGTGCAACGCGACCACCCTACCATGCAGGCTCAGCGTGCGGCCCTACTTGAGAATCTTTCTCGCCCTACATGTCGTTTTCCATTCTGGACGGCCGGTCTTGGCTGTCCTAGATTGCTCTATACCCCCAGACGAATCAGGAGGACCGGATGAATGGTCGCGAAGCCTTCCTTCAAGCCAGGGATTTCCTCGTCCAGCATCGGGATGACTACGCCACGGCCTGCCGCGACTTCCGCTGGCCGGCTCTGGATACCTTCAACTGGGCCCTCGACTGCTTCGATGCCTACGCTGCCGGCAACGATAAGCCTGGCCTCTGGATCGTCGAGGAGAACGGAGCGGAGACGAAAGTCACCTTCCAGGACCTTTCCCGGCGCAGCAACCAGGTGGCCAATTCACTGAGGGCCATGGGGGTCCGGCGGGGGGACGGCGTATTGATCATGCTGGACAATGTCCTCCCCCTCTGGGAGGTGATGCTGGCTTGCATCAAGCTGGGGGCGGTGCTCGTCCCCTCCACCCTGCTGCTCTCCCAGGCGGACCTCCAGGACCGCATCGAGCGGGGCGGGATCCGGCATCTGGTGGTGGATGCCGCCCAGACGGCCAAGTTTGATGGCCTGGATGCCGGTCTCACCCGCATCAGCGTGGGTGCGAAGGTCCAGGGCTGGCATGACGTCTCCGAGCTCTACGGGGGAGCCGCGTCTTTCGTGCCGGATGCAGCCACCCGCGCCACCGATCCCATGCTGCTCTACTTCACCTCCGGCACCACGGCCAAGCCCAAGCTGGTGGTCCACACCCATCAGTCCTACCCCGTGGGCCACCTGTCCACGATGTACTGGGTGGGCCTGCGGGAGGGCGACATCCACTACAACATCAGCTCGCCGGGCTGGGCGAAGCACGCCTGGAGCAGCTTCTTCGCGCCCTGGAACGCCGGAGCCTGCATCTTCGTCTACCGCTCCGCCCGGTTCAGCGCCTCGGCCACCCTGCAGGTCATCGTCGACAAGGGCGTGACCACCCTCTGCGCTCCCCCTACCGTGTGGCGCCTTTTCATCCAGGAGGATCTCGCGGCCTACAAGGTGAAGCTCCGGGCCTTGGTCGGCGCGGGCGAGCCTCTGAACCCCGAGGTCATCAGCCAGGTCGAGAAGGCCTGGGGCCTCACCATCCGCGACGGCTACGGCCAGACCGAGACCACCGCCATCGTGGGCAACTCGCCCGGCCAGACGGTCAAGGCCGGGTCCATGGGTCGCCCCCTGCCGGGCTTCACGGTGGCGCTGCTGGACGCAGAGGGGAAGGAAGCGGAGGAGGGCGAGATCGCCCTCAAGCTGAACCCCCGGCCGACGAGCCTCATGGCCGGCTACAAAGACGATCCGTCGAAGATGGAGAAGGCCGTGGCCGAGGGCTACTACCGCACCGGGGACGTGGCCACGCGCGATGCGGACGGCTACCTGTGCTTCGTCGGCCGGGCCGACGATGTCTTCAAGAGTTCCGATTACCGGATCAGCCCCTTCGAACTGGAATCCTTCCTCATCGAACATGAATCCGTGGCGGAAGCGGCGGTGGTGCCCAGCCCGGATCCCCTGAAGCTGTCCGTGCCCAAGGCCTATGTCATCCTGCGGGCCGGCTACGAGCCCAACCGCGAGACGGCCCTGGCCCTGTTCCGGTTCATCCGTGAGCGGATCTCGCCCTACAAGCGCATCCGGATCCTGGAATTCGGTGATCTCCCCAAGACCATCTCCGGCAAGATCCGGCGGGTGGAACTCCGGAAGCGGGCGGCCGATCCGACGCCTTCTCCCCTGGAATTCCGGGAGGAACAGTTCCCTGAACTGAAGTAGCCATCGCCCTGGAAAGCCATGGACAACTTACCTGAGGACAGGTATTGGTGGGGCGGGGTGTCTGGGCGAAGAATGAAGGAAAGCCCTCGTCCCTTGGAATACATCCCGTTCTCTCCATCTGGAGGCCCCCATGAAGTACATCGACGATATCCGTGATGTCCGGTTCAACCTTCTCGAGTGGCTGGA